>CAMZKG010000167.1 GCA_947311105.1 uncultured Saprospiraceae bacterium
ATGGTTCGGTAAAAAACCAATACTCCGACGTAACCTGCCACGCCTCCAACGTCTTCCTTGATTAAGGCAAAATTTGAAGGTGTATGATGAGCTATAAATTCTCTCTAAAAGTCTTCAAATTTCACCTTACTCAGCGTCAGAAGTTTCCAGCGTGACCCGCTACGCCTACGTATTTACATCACAAACCTTTCTTAGCCCATAGCTTCACTGTGGGCTAAGCAGGGAAACCCCTACGGGGTTTTAGGTCGATCGATATTTATTTTTTCAAACTTCGATTCAGGCATTTATGGGGTTAGTTGCTTCTTTTTTGCCAAAAAAATGACCGAACCATTGAAAAAAATAATACCTTTGAAAGAAAAAAGATGTTTTTTCCGATAGGTGACGACCAAATACAAGGAGGCTACAAGCCCTATTTTAGCTATGCGTTTATTGCACTAAATGTATTAGTTTTTCTGTATCAATTTTCCTTAGGACCAGAAGCCGGGAATCAATTTGTGTGGGATTTTGGGGCAATTCCCAATAATGTCTCGCACGGCAGCAACTACTTGACCATTTTTTCATCGATGTTTATGCATGGTGGATGGATGCATTTGATAGGCAATATGGCTTTTTTGTGGGTGTTTGCAGATAATATTGAAGCGGTAATAGGAAATACCTACTTTTTTATTTTTTATATCTTAGGTGGGGTGGCAGCAACGATGGCACATGTCATGATTGACCCTGCAAGTACCATTCCGACAGTAGGGGCATCTGGGGCGATAGCAGCCGTATTGGGTGCTTATATTGTGATGTTTCCAAGCTCTAAAATCAAGCTTTTATTGGTTATTTTTATGCGGGTTTTTCGTTGGCCAGCGATAGCTTTCTTGGGTATTTGGATAGGGCAGCAATTGTTGAGTGGATTTGGTTCGTTAGGTGTCAATACGAATAATGGTGGGACTGCATGGTGGGCGCATATAGGTGGCTTTGCTTTTGGGGCAATTATCGGTTTGTATTTGCGCAAGCAATACGATACTCCTGGCAACTATGCCAGTGGAGAAATGCCTTCTTTGCCTGGACGGCGGCGCGCTTAAATTTGCGAAAGCACAGCCCGAAGGGCTAATAATTGAGACTCCGAAAAGTTCAAACTCATTTTTGTTTAGATATGCCACAAAAATTTATTCTGTGGGCTCCTATTTAAACAATGATTTTAGGCTGGATTCAGTTGCGCAATTGCACGCTTGCACAATTGAACAAAATAAAATTTTGCTCTACACTTTAACAGTAGCCTACAACGACTTCTCGGAGTAGGCTTAATATTTTAGATTAAAAATCTTTTCACTTTGTTTTTCTGTAACATATTTTGGGGTTATTTTGGTTATAATGTTTCTTAGAGCACAAACTAATGAATTGTTTGATTGGGCGACCTGTCCCAATAACCAACTAGTTTTTGTTACCTGATTGGCTTTTTCTTTTCTAATTAGTTGGTACCGAGAAAAAGCGGTTTCATTATTTTGCTCTTCTTTTAAGCAAATGCTTAGTGCCATTGCACTTTCAATAGCTTGGCAAGCACCTTGACCCATATTTGGAGTGGTTGCATGAGCTGCATCTCCAAGTAAACACACATTGCCTTTGTACCACATATCGATTGGTTTTAGATCCCAAATTTCATTACAAAGAATTTCTTTCTGATCTGTTTCTGCTATGATACTTTGGACGATTTTTGGGTAGTCAGAAAATATTTGCAACAAATCCATATCTTTAGATATAAATTTGTCTTTGTCGATTAGGGCAAACCAATAAATGTCGCTCGGAGAAATATGCACAAACCCAAATCGGTTGCCTTTTCCCCAAATTTCATTTAATTCCGTCCTATATTTTTCATCAATTTTGGTTTTTGAAATTCCACGCCAACAGACTTGTCCAGCATCTCTTAGCTTGGTGCCTTTGAAAATTGATTTTCTAACGTTAGAATGGATACCATCAGCACCAATTACAATTTCGGCTTGATGGCTCGTTCCGTCTTCAAAAACTAGGTTTACTTTGCCGTCAATTTGTTCTAAGGATTTGAGTTTTTTGTTTAAATTAATTTTTGTATTACCTATGTGATTGAGCAATATCTCGTGCAATGTAGCTCTATGAATAGCGACTGTTTTAACGTTATACTTTATTTCAAACTTTTTTAAGTCTGCACTTGTCAGCAGACGGAGTCCCTTGGTAAGGGCATTCATTGAGTTTGTATAATTAGCTTTATCTAAAATATCATCATAAACACCTAGTTTTTTATAGATTTGCATAGCATTTATGGCCAAATTTATCCCTGAGCCTGCTTTTTTAAAGGCTCTTGAGCTTTCGAAGATTTCTACTTCAAATCCTTTTTGTTTTAGAGCGATTGCTGTGGTAAGCCCCCCAATCCCTGCACCGATTATGGTTATTTTTTTCATTACTTCCCTAATTTTAGGTCAAAGTTACTAATTTTTTTTTATTAGGTCAAGTTTACTATTTATTTCTTGGTACTTTTTATCTTTGTCAGATGAAAAGCACTAAGAAAAGAATTTTGGAGACGTCTTTAATGTTGTTTAATTCACTTGGTTTGTCTAAGGTGACGCTTAGAACCATTGCAATGAAGATGGGGATAAGTCAGGGTAATTTGAATTATCACTTCAAAAAGCGTGAACACATTATTGAAGCATTGTACTTTCAATTAGTTGAGAACATAGATAATGGTATGCCGGAACTCCAACAGTTAAATAACCCCTTTCAGCTATTGGTCAATATTTCACAAACAATAATGCTTAATTTTTTTGAGTATCGATTTTTTTTACTTGATTTTGTTCTGATTGTGCGGGAAAATAAAAAAATACGGCAGCATTATGCGGGGCTAACCAATCAACGGGAACAACAATTCTCCATGCTATTCAATTTATTAATTGATAAGGGTTTTATGCGAAAAGAACTACTGCCAAATGAGTACAAATATTTGTATAAGCGTTTTCAAATATTGGGTGATTTTTGGATTTCGGACGCTGAAATTCGAACTCAAAAAATAACCAAAAAGACAATTTCTGTGTATTTAG
This sequence comes from uncultured Saprospiraceae bacterium, assembly GCA_947311105.1. Taxonomy (GTDB): domain Bacteria; phylum Bacteroidota; class Bacteroidia; order Chitinophagales; family Saprospiraceae; genus HyVt-613. Next base: position 3,054 of record CAMZKG010000167.1, read on the forward strand.
AAATTTTAACCCAGGCAATTTATCCCTATTTAACGGCAAAGGGGCAAAAAGAATATCACGCTATTTTTTCGATTTCTGATAAGTGATAATTATATCCTGCTTGAAAAAACAGACGCAACTTACTCCCCAATCAATACTCCGCAATCGCAATAGTAGCAAAGCTAATCCGTACATCTGCTGCATGGAGTAGAGAAATGGCACAAGATTCTAACGTTGCCCCTGTAGTCATCACGTCGTCCACGACTAGTAGGTGTTTTTGTTGGATGATGCTAGGTTTAGCCACCTTAAATACGCTATTTACATTTTGGAAGCGTTCGTCCATTCCTTTTTTTGTTTGTGTTTCGGTAAAAGTTTTCCGGACTAGGATATGGTCGCTATAAGGGACGTTTAGTATTTCCGAAAGGCCTTGAGCATAGACAGCACTCTGATTGTATCCACGCAATCTTTTCTTTTTGATATGAAGTGGCACAGGAATAATCCAATCAATATCTTTAAAATAGGGCGACTCTAGCAAGAGTTTACCATGTTGGCGTCCAAGTTCAACACCGAGTTGTTGGTTGCCTTTGTATTTTAGTTCATGGAGCAGGGGTTGGGTTTTGCCCCCCTTGCGGAAAACAAGAAGAGCGGAAGTCGCATAAAAGGGAATTCGTCCAAACAGCCTATCCGAAAAGTGGTTGTCCAGTGAAAGATGATAATCCGTATAATGCATATCAGCGGAGCAATGAATACAGATTTTTAGCTCACCAGGCGGTAATTCTTGCCCACATGACAAACACAACTTGGGATACACCAAGCCCAATAACCCAGAAGACATTTTTCTCAAAGTAGTTAGCATTGTAGTCATCCCACAAAATCCAAACAATTTTTCACATCACCAAACTTTGCCAAACATAACAATCTGATTACGTGTAAAATACCATTAATTGCCTTTGGCGTTCAATTTGCCTTTGGTGTTTCAACTTTTCAACCAGCAAAGCCCAAAGGGCAAGCGCTCAACCAGCGAACGAAGTGAGCGACTCAACCAGCGAAGCGGCTCAACCAACGAGCGAAGCGAGTGTCTCAACAAGCGAAGCGGCTCAACCAGCGAAGCCCGAAGGGCAAGCGACTCAGCTCTTAGCAATCACTATAACAAAAGCCCCAAACAGCTCATACTCCAAGTCAAATTCCATCAAAATATCCCCTTTTTTTAATACGCCACTCATCTTGCCACCCGTCGGGGAAAATGCAAACGGCTCAATTTTCAGGTGTCTTTTGAAGTCAATTTCTTTGCGGCCATAAGCCTTATACATTGCTTCCTTTGCGCCCCAATAAAGGTGTAGATATTCTAGGCGATGGCGGTAGCGGATATTTGCGGCTTCGTATTCGCTAAGGTATTTGTGGGCGATACGCTCAATTTTAGCAACAATTTTTTGCACATCAATCCCCACGGGTTGGGGGAAAGCAGCAATGCCAGCCAGATTATTAGAATGAGACAAGCTAATATCCCATTCTGAACCAGACAAAAAAGGCTTCCCAAACTCATCTTTAAGTACTTCACCACGTAGATGGCGCTCTGAAAGGAGATGAAGCAAATAACGGGCCGCCAACCATTCTAACCGGCGATGTCCTTTTATTTGGTCAAGGTTGGCTTTTTCAATAATAGAAAGATCCAAGCGATCCATAAAATAAGACTCGGGCTCCATAATATCCCATAATCCCCATACGCCTTCAGGCGTTAAGTTTTTCTTTAGTATCAACGGCATGCGGCAAAGTTACTGTTTTATTTTATTCTCGGCAAGCTAAGGTAACGGTGTGACGGTGTAGCGGGTGTAGCGGTATAACGGGGGTAATGGTGTAACGGGGCAGCAATGCACTAGGCGGTAGCACAACTCCTAAGTACTTTAGGCACTCGTAAGGAGAAGGGTTGCCAAATTTTTATTTCTTCCCACTTTTAAAATCCTATGCATCAACACGTTGCGTCTTTGCGGCGTTGCGTGATATTCAAAGTCCCGGGCGGCAGCAATGCACTAGGGCGGTAGCACAACTCCTAAGTACTTTAGGCACTCGTAAGGTAAAAGGTAAATGGTTAAGGAGAAGGATTGCCAAATTTTTATTTCTTCCCACTTTTAAAATCCTAAGCATCAACACGTTGCGTCTTTGCGGCGTTGCGTGATATTCAAAGTTCCGGGCGGCAGCAATGCATTAGGGCGGTAGCACAACTCCTAAAACAATGGTCAAATTCTCCCCCCCAAACACCTATCAAGTCCCAAAAATTTCCGAAATTCGCCCAAAGCCAAGAAAAAATACAAAAACATTGAATATAAAAATCATTTCAGCAGGAGCGGGGAGCGGCAAAACCTACCGTTTGACAGGAGAATTAGTTCAGGCCATCCGTAGCGGTGTGCGTCCCGAAGGCATCATAGCTACTACCTTTACCAACAAGGCCGCAGCAGAACTCAAAGAAAGAGTGACAGTCAAGCTACTAGAAGAAGGGTTGATACAAGAAGCCCATGCTTTTAATAATGCGTTGATTGGCACAGTACATAGTATAGGTGTACAATTGCTCAAGCGGTTTGCTTTTTTTGCGGGGGTTTCGCCCAATGTGGACATCTTACCCGATGAAGAGCATCAAGATATTTTTAATAAGTCCATCGTCAATGCACTGACCGAAGAGCGAATCGAAACGATGGAAGATTTAGTGCAAAAATTTGCGCTAGATGAGCCCCGAAAACCCTATGATTGGCGACGAGACGTGAGAGATGTTGCCGACCAAGCGCGGATAAATGACTTTTCTAAAGATGACCTTCTGGAAAGTAAAGAAAAATCTATCCAACAATTATTTCGGTTTTTCGGGCAACCAGAAAAAGATGGTCAGCTAATAGAAAATAAACTCCTTTCGGAAATAAAACTAACCAGAAATAGCCTTGAAAATAATGTCGATGATACGACCAAAATGAAGCTAAAGGCCATCGGGCAGCTCAATGCTATCGAAAAAATGTGGAGCATCGCTGGCTATATTCCATGGAAAGAATGGATCGCTTTAGCCAATTTTAAAGTGTCTAAAAAAAGCACAGAATTGGCGGAAGGACTACAAGAAGCCGCTCATAAAATCGATAACCATCCACAATTAAGGTCAGACTTAGAAACCTTTATTGGATTGGTGTTTGATATGGCGATAGATGCCATTGATGCCTATGCGCAATACAAAAAACAACGGGGCTTGATCGACTATTCCGATATGGAAACGCACATCCGCGAGCTGCTCAAGCACCCGGAAGTAGCATCTGTCATCGCTGAAGAGATTGATTTGCTGATGGTCGATGAGTTTCAAGATACCAGTCCTATACAATTGGATATTTTTTGGAAAATCGCCAATCTAGTCAAAGAATCGGTCTGGGTCGGAGACCCTAAGCAAGCAATTTATTCTTTTCGGGGGGCAGAGCCAGCCTTGATGGACGGGATTGTAGCGGCAACAGGGGGAATCAAAAAAGAAAATATACTGCCAAAGTCTTGGCGGTCGAGAGAAGATTTAGTCCATTTTACCAATGTTATTTTTACCAAAGCGTTTTCGGAGATGCCCAAAGAAAGGGTCGCATTAATTCCAGAAAGAACTCAAGAAAAAGACCCCGTTGGCATAGAAAATGGCTTGATTCACTGGGTGTTACATAATGAAGATAAACAAGGTAAACGTGTCATCAGCAACGAATGGGTCATGAAGGCGACTGCTTTTGCACTCCGTGAATGGCTACAAGGCGCCCATCTCTTTTTGCCGAAAGGCGACGATAACCAACCACGAAATATACGACCTGGTGATATCGCTATCTTACTGCGCACCAATCACGAAGTACAATCAATGTCCCGAGCCTTAAATTTGGCAGGCTTGGACTCGGCAGTAGCAGGAGTTGGCTTGGCAAATACGCCTGAAGTGATTTTGGTTTTGGCTTGTTTGCGTATCTTATTGAGTCGGCATGATAGCTTGGCCGTTGCGGAAGCACTAAAATATGGCGAAGATTGGACACTAGAAAACATCCTTGCAAGTCGCCATGAATTTCTCCAAAGCGATGACGAATCTCGTTGGGCGGATGATGTGCCGATAATGGAAAAATTACAAGATTTGCGCAAGCTAATACCCGATATGACGATAACGGAAGTGTTGGATTTGGTCTTGGAGCGCGTCCAGATTAGACAGATTGTACAGCGCTGGGTTAAGTCTAGTCAGCGCCTAGATAATATTGCTTTGCTGCGTGGACTAGCCAGACAATTTGAAGACTTGTGTAAGCGGACGCATCGACCTTCGACCCCTGCTGGATTTGTGATTTATTTGGATGAGCTTGCGCAAAATGAAAAAGACACGAAGAGTGGTGGCGAAAATGAAAATGCCGTAAATGTCTTAACTTACCACAAAAGTAAAGGGCTCGAATGGCCGGTTGTTATTTGCGGAAGCTTAGGCGCAAAACTCCGCGTCAACCCCTTTGGCGTAAAAGTCATTAACGAAAATACAGCGTTAGATGTACAGCACCTTTTGGCTAACCGTTGGTTGAGATATTGGGTGAGTCCTTTCGGAAAAAAACCAGAAAAATCCTTGTTTTTTGAACGCCTGTCTCATGATGAAATCTACTTGATAGAAACCAAAAACGCGCAGGAAGAAGAAGCTAGATTATTATATGTGGGGATTACAAGGGCTCGTGATTACATCATTTTTCCTTTCGTGCGTGGCAAGATGGGATGGTTGGATAGAGTCGCAAATGGGGATGCAGATTTCCCTTTGTTTGAAGCTACTCCGATGGAGCACCTACCCAAATGGGAAAGTAAAACGTTGCCGATTACCTATCAAAAATATGATCTTGGAGAGTACTTTGGGGCCATCGAAAAATCAATACAACCTGTCGAAGTCCCTGCCAAAAAAGAAAATCATCAAGAGTTTCCGAGTTATTTTTGGGATATCAACCAAGAGCGACCCAAACAATCCAAAGTGTTTAAGGCGGGTGAGTTAATTCAATTTTCCGAGCCGCTGTTGACCGCCGATATTGAAAATCTACCAGAAGCAGCAAACGCCATCAATGCCATGACAATTGGCTTTCGCAAAAACAATCCAGATTTTAATGAACGGATGGTCGAAAGAATTTTGGAAAATTATCGACTACCCCTAGAGCCAACAAAAGTGCTAAATTACGTGACGCTGTTTTATCAAGCAATCGAAGAGCTTTTGGGCGAAAGTCCAACACAGCGCCTTTATCTACTAGAAAAAAAATATAAAGAAAGACAAGTGTCGTTGCGGGTAGATTTTTGGCAACCAATTGATAACCAATTGATTATCATGCAAAATCACTTTCCAGGAGTCGCCAAGCGAACCCCCGAAAAACAGGTTGAAGAGTTGGCTAACTTTTTTAGTTGGGTTAGGGAGATTGCCCCCGATGGGGTATCTTTTGACAAAGGTTTTGTGCACTTGAGTTTGATGGGGGTGATCGGAGAATTGATGATTTCGTAAAATCATCAATTCCTTAAATTTCCACTTTCAAATAGTGTCCCAGTTTGATAAAAGAAGCTTTCCATTCGTCGCTATGGTAATCCCAATTTCTATTTTTTAGTTGCTGTACCATATTGAAAAATACATTTTGGCTCTTCCAAAGATTAGGCTTGATGCCCATCTGGTCTATGGTGGCAACGATATTTAGCAGATTATTCATCTGCAAATGGGACGCATGCGACAAAGTTATTTTTCGGACTTCGGCATAGATGCGCTCACCTGCCAATAAGTCAAATTCAGATTCATTGGAGATGCGCAAATCCCATCGTTTTAGCTCCTTGCTGAGTCGGTGCAAATTCTCAAATTGTAAAGTGTCTTTTTTGAAGAAGTCTTTTAATTCTTGATTGATCACAAACTCCGCAGCCGTTTGGAAAGCTTCGGGGATGTGCATGTGTTCATTTTTTAGCGCAAGCATCAGTTGATAATTATCCTTATAGATTTCTTCTAAGTTGTCAGAAGCATTCTCCATGCTTTTGTTGAGCATATCATTAAGGATGCGTTGTTTTTCGTCCGTAAAAAGCTCCCAAATCGAGAAACGCTCTCCATTGAAATAAGTATTCATCAACGAGAAAACTTGCCCAATATTGGGTTTGCGGAAAGCATCAACAAGGCTCTCTTTCATCGCATCAAACTCACTATCTATCATGTCTTCCGAAAGCGTGCCGATGATGTTTTGTTGCCCCAAATACAAAACAGCATAGAAGAAGCTTTTTTCTTCATGGATGATTTTTGAGCGCAAGCGCAATTTGCCTAGGCTCAAGCGCTGAATACCCGCATCAAAACGGTGCGCTTGCTCAAATTCGACTTCATAGACAAACATAGGATTGGCAGAAGGCTGTAATCTGTCAAAAACACTAGTCGTGGCAAAATGCATCGCCATTCGTTTAAAGCCTATCGTATTGGGCATTAAGTAAGTCAAATAATCATGCGCTCCATTTTCATAGATATTGCTAGGCGCTTTTTTTAGATTTTTGATGAATCGATCTTGAATTTTTTGACCTGTTAACTGCACGGCATATTGAATGGCTCTGCTGGCATATTGTAGAATCTGCGTGGTCTCAATTCCCGTAATTTCGTCAAAAAACCATCCGCAACTAGTGTACATCAACATGGCATGTCGCTGCATCTCTAACAATCGAAGTGCGTTCGTTCTATCAAGGCACTTTCCTTTACAATGGGCTTTTAAAAATTCGTTGACATTGTGGTCACTTCGATCTTTTATCACTTGGTAATAATCATTGCGCGCTTGCCAAGGGTCTGTAAAATACTTGTCTCCTTCTTTTTCAAAAATATCAATAAATTGATCACGGACATCATCCAAGGCGTCACGTAACGGCTTGCGCCAAAGCTGATTCCAGCCTGCCCGACCAGAATTGCAACCACAATCTGCACGCCAGCGCTCTACCCCATGCACACAGGACCACGAGCTATTTTCATGGATTTGGGCTTCGTAGGTAGGCGGATACATCTCCAAAAAATGCGCATAATTCACCAAGGTTACATCATCTTTTTCCCGCAAGGTATGAAGGGCGGAAGCCAGCGCCATTTCGCCATATTTGTGGTGATGTCCATACGATTCTCCATCTGTAGCGATGTGAACTAATTGTGGCTCATCATCATCTCTGAATCCATTGACTAGCTTTTCCGCAAAATGCAGCCCATTGTTTAGGATACCTTTGAAGGCAACTTCTTGGGAAAGAGCGCCATCGTAAAAGAATACAGCAATGCTTTTGTTGGTATTAGGTATTTTATAAAGGTAGGGTCTTCTGGGATCGATGGTATCGGCATTGACATCTTTCCAATCTCCATCCATCTTTCGGATAGCTTTGGCCTGTCTAGGCGCCAAAATCGTATATTTGATACCGAAATCAACAAGAATTTCTAAGGTTTCGCTGTCCACGGCAGTTTCGGGCAGCCACATACCTTCGGGCTTGCGCCCAAATCTTGCTTCAAAATCTTGGATGCCCCAACTTACTTGGGTCTCTTTGTCTCTACGATTAGCCAAGGGCATAATCATATGATTAAAAGCTTGCGCAATAGCCGAGCCGTGCCCTGCATTGTGCTTCATGCTTTGCTTATCGGCGGCCAGTATCGCTTGGTAGGTATCGGCATCTTTTTGTGCCATCCAGGAAAGTAGTGTTGGCCCAAAATTAAAGTTGATACAAGCGTAATTATTGACAATTTTGGTGATTTCTCCCTGGTCGTTTAGGATTCTAGCGGACGTATTAGGCGCATAACACTCAAAGTTAATGCGTTCGTTCCAATCATGGAAAGGACGAGCAGATTCTTGAGTTTCGATATATTCGAGCCAAGCATTTTCGCGTGGTGGCTGATAAAAATGCCCATGGATGCAGATATATTTGTTCATGTCGTATGATCTAGTGCGTTGGTAAAGTAAAATTTGGAGAAAAATTCGTGCCGTAAATGGTTATTACGAATGGCATTTTCAAATAGCATACTGGTTTGGGCTGCAATTTAAGAAAATATTAAAAACTTGTGTAATTTTTCTCAAAGATAAGAATTAGTAACTCGATTGCTAGAGACCGATGTTCACTTACTCTACGGACTTTAACCATTGCACGTTTTACTTGCTACAACGGGCTAAAGCCCGTTGTACTTGAACGGCA
>CAMZKG010000168.1 GCA_947311105.1 uncultured Saprospiraceae bacterium
CTACTTTTTTGCCAAAATAATGACCGAACCATTGAGAATAAAATTTTGCGAAATCTCCAAATAAAAAAGGACATTGCCTTTTCGGAGTGGACTCAGCAATTGGACAAAATAAAAACAACCATAGCGGAGCAAGCTCAAGAATTTAACAAACTAACCCAAATCCACCTTTTACGAGTTCAAAAGTGCAAGGAGCGTTACCTAGAAACTCTCCGTCTGCTTCCACTAGAATCTGGCTTGACTCCATGGGATTGACGACCAAGTGATTACTTTTGAAGCAGGTTATCTTAGAATGTCTGGCGACCTTGCCGTTATAAAAAAAATGGGTAGATAGCAAGACACGAATAGGATGCATTTTTTTGGCAACAGTGATGGCAAAAGATTTTCCAAAAGGATTGGCATGTGGAACAAAGCGCATTCCGCCACCTGAATATCTCGCAATCCCAACATTTACGGTATAATACTCTCCCGAAATCTGCCCTTTATCCCAAATAACCTGCCCTTTTGGTGGTTGGTATTTGAATAAAAATTTTAGGATGAGCCATAGATATTGAAACGATGAATGGATAGGCTTTTTCCGCAAGGTGGTTGCTCTCACAATATATCCATCGTAAAACATGCCGGCGACATTGACGAAAAATCTAGATTTCTTCCGCCCTTCATGCTGGTAGGTCAATTGCCCAACATTATGTTTCTTTACTTGAAAAGTTTTTAATATTTGGAGCCAATCGTCCCCCCATTTGGGGATATTATGTTGACGCACAAAGTCGTTCCCAGTGCCGATGGGCAGTAAAAAAGCCGTGGGCAAATAGGACAGTTTTGCGCCCATCAGACCATTTACTAATTCATGAAAAGTGCCATCTCCGCCTACAGAAATATAGCATTTGTAATTTTTTTGGGTAGCATCTCGGATGATTTGGATGGCATCGCCTTTGCATTTTGTTTCGGCGAAGTCAAAATCAATACCTTCATCACTTAGCCGTTTAGCGACTTGGGGCCACAGCATTTTGGCACGTCCATTTCCAGCCGTTGGATTAATCACAAAAAATAGGCGATTATTCATCCAACAATGTGTTGAGCAACTGAGTCGCAGGAATATCCATCATGCACCGAAAATGTCCTTTAGGACACTCTTTATGCCCAATTTTGGAGCAAGGACGACAACTTAACTGCTTGATTTCTATGATTTTATGTTTTGCGGAAGCGGGATAAGGAGTCATCCCAAACTCTGGCACCGTATTGCCCCAAACGGATACCGTGGGCACACCTAAAGCGGCGGCAATATGCATCATGCCCGTATCGGGTGTAAGGACTTTTTGTGCAAACGAAATAATAGATGCAGACTCAAATAGAGTGGTTTGCCCACAAAAATTGACCATGCCTTTTCGGTTGGCTTTCGCCAAAATACGTTCACCATCTTCTTGCTCTTTGGGCCCGCCTAACAGGGCAACGACTCCTGGCCATTGTTGAGCGACGGCAATTAATTTTTTTTCGGGGATGCGCTTGGTATTGTGGGCTGCTCCGACCACGATAGCAAGTAGGTTGGATTCGCTTACGCTAAAATCTGAAAAAAAGCCCTTCATCCTTTCCAAAGAAAAAGTCTTTTCTTTGGGGATAAAAAAGTCTAGTCCTTGTTGGTCGTTAGTGATGCCCCAAGGCCGAATCGGGTCCAGATATCTATCCACGATATGAACATCGGGAAGCTGGTTTATTTTAAATTTGGTTAGTAGCCATTTTGCCTTGTTGAGTTTGTCAAAAGTCACCGCGGGGCGTTTGAGCCCAAGCTTAACGAGAAAAGAGCGGATATTGCGATGCAAATCAACGACTAAATCGTACTTTTCCTTTTTCAGGAGCGGAGTAATTTCTGAAAGTTTTTTCCGAAAGGAGAAGACTTTTTGGATATTGGGGTTGGCTTCGACGATATTTGCGAAAGCAGATTTAGTCAAGAAATGAACTTCCGCATCCCATTGCTCCCGAACAATCCTAATGACTGGCGTGGTCAAAACAATGTCTCCAATGGAGCTAAACCGAATAATTAATACTTTTTTGGGTGGAATCATCATGCGTTTTATTAGATACAAACATACGAAAAAAATCCTATTGCGAACACTTCGGAACGTTTGGGTAACTGTATTTCCTTATCTTTGACCAAAATCTTTGAAATGAAGCAAAGAATAGCGCAAGTAACCTTATTGGTTAGAGAATATGATGAAGCCATTCAGTTTTATACGGAAAAGCTAGGTTTCCTATTGATTGAAGACACGCAGCTTAGGGAAGAAAAGCGCTGGGTGATTATTGCGCCCCCAGGAGCCACAGAATCCAGATTGTTATTGGCGAAAGCAACGAATGAAGAGCAGACAAGGTGTATTGGGCGTCAAGCAGGTGGCCGTGTTTTTCTTTTTTTGTTTACGGATGATTTTTGGAGAGATTATGATAGATTGATTAAAAATGGGGTAAATTTTGTCCGAGAGCCACAATTGCAAAAATACGGACAAGTAGCGGTTTTTGAAGATTTGTATGGAAATCTATGGGATTTGATTGAACCCAAAGAACAAGACGTTCCGGAGTTAAGAAAAAAATATTAATTTGCAGGATGAAAAAGAAGTCCATTTCATTTTCGGACATTACTAAACCCTTGACAGTCAGACAGTTTTGGGCTTTATCGGTTTTGACGCCAGTGTTTTTCATAGGGTTGACTTGGCCTAATGCATTTAATGATTTATCGACTTTTTTGCGTGCTTTTTCATGGTATTCTATTGTGGGAATTACACAGAGTCTAGGACATAGTTATAACGCCATTTTGCTAGACAAATGGATTACTTGGGATGAAAATCCTAAAAAACGGGCGTTTATATCTGTTATTGCCATAGTTATATATTCTGTTGTTGCTTATATTATTGTGGCAGCACTGCTTGCATTGTTTTGGTATGATATCACCTTCAAAGAAGCCTATGAGATTGGGGTAAAGGGGATATGGATTGCGGTAAAAATATCTAGTGGATTTGCTTTGGCTTTTGCGACCATCACCTTCTTTGTTAATTGGCGTAAGTCTGAATTAAAAATGGAGCGATTAGAAAAAGAGCTGGCTAATTATCGCTACAGCACCTTAAAAAATCAGGTAAACCCACACTTCTTGTTTAATAGTTTGAATGTGCTGACAGACCTAGTTCACGAAGATGCCGACCTTTCGGAAAAATATATCCAGCAATTGAGCAAAATCTATCGCTATATCTTAGAAAGTGCGAATCATCGAATCGTCCCCCTTTCGGCAGAAGTGGCTTTTATAGAATCTTATATCTTTTTGTTGAAAATTCGATTTGGGGAGAAGCTAAAAATCAATATGGATGTAGATACACTAAAAAAGGAATACATTGTGCCCGTTGCGATTCAGATGCTTGTAGAAAATGCCGTAAAGCACAATCAAATCACTAGGGATAGTCCAATGGAGATTAATATTTTCAAAAAAGACCATCGCATTTTTGTCCAAAATAGGTATCAGCCCAAAGTAAAAAGGAAGAACTCAACAGGTACAGGCTTGTTGAATCTCGAGCAACAATTCAAAGAACTATCAAATAAAGCGATGGAAATCAGCCAAAAAAATGGTTTTTTTACGGTTAGTGTGCCATTACTGGAAAAACAAAATGAAGAAATATGAAGGTTTTGATTATTGAAGATGAGCCTAGAGCAGCCCACCGTTTGGAGCGGCTAATCCACAAAGTAGCTCCTAGTTTTGAAGTAGTTGGTCAGGCAGATTCAATCGGAGCTTCTATCGGATTGCTTGAAAGTCGAGATGATATTCAGTTGATATTTTCGGATATAGAGTTGGGGGATGGCACGAGTTTTGAGATTTTCCGCAAGCTACGCACGCAGATCCCAATTATCTTTACGACAGCTTACAACCAATATGCGATTGAAGCATTTAAGGTGAATGGTGTAGATTATTTGCTAAAGCCAATTGATGAGTCGGAGTTGGCGCAAGCCATCGAAAAATTTAAGCGTAATTTTCAAAACAGGGCAGCTCCAGATATTAGTACCATTGTGGAAGCCATCGAAAATATTCAATCAAGCTCTAAGCGAAGCCGTTTTTTAGTCAAGGTGGGGGAAAAGTTAAAAAGCATCCCAACATCTGACATTGCCGCTTTTTATAGCATGGCAAAAGGTACGTTTATTTTGACCAAGTCAGGACGCAACTATTCTATTGAGCAAGCTTTGGATCAATTAATTCAGGAGCTGGATGATTCCCAATTTTTCAAAATCAGCCGCAAGTACATCGTCGCAGTGGATGCTCTAGATGAAATATTGGTTCATAGCAATTCTAGGCTTTTGCTCAAGATAAAAGGGCTAGGGTCCCAAGATGTCGTGGTCGCAAGAGAAAAGGTGAAGGAATTTAAAACTTGGCTTGGGTAAAGTGGCGGAACTCACTGAGTTTCTACATCTTGCCGCTGAAGTCGTATTGCTAAAGTACAGGACTCTTCAAGCGTGGTGTTTCTGGTTTTCGGTCATAATAACTGCGAAGGATGTCTTCGCGTAATTCGGGGTGTGCTATTTCTACTAGTGCATGGATTCGTTGCTTCATGGTTTTGCCGTATAGATGTGCGATTCCATATTCTGTGACAATATATTGGACGTGACTACGAGTGGTTACAACACCAGCACCGAGATTTAAAAATGGAGCGATACGGCTGATTCCCTTGCTGGTTGTAGAAGGTAGTGCGATGATGGCTTTTCCGCCTTTACTTAGCGAAGCACCGCGTATAAAGTCCATTTGCCCACCAGGCCCCGAGTAAATGTCAGCGCCGATAGAGTCCGCACAAACTTGCCCTGTCAAATCCACTTCTACCGCTGAATTGATAGCCACCATTTTGGGGTTTTGCATAATCATACTTACGTTATTGACAAAATCAGCTCCACGCATCTCAATGTAAGGGTTGTCATCGACATAGTCATAGAGTCGCTTCGTGCCTAACAAAAAAGTAATTAAGGCTTTTCCAGAATTGACGGCTTTATAATTTCCATTGATGACATCTTTCAGAATAAGGTCTATGACTCCGTCAGATATCATCTCCGAATGAATACCCAAATCTTTGTGGTTTTCTAATTGAGCTAGGACGGCATTCGGGATATTTCCGATACCCATTTGCAGGGTACTGCGATCTTCTATAAGGCTGGCGATGTACTTTCCAATTTGTTTTTCGACTTTGTTGGGAATGGCTATTTTGGCTTGAGAAATTGGCTCTTCATATTCCACAAAAACATCTAACTCTGAAATGTGAATAATGCCATCTCCATGAGTTCTAGGCATTTGTGGGTTAATTTGGGCAATGACCAGCTTGGCACTTTCAATGGCTGCGGGTGTCGCTGCCACCGTCGTACCCAATGAGCAATAGCCATGCTTGTCTGGTGGAGATACTTGAATCAATGCAATGTCTAAAGTGATGATTTTATTCCGAAATATAGCAGGCAACTCACTGAGAAATACTGGCGTAAAAGAACCATTGCCTGCTTTTAAGGTGTGACGTACATTGCCACCAACGAAAAAGGAGTTTACATGAAAGCTCTTGGCTAACTTGGGGTCGGCATAAGGAGCTGGACCTTCTGTATGCAAATGGCAAATCTCTACATTTCTAAGCTCATCCGCTCTATCCGTAAGGGCACGAATTAGCGCTTGGGGTGCTGCTGCGGCGGCCTGGATATAGACCCGATTATTTGATTTGACTATTTTTAATGCTTCTTCTGGCGAAACTGATTTGTACATCTTTAGTGTTTTGAGTGCTCAAATTATGGGCAAAAGTAGGTGGGTTTTATTTGGTAAAAGACTGATTTTGGTTAGTAATTTGGGTGATGGTTGGTGATTCTCACGATTTGGGTATCACGCAACGACGCAACGCCACAGTAAGATGGGCTTTAGCCTGTCGATATCTAAGCCACTACAGCCCACAGTAAGATGGGCTTTAGCCTGTCGATATCTAAGCCACTACAGCCCACAG
>CAMZKG010000169.1 GCA_947311105.1 uncultured Saprospiraceae bacterium
TCACCTCACTCAGCGTCAGAAGTTTACAGCGTGACCCGCTACGCCTACGCATTTACGCCACAAACCTTTCTTAGCCCATAGCTTCACTATGGGCTAAGCAGGGAAACCCCGAAGGGGTTTTAGGTACATTTTTTTCAAACTTCGTTTCAGGCAATAACTTCTATTTTATGCAACTCAGCCAAAAACACAACTTGCACTAAATAGAAAAAAGCCCGTATTTATAGGGCTTTTTGCTGCTTTTTTGCCAAAATAATGACCGAACCATTGATGTAAAAAAATAACTCCAACTGATAACAACCATTGATGTGATGTGGCCTACCAAATCCAAAAAAAAGAGCAAACGAAAGTTTGCTCTTTTTTTTCTATTTAGATTATTTTGAAAGCGGGTTTAATTCCGCAAGGGCTTATTAGTTGTCAACATGTGTTGAATCCGCTCTAAAGTTTTTTGCGTACCCAATAAGCTCAAAAAGGCTTCTCTTTCGATATCCAATAGATACTGCTGAGACACTTTTTGTGGCCCCGTCAAATCACCGCCACACATCACATAAGCTACTTTTTGAGCAATCAAGGCATCATGTTCACTGGCATATTTTCCCAGTTTCAACTCGTTGACAGCCATATACAAAGCGCCCAATCCACGACGTCCCAAAACATATACATCGTCCACCGTCGGTGCCACATAATGCTTCGCTAATTCTAAAACTTTCTCTTTGGCTCTAGCAATCGACTTCGGCGTATTAATAACCACCGCATCTTTGGAATGCTCCAAATAACCTTGCGTAAATGCCTGATCAGCAGATGTCGCTACTGATGCCAAAGCTATGGTCTTAAATCTCTCGATTAAAGTCGGAATCTGCACCATTCCTGGGTCAAACTCCTTCGCAGCACGCAAAGCAAACTCCTTAGTTCCACCGCCACCAGGTATCAAGCCTACACCAACTTCGACCAACCCAATATAAGATTCTGCTCCAGCCATCACGGCATCTGAGTGCATCGCCAATTCACAGCCACCCCCAAAAACATATCCTTGAGTCGCCATGACCACAGGGGTCGCAGAGTGACGCACTCGCATAGCGGTTTGCTGGAACAAATTCACCGCCATATTGAGCTCATCAAACTCTTGCTCATACGCCAGCATCGCCACCAACATCAAGTTAGCCCCGACGGTAAAGTTCTTCGCATTATTGCCAATAACCAACCCTTTCCATGGGCCTTGCTCCGCAATATCTATGGTTTCGTTGATACCACGCAGAATACCTTCACCGATGGCATTCATCTTGCTTTTGAACTCTAGACAAAGGACACCATCCCCAATATCATGCACATGCACTTCAGGATTTTCAAAAATCAACTCCTTATCTCGGTAGTGATCCAAAATAACAATGCCTTCTCTACCAGGGATAGATTGGTAAGATTTTGAAGGAATATTATAGAACTTTGGCTCCCGATTTTCAAGCGTATAAAATGATGATTTACCAGAAGCGACCATCTCTTTGACCCATTGGGCGACTGATTCTCCTTGCGCTTCCGCTAATTCGATACCTTTTTGGACGCCGACCATATCCCAATATTCAAAAGGACCAACATCCCATCCAAAACCTGCTTTCAAAGCATCATCAATGGCATATAAGTCATCGGCGATTTCTGGAATCCGATTAGAAACATAAGCAAATAGACCAAGCAAAGACTGCTTTACGAGTTCGGCGCCTTTATCTTCTGCCCTAAAAAAGTATTTGATGCGTTGCGCTAGGCTATCCATCTGTTTGACAGCAGCTAGGCTAGGCAATTTAGGTTTTTGGCTAGGTGCATATTCTTTAGTGTCTAGATTTAGGGCTAGAATTATCTTCCGACCTTTTTCATCTTTCTTTTTAGTCCTTTCGTAAAATCCTTTTTTGGTCTTATTTCCCAAAAATTTATTATCAATCAAAAACTGAAGATAATCAGGAATCACAAAATTACCTGCTTGCTCATCATCAGGGCAGTTTTCACGAATACCGTTGATAACATGCACCGCCGTATCATGACCCACCAAATCTCCCAATCTAAAGGTACCTGTCTTTGGCCGACCAATAGCAGGGCCTGTCAAGGCGTCTGCTTCAGTAATAGACAGCCCTAATTTTTGCGTAAGCTGATAAATCTTCGCCATCGAATACACCCCTACCCGATTAGCAATAAAAGCCGGAGTATCTTTACACAACACCGTCTTTTTACCTAGATATTCGTCGCCAAAACTCATAAAGAAGTCCACCACTTCCTGCTTCGTCTCCTTCGTCGGAATAATCTCCAACAACCGAAGATAACGCGGCGGGTTAAAAAAGTGTGTCCCCACAAAGTGCTGACGGAAGTCTTCACTACGCCCTTCCAACATCATGTGGATAGGAATACCCGACGTATTAGAAGAGATTAAAGTACCTGGGGTACGATATTTTTCGACATTGGCAAAGACCTGATGCTTGATGTCAAGTCTTTCGACAACGACTTCGATCACCCATTGACAATCTTTGATGTCTTTCATGTTGTCATCAAAATTACCTGTCGTTATCCTTGCGGCAAAAGAATTGTCGTAAAGTGGTGCAGGCTTAGACTTTATCGCTGCTTTCAACGAAGCATTGACGATGCGATTACGTGCAGCAGGATTATTCTTGTCCTTTTCTTCAAGGTCAAAAGGCACGATGTCTAACAACAGCACTTCATAGCCTGCATTCGCCAAATGACAAGCAATTCCAGAGCCCATGACTCCAGAACCCAGAACTGCGACTCTATTAATTTTGATCATTTTTCTTAGGTATTTTATTAGGAGCCCGAAGTTAGGTAGTTTTAGCCGATTTTGTGGCATTTCCTTGCGGAAAAAAGACGAAAATAGTGAATTGGCGAAAATCTCCGCAAATATTGTTCAATTATACTATGTTTTTTTGGCAAATTTGACGCCAGTGGTTTTGTTTGGGATTCTTGGCAGTTTTTTGGGTGTCCACCCCCAAATTTGACTGACCTTTTTGGTTTTTTGTTCAATTGCTCAATCGTGCAAGTGTTCAACTGATTACTCTAATGGAATTGTAGCGGAATTTTGGGTTGTCCACCCCCAAATTTGACTATCCATTTCCCCCTTTTTTAGGGCTCTAGGCAAATTTGACCCCGCCAGACGGGGGAGATGGTTCGACGTGGGTGTTTGGGCGATCGTGCAAGATAGTTATTCGACATGGCCTGCTAGAGTGCACGTTTTGAGTGTGTGCGAATTTGTCGTGCGGGTATGTCGTGGATGTATGTCGTGGATGTATGTCGTGAGTGTATGTCGCAGAACGCACCGTGTATGTGCCCCGCTGGCGGCCGCTGGCGGGACCAAATTTGGTAAA
>CAMZKG010000170.1 GCA_947311105.1 uncultured Saprospiraceae bacterium
GCCCTTTTTGCGCCTGTTTTTGCTATTTTTTTATCACGTAGCCCAGCTACGCTTCAAAAAAAATAGCTTCAACATACACAAAAATGCCTATTTTCTGCCTAAAAATAGGAGCACCTAAACAGTTACAAAAAAGAATAGCTACCATTAAATGTTGACGATGAAGAAAACTTTGCCTAGATTGATTGCGGTGCTTGTACTCCTCGCATTGACTACTGTTTTTGCGCAAGCTCAATCCAAACAAGATAGTATCTGGGAAAGAAATTATCAAAAAAGAATCCGAAAGGCAAAGTTGAATGGTATCTATATTCCTAGAAATTTAGGCGATGCCCATGCTCGCTTAAATCAATTAATCTCTCCAGAAGCCCGCCAGAAATTCAAGAACATGACGGAAGACCAAGTGCGTCATAAGTTGTTTTTTAGTCTTGGGCGATGGATTACCTATAACTGGGGGTTTTATGAAGGCTCTCGGTTGAGTGCGCGTTTGCGAAAGCTAGGCATCTATCACCCTGATGACATGGCGGAGTTTATCATGATTACGTATCATCGCAAGATGAATCACAAAGAATTAGGAGCCAAAGCTCTTGTCGAAGGCTTTGCAGCAAAACGTAAAAAAGAATTGGAGAAAAGACGAAAAGTTACTATTATTTCAAAATCCTAGATATAATCTTCGGTGTTTATTTTCTTTTTTTTGAAAAAAAATAAGAAATAATATTTTATTAATTATCTTTTCTATTAGTTTGATTTTCAATGGGTTATCAAAATGAGACTGCGCCAAATTACCATATATATATAGGTAACATTGGTCTTGGACTTACGTAAATTCATTTTCCTTGATATAAAATGTTATACATTTGCACTAGAATCATAGTGCACATCTGGTGTTATTTAGCTTAAAATCGAATTAAAAAATGGGAAAAAACCTATTGATAGTGGAGTCTCCGGCAAAGGCCAAGACCATTGAAAAAATATTGGGCAAAGACTTTTCGGTAAAGTCTAGCTTTGGACATATCCGTGACCTTGAAAAAGGAAATGCTGCGGTTGATGTGGAGCATGACTACAAGCCTAAGTATATTATTTCTCCCGAAAAGAGAAAAGTGGTCAAAGAACTAAAAGATGCCGTCAAAAAGTCTGATGAAGTTTGGCTCGCAACGGATGATGACCGCGAAGGAGAAGCCATCTCTTGGCATTTGTGCGAAGTCTTAGGACTGGACGAAAAAACAACCAATCGGATTGTTTTTAGAGAAATTACCAGTAAAGCCATCAAAGCAGCTATCCAAACTCCAGGAAGATTAGATGTCAATTTGGTTAATGCCCAACAGGCGCGTCGGATATTAGATAGATTAGTAGGATTTGACTTATCTGGATTACTTTGGCGTAAAGTCAAAGGTAAATTATCGGCTGGACGGGTACAATCTGTTACCCTAAAATTATTAGTGGATAAAGAAAGAGAAATTCAAGCTTTTGAAGCGCAGCCATTTTTTACGATTTCGGCTTTGTTTGAAGAAGATGGACCCGCCAACAAAAAAGTAATACTAAAGGCTAAAGCTCCTAAAAATGTATCAACCTTAGAAGATGCCAAATCCTTTTTGGAATCTTGCAAAAATGCGGCTTATTCCATTGCAGATATTCAGATCAAACCAACCAAAAGAAAACCTGCCGCACCCTTTACAACTTCTACCTTACAACAGGAAGCATCTAGAAAGATGGGGTTTTCTGTGAGTCGAACTATGCGCACGGCCCAAAGGCTGTATGAAGCGGGGCATATCTCCTATATGCGTACGGACTCTACCAATCTGTCGGATACGGCCCTTGCGGAAATATCTAAAGTGATAGAAGGTGACTTCGGATCTAACTACCTGACTATCAGGAAGTTCAAGAGTAAAAAAGGAGCACAGGAAGCTCACGAAGCAATACGCCCAACCTATGCCAATAAGCGTAGTGTGAGCTTGGGGAAAGATGAAGACAGATTGTACGATTTAATATGGAAACGCACCGTGGCTTCGCAAATGTCAGATGCTATTATCGAAAGGACGGTCGCCAAAATAGATATTTCAACCCGTCAAGACCATCTAGTGGCAGAAGGGCAGATGGTTAAGTTTGATGGATTCTTAAAAGTATATTTAGAGTCCAAAGATGATGATAATGATGACGAGACAAAGGATATGTTGCCGCCTTTAGTGGTCGGTCAAGTGCTCCACTTCAAAGAAATGATTGCCCTAGAGCGTTTTTCACGTCCGCCTGCAAGATATACCGAAGCTAGTTTGGTGAAAAAATTAGAAGCGGAAGGTATCGGACGTCCGTCAACTTATGCTCCGACGATTAGTAAAATCATGGAAGAAAGCCGTGGTTATGTAGTAAAAGAGAGTAGAGAAGGAGTGGAACGCAAGTTTACGGAGTTGAAGTTTGATGGGCAAGCTATCGAGACTATCCCCAAAACAGAAATTACAGGAACGACTAAAAATAGATTGTATCCTACGGATATAGGTTTGGTGGTCAGTGATTTTTTGACCAAGCATTTTGATGACATTATGAATTACGGCTTTACAGCCAAAATCGAAAAGAAATTTGATGAAATCAGTGACGGTCAACTTGTATGGCATCAAATGGTCGATGATTTCTACCGCCCGTTTAAGGCTAAGTTAGATGAAACGATGGAAACTGCGGATCGGGCTTCGGGAGAACGTATCTTGGGGAAAGACCCTGAAACGGGGCGTACTGTGTTGGTGCGGATGACACGTTTTGGTAAGCCTGCTGCTCAAATCGGCAAGCCTGATGAGTTGGCAGAAGATGAAAAACCAAGATATGCCAGCTTGGCGCCAGGACAATCCCTTGAAGGAGTGACTTTTGAAGAAGCCATGAAGCTTTTTCAGCTACCTAGAACAGTAGGAGAGTATAAAGGTCATCCTGTAGAGATACTTTCCGGGCGTTATGGGCCTTATATCAAGTACGATGGTAAGTTTGTTTCTCTGAAGAAAACGGATGATCCTTATACTGTGAAAATTGAGCGGGCAACAGAGTTAATCCAAGAAAAGGAAAAAGAAGATGCACCAATAGCATTTTATAAGGAATTGCCGATCACCAAAGGAAAAGGCCGTTTTGGACCGTTCATTAAGTGGAATGGTTTGTTCCAAAATGTCTCTCCAAAGAAATATGATTTTGATAATTTGTCGGAAGACGATGCCATCGAATTGGCGAAAGCTAAAGAAGAAAAAGAAGCAAACAGGTACGTAAACCGTTGGCCGGAGCAAAACTTAGCCATCGAAAATGGTCGCTGGGGACCGTTTATCCGTTGGAAAAAGAAATCCATCAAGCTCCCTAGAGATAAGGATAATAAACGCCTTACTGCCGAACAAGCAAAAGAATTTACGCTAGAACAGGTGATTAAGATGGTCGAAGCAGAAATTCCGGATGCTTTCAAAAAGAAAACTCGAAAGAAACCTGCGGCTAAAAAGAAAACAGCTAAGAAAAAACCTGCGGCTAAGAAGAAGACTACCAAAAAGTAGGTATTGAAAGGATGTTCAATTGTTCAGGTGCGCAATTGTTCAAATAAAATAGAAGGGCTTTCGCATGTTTTTCATTATCTTTGCAATGTAATAAACTCTAGCCATGCACGAATTAGAAAAAACTTCAGAGCAATATTTTAAAGAATTACGCGTCCTACATACCGCTCTGCTAGTAGGTCAAATAGCCATTGCAACGATATTATATTATATTGGGCGTGGAGAAAAGATGACTTGGGGATTTGAAGTTGGAGATATGTATAGTTACGTTGTGCTAGGTGTGATGGTGTTAGGTTTTTTGGGGAGCTCTTTCATTTTTAAAAAGTTGGTGGAGAAAGCGAAAAAGGCGACTAATTTAAAAGATAAATTAGGGCTCTACTGGGGAGCATCAATAGCCAAATGGGCTTTATTAGAAGGACCAGCATTAATAGGAATTATCCTTTTTTATCTCACTAGTAATTTAACTTTTTTGTTGATGGCTGGTGTGATGATTGCTTATTTTACAACAAAGGGGGCTTCTATCGATAAAACGATTAAAGATTTATCCCTAAATCTAGATGAGCAGGCTCGAATTAGACGTCCCGATGAGATTGTAGCTAAGATTAATGCAAGACGGTAGGCAGCAGATGAAGCAACGCCACTTTATACTACACAAACCACCCCGCTTTATCTGCCAATTTATCTATGAAGGTAAACGTAAAGGGAGCAAGGGGTTATTGGGTGAATTATACGATTTTCCGAAAGGTACGATGTCTATAGGGCGACTAGATGAAAATTCCGAAGGATTACTTTTTCTGACGACAGATGGCAAGGTGAGTCAAGCCATCAGAAGCGGTCACTACGAAAAAGAGTACTATGTCCAAGTAGATGGTATCATCACGCAAGAAGCCATTGAAGAGCTTCAAAAAGGAGTAATTATCGGGCTGAAAGGCGGTATAAAGTACAAAACTAAGCCTTGTAAAGCCAGATTAGTCCATGACTTTGGCGACCTTCCTATCATCGCAAGAAAAATGCGAAAAGATGTCCATGGGCCTACTAGTTGGGCGTCTGTTACTTTGACGGAAGGCAAATTTCGGCAAGTACGCAAGATGACAGCGGCAGTGGGCTTCCCTACTTTGCAGCTTTTTCGGATACGGATCGGAAATGTTTATTTGGATTTGCCGCAAGGCCAAGTGAAGGAAGTGGCGTCACTTTTATGAACAAGAGCGGTGTTTGTGGACAAAACAGACCACTTGCTTCGGTACTTTTGGTGCATCTTTAAATCAATTTTATGGTGGCTGGAATGTCGCTGCGGCAGCACTGAAGCGAAGCTTATTCCCAAGCCCCAAGGAGGCAAAGTATTAAAAAGTTGAGTAATAGATTGAAAAAATACTTAACTTTGTTGGTAACTGTTTAGGTGCTCCTATTTTTAGGCAGAAAATAGGCATTTTTGTGTATGTTGAAGCTATTTTTTTTGAAGCGTAGCTGGGCTACGTGATAAAAAA
>CAMZKG010000171.1 GCA_947311105.1 uncultured Saprospiraceae bacterium
AGTTAGGATTGGTAAAAACGGTGTAAAAACGGTGTAAACGGTGTAAACGGGTGTAACGGTGTAAACGGGTGTAACGGTGTAAACGGGTGTAAACGGTGTAACGGTGTAAACGGGTGTAACGGTGTAAACGGATGTAGCGGTCTAGCGGGAGGGAATGGAGTAACGATACTGCATGGTCAAGCAAAAAAAAAATTTTGGTTTGAGAAACCTTGATAAACCAAAGCGAGAAAGACAAAAACACCAAGCATGTAGATTAAAAATAGGGGTTTCTTAAACCTTGACCAACTAAAGTCAAGACAATGAAAATACCAAGCAAATAGACTATAAGCTAGCGATTTGAGAAATCATACATCGTCCCCTTCATCTTAGACCTTTCCCTGTGGCGACACTCAGTCAACTTGCCCAACTCAGAGCCAGGAGCAAATTTTGGCTCCTTTCACCCTTTACCCCTTATCTACCCTATCAATACCCCAATGTATCAAATAACTCATCCGAAGACGGCACATCTCGATAAAGCACATCGACAAGATTTCCTTTCTCATCTTTATCAATGACCACATATTTAGGAGACGGTATCAAGCAATGCTTTACACCTCCATATCCACTCACCGCATCTTGATAAGCGCCCGTATGAAAAAATCCTAAATACAATTGCTCCTTCTCATCATCAAAATCAGGAAGTAAAATCTCTTCATTCATCTCTTCCGAATTATAATAATCGGTATGATCACAGCTTATCCCACCTATATTCACACGATGATATTCGTTACTCCATTTATTGATGGGCAATAGGATAAATTTTTCCTTCAACCCCCAAGCATCAGGAATCGTATTCAACAAACTATTATCAATAATATACCAAGTCTCCGCATCATTCTGTTTCTTCTTCTCCAATACTTCAAAAAGAATCCCACTAGACTCACCGACTGTATATTTGCCAAATTCCGTATAAATATCAGGCTCCGGTATTTGCTCTTCTGTGCAAGTAGTTTTAATATTGGCAACCATTTTCTGGACAATTTTCTCAAAATCATATCTAAATCCTAAATGGTTAGAAATCGGAAATCCACCCCCCAAATTAAAAGCATCTAAATCATCACTTTCCAATTTCAATGCAGCATAGATACTCAGTGCCTTCTGAAATTCTCCCCAATAATAGGCGGTATCCTTTATGCCTGTATCCACAAAAAAATGTAACATTTTCAGCTCCACCTGAGCATTCTCTTTAATCTCCTTGCGAAAAAAAGGAACGACTTCCTTTGTAGGAAGACCCAACCTTGATGTATAAAAAGCAGATTTTGCTTCTTCATTAATGGCCATCCTAAGGCCTATTTTAAGCTTAGACTTTGGAGTCAATTGTAATAATCTTTTCAACTCATTTTGACTATCCAAAACAACAACGGCATTGACAAATCCTAAATCTTGCAGTTGAATTATTTTTTTTAAATACTCATCAGTCTTGTATCCATTATGTATAATCGCCATATCCAAACGCACATCACCACGCCCTAAAAGATTGATTATCAAATCAATGTCCGC
Source organism: uncultured Saprospiraceae bacterium (assembly GCA_947311105.1). Lineage (GTDB taxonomy): Bacteria > Bacteroidota > Bacteroidia > Chitinophagales > Saprospiraceae > HyVt-613. Next base: position 1,540 of record CAMZKG010000171.1, read on the forward strand.
CGCCGAAGATGTTTCAAGATGCACATCATGACGCAGTGCTTCTTTGACTACATGATAAAAATGATTGCACTTCGTACAATAAGCATATTGATATTTGCCGCGGTAATGATTCTCTTTGAAAGCCCGCTCAAAAAGACTTCTCGCTTTGTTTATCTGCTCCCCTATTTTGGGCAAATAAATAAACCTTAACGGCGTCCCATATTTTTCAATCAATCCACCTAGAGAAACCCCCTGAAAGGAAAGCCAATCATCTTGAACATCAAAACCCGCTTGCGGGAATTGGTAGCTTTGTTGAATTAGGGATTTATAGTTGTTTTTCATCTTGGCAAAGATAGTTGTTTTTTGTTCAATTGTACAATGGCTCAACTAATAGACAGATGGAATTATTGCTAGAATACGTAAGAATCAAGGAAAATAATCGTAAGTACTCAAATAACACATCATCACACGAATTCTAAGCCCTCCCCTACAAATTCTCAAACCCCGATAAAAACATGCCCAACTGCCTGCATCTTTGCCTTGTCAGTTCGACAAAAGGTTTTGCGAAAGCGAATCCATCATATTAAAACTAAAAGTCATGAACACAATTAATTTGAAATCAAAGAGCCCATTAATGATCCTTTCTTTTGTTGTGATCTTTTTCTCCATGTTTTTCACTCAGCCTTTGCAGGCAAAATCCACTGTGGACATTTGCCAAACAGGAGACGTACTCTATGTATGGGCCAAAACTGGACTCAACTTGCGCCAAGCACCAACGATACACTCCAAAAGATTAACCATTTTGCTACCTGGATCTGAAATAAAAGTCTTAGGATTTACGCAAAAAAGATTTGCCATTAAGACGCTTCGAGCTACAAATGATGAACAAAACCCATTTGTCATCAAAGGAAACTGGATTTTGGTGCAAGTAGGTGATATTCAAGGGTTTGTACTAGACACTTACCTTCTACCTATCCAAACGCCTAAACCAGGTGTATCCATGAAGCAATACCTTATCAGGATGAGCGAAAAAGTAGCCGCATTGGGTACATCTGAAGAAGACTATTCCTTTTTTGCGAAAGCAGAAAACAATATCTCTATCCAATACAACAGCGGCGAGTACTACCAAAACACCACTGTAACCATCCCTGAATTTACTATCGAAGACGGCTTCGTATTCTATAATTATTTTAATAACATCCAAGACCGATCAATCACAGATGATAGCGATGTATATATGTTCAAAAATTGGAAATCCGAACTATCCATTTTTGATGAAAAAGTCGGTGAAGTAAACTTTGAAGTCATCGACGGAGAACTAGTGATCAGTGAAGTCATGATCGAAGGTTGTTAGGTCGTAGTGCAACTCAACAACACCCTATTAAAGTCATTCTCCAAAAGTGGAGAATGGCTTTTTTGGGTATTTTCGCTTATTTCTTGGTTAAGGCACAATAAAGCTTATCTTAAAAAACAATGTACTTTTTCTCTTGGCACCACAAAATTTTATTCGCCCCCCCCTATTTCAAACAATGATTTCAGGCTGGTTTCAGCTGAACAACCGCTCGATTGCACAACAAAAAAGGTTCGGTCATTATTTTGGCAAAAAAGAAGCAACTACCCCCATGAACACAGGCTTTTTTCTATTTAATGCAAGTTATGTCTTTGGCTGAATTGCGTAAA
>CAMZKG010000172.1 GCA_947311105.1 uncultured Saprospiraceae bacterium
TTGATTCTGTAGGCTCCTATTTAAACAATGATTTTAGGCCGACCCTTATTTTCTGCTCTTTTGATACGTTCTAAAGTACTACGGGATTTACCTGTAGCAACATTAGTAGCAAGGTTTAAGAAACCCTGTTTTTAATCTACTCGCTTCGTATTTTATCTTTCACTCTTAGGTTTGCCTAGGTTCCTCAAACCGTACACACCTACCAACTCTCCCGCACCACGCTCCCGCGCTCCGAATCCAACTCCACCATCAAATGCACATCAATTTCTTGTTGTAAAATATCGACGTGGGAGATGATGCCTACGGTTCGATTCTCCTTGCGCAAAGCTTTTAATGTTTTGAAGACAGCGGCAATAGAATCATTATCCTGCGACCCAAACCCTTCGTCTAAAAAGAAAAAATTCTTTTCTGACTTGGTGAGCTCGTGGATATTGTCCGCCAGTGCCAGAGCAAGACACAAAGCGGCTTGGAAAGTTTGCCCACCCGATAGGGTTTTTATATTTCGTTTTCGTCCACCATTTAATTGGTCCCGCACACTAAAACTATTATCGGGCTCCAACTCTAAAGACAGCTCATGTTTGGTCAAACTCTGAAAACGATGGTTGGCAGCATTGACAATATTTTGGAGATAGACTGACGATATAAAACTCACAAATCCTTGACCCTTAAATAGTTGTAACAAAGTTTTTATATTTTCAGCTCGCAATTCAAGGGCGCTCAATTCCTTTTTAAGCGCTTTCTTTTCTTTGACTTTTTGAGTTAATTCTTGAATAATCGCCTTTGTCTGCGCCAACAGTCCAAGTGTATTTTTCTGTTCTTCTTCTAAAGTTTGGATAGTTAATTTCAGTTTTGCGAAAGCGTCCGCATCAAATTTCACCTTACTAGTCTTATGGCTTAAATCATCCCATTTTTGTTTTTTGGAAAAAACTTCTTTCTTGTATTTTTCTACTCTTTCCAATTGGTTTTTGGGGTCAATATTTTTGGCGAGCAGGGCTATCACACCATCCAAATGCTCAAAGTTAGATTTAGCGACCTGCGCGCTTAATTTTTGAGTAATTTTCTTTAAGACCGTCTGTTCTTTCCGGAGACTTTTCTTTTTTATTTTTAGGGTCGTTGCACTCGTCGTTTTTTGTTCTTCTAGTTTTTTGACTTCCTTTTCAGCACGATCAAACGCCTTGGCATTATCTTCAATTTGTTGTAAATATTTTTTCCTAAGCGCCTTCATGTCATCTATCGAATCGGCTTGAATCCGCTCAAACACCTTAGGCATTATCTGCTCCTGGAGCAAATCTGCTTTCGATTGCAACTGGTCACGCTTTTTTTCAATGGCATCAAGCTTTGGCAAAAGCACTTTGAGTTTTTTCTTCGCATCCTGCAAAACCTGCTCTTTCTCTTTCACCTGCTTCGACAGGGTATCCATTTTGGCATAAATTTGCTCTGCTTCGTTGACCTTCCCTAAAATGGCATCTAAGGAATTAATGCGCGCATTTTTCCAAAATTTTGTCTTTTGATGTGCTGCCTGCTGCTTCCGCAAATCACGTACTTTGGCATCAATCTCCTCTATCCGCGCAACATGATTGGCTTCCAAGCTCGCTAAAGCCGAAAATTCTACCAGGACAGCTTGTCCCGTATCAAATTTTTCTTGATAGTCCGTTAAAGTCAACTGGGCTTGATGTAATTGTTCACCCAAATCATCTTCATCCAACACATTGGGATGCTCTAAAGCACCACAAAGCGGGCAGGGCGCCCCATCCTTCAGACGATTTGCATGAGAAGCAAGCGCACTATCGGTCATCAAGCGGCGCTCCTGCATAATGACTTCTTTAATTTTTTTTGAAAAATCCTTGTTGCTTTGTTTCAAGACTTCCAGACCTTCAGCAATAGATAATGTCTCCAATTGGGGTAAAAAAGAGAAGATTGGCTGTACTATTTTCACTTTCTTATCGAGCAAGTCATCCATTTTTTTTGTAAGTAACTTTAGCTCCTTTTGCTGCTCCAAAATGCTGCTCGCCGTATCCCTATCAATTTCGTACCAATCTCGAATTTTTATCAACTCAATCAAATTTGGAGCTTCATTTTTCCACTTCTCCAACTGTGTATTGTGCTCCTTTTCTTCCTGCTCTAACTTTTCTATGGCATTATCAAATCCCTTGACATCCTGCTGTAATCGTTCCCATTCTATGTCCAAATACTTTCTCTCATTCACATATCCTAGTCGCTCTATTCCTTTTGCGACACCCAAAGCGATCTCCTGATAATAGTCCTTTTTATCATTCTCTTCTTTCAACTCTACTAGCTTACCTTTCTGCACAACTAACTGTTTCTCAACTATTTGTAGTTCATCATCTTGTTCAATAATTTCTTTTTCCAAGCCCTTCACATCCATTTTTTGTAGCTTTAGATGCTCCAGATCAGCCTTAAAAAACTCATTACAAAAGGCAATATTCTTGGCTTCGACTTCTAAAGCAAGGAAACGTGTTTCATATTTTTCTACATAAGTCTGGTAATCGGTTTTAGCCTTTTCTAAGTCTTCAAAAAGTACTTTTACCTTTTCCGCTTCTTTGAGTTTCTCGTGTTCTTTTTTTAATTTTACTTCACTTTTTTGATGAGATTTTTCTAACGATTTGAGCGTTTCTTTTTCAGCTTTCAGCCGTTCGTCGCTGACATCTTCCAGCTGCGCCAACTGTCCTGACAGGTGAGATATTTTCTCTTTATTTCGATTAGCGAGTATGGCGGCTTTATGATGGAGATCAAATTTATTTAAATTAAAAATCTCCTTTAGCATTTCAGAACGCTCCGTGCTTTTAAGTCCCAAAAACTCCTGAAATTTTCCTTGCGGAATAATGATAGCTCGCTTAAAGTTATCATAACTCAAGCCCACAATACTAGGTATTTCTTCCACCGAAATCGGCATCCACTCCCCTTCTTCCTTCCGATATAATTTACGGTCTATTTTTTTTACATCTTCGTGACGTTTGCGATTTCTTTTTGCGAAAGCGATGGCCTTGTAAAAAGTATTTTTTTTGCCTGATTTGAAGGTGAATTCAATGTTCATGTCTTGCGACATCAAATTCATCATGTTATAATTTCGGTTATCACGCGCATTCAATCGCTCAGACTGCCCATACAAGACAAAAGAGATGGCTTCCAAGATGGTGGATTTGCCGCTCCCGACTTTCCCAAAAATGCCAAAAAGGTGAGACTCCAAAAGCGTAGAAAAATCAATCACCTGCTCTTCTTTAAAGGAGTAAAGCCCTTTAATTTTTAATTCTATTGGTATCATAATCCTTTCAATTCATTAAATAAATCAATCAATTCTTTATTGGGCGCAAGCCCCCCGTTCTTATGTTCAAAATAATCAACAAACAGCTGATTGATATTTTTTTCTAAGTCAATCACCGCTCTTTGACTACCTGCAACTTGCTCATTATCAGTGATAATCGGGATAATCGACACAATGCCATCATGTGCGTCCAACAAGCGTCGTTTTTCCACTCCTGTCAAATAAGTCTCCGTATGAATGGTCAATTCAACCAAGGCAATCGGATTGTCCTTTAGCCATTTTACGGCTTCATCAATCTCCGAAAATTTATTGCGCAACAGACGCCGCCCTTGGTGTAGTTTTATGGCTTCTACTTCAACTTTTTGATTGGGTTGGGCATCAATAATGACTACATATTTTTGCTGATTGGCTTCACTAAAGCTGTATGCCAAGGGGCTAGAAGCATACACCATGGGGCAAGGTTTTTCTGCGATAGTTTGTTTGCGATGGAGATGCCCCAGCGCGACATACTGAATCCCTTTCGGAATATTATTAGAATAAATCGGCTGCGCCCCACCGACATAGAGAATAGACTTTTCGTCTTCGGATTCTTCTTTTTCATTGACTTCATCGCCTTTTTTAACAAAAAACAGATGGGTCATCAGGATATTCACGCCCTTGTTGTCGCAGTATTTTCCCGCAAGGGTCGCCCACTTCGTCTCCAAAATAGTGCGAAATTCTAATTCCTTATCATCTGCCGTCAATTCTTTTTTAAGGCGCAATTCATTGACATAAGGCGTCGTAATAATCCGCAAAGGCTGGTCATTTTCAGGCAACTGAATCTCCACAAAACCTTCATCAGACTGCAATACTTCTAGACCAGACGTCAACTTAAATTTAGGAACAATACCATTATGATAACCAACCATGATAATCCCACACTCCCGCGCCAAGGGATCCGGAGCGGCTATCCGATCAGCCGAATCATGATTGCCTGCGATGGCGACCACTAGACGTTTGCCATCATTGGCAAGTCGCTTGACTGTCTTATAAAAAAGGTCTTCGGCATCAGTGGGCGGATTGAAAGTATCAAATATATCTCCAGCGATAAGCACCACATCGACATTTTGGTCGTCAGCCACCTGGCAGATTTCGTCCAAAACAGCAATTTGCTCATCAAATCGACTAAAAGTCTCTAATTTTTTGCCCAAGTGCCAATCGGCTGTATGTAGGATTTTCATAAAAAATATTTAGTATTAGCTTCCGCAAATTTACACAAAATATTTTATGGCACATAATTTTTTGAAACAATTTGTATATCCAAAGAAAAGGTGGAGCTTCTGCGCTCTTCGCAGACGAAAGGGGTAGATGGCACCAACAAAATTTCAGTAAAAACGCCGCTAATCAGTTACAAGAATATAATAGCCATATAAAGCATAAAAAAGTAAAACATAGCAAAAAAGAACAAACAGAAGAAATAAAACACGTAAGCACCTAATAATCAATAACTTACAAAATCAATACAAATAAAACCCAACACAAATTCCATTTTTTATACTTTTAAAACCTATACCAATAGTCTTAACTTTGCATAAAAATTGGCTCTCATCCGTAACAGACCAATCTCTTTACCGTTCTTCTTTCAATCACAGCAAAAAGAACACAAAGCGAATTATCCACCAGGCTTGTACTTATTAAAGCTACAAGTGAATGATTCGCACCAAACTTATAAGTTAGTGAAAGAGTAATACAAACGTGTATTTACCTTTTACAGGGGTGCAGGATTTACCTGCGCCCTTTTTTTCGCTAGGTCTCTAGCGTCTTAATTCAGCAGCATTTCATTGGGAATCTGGGCAATGACTTCATAATTATTTCCTTTATGCCCCATGGCTTTTGCCCAGACGATTTCTGGCTCAAACTTAAATAAATAATTAGCAGAAAGATCACCAAGCACCCAAGAACCTGTATCCATCTCTTCAGCCAACTGCCCAGGAGACCAGCCAGAATAACCGACATAAAACCGAATATCTTCAGGCTCTATTAATTTATTTTTGATGAGCATTTTTAGGTTCTCGAAGTCCCCGCCCCAATAGACACCAGGCCCAATTTTCTTGCTACCTTCAAGCAAATCTCCTACTCGATGCAAATATTGTATGCTGTCCGTCTGTACAGGTCCGCCATAATGTACTGTGGAGTTAAATTCTGGGAAGTCCCCAATTAAGTCATTGATAGTCAGATCAAGCCGCTTGTTTAGAATCAAGCCAAGACTACCAAGCTCGTTGTGTTCGCATAATGCAATCACAGAACGGCGAAAATAAGGATCCATCACAAAAGGGATGGACAGAAGGGTTTTTCCGGTACTTAGTTCATTCTTCATAGCTGTTGTTTTTTGCAATCCACACTGCTAAAATAGCAAAGATAGTGCCTTGTAAGTCTGATGCCACATACATTACTTACAACGCTCCACATAAGTGGATTCTTGTTCATAGGATAAGGGGGGTCAACTAATTTGGAAGAATTATACGGCAAGATAGCCAGTTTTTAATTAGGAATCAAGTTCAAGTCAATGGTTTTGTCGGAATTTCTCGATTAATTCGACGAATTAGCCCCCGGAGCACTTTACCATTACCACCACATTCAAAGAATTCTGTTACACCGTCAGCAATCATTTGCTGTACAGACTGCGTCCATCTCACGGGTGCCGTCAGCTGCTCCACCAAGTTCCTTTTAATCACATCAGGGTCTGTGGCAGGCATAGCGGACACATTTTGGTAGATGGGACAAATCGGTGCAGAGAATTGGGTTGCATCAATAGCTTTGGCTAATTCATCCTTTGCCGGAGCCATAAAAGGAGAGTGAAACCCACCGCCCACGACTAATACAATGGCTCTTTTTGCGCCAGCTTCTTTTAATTTTTCTACGGCTTCATTGATCCCTTCTATAGAGCCCGAAATCACCAATTGACCAGGCGTATTATAATTGGCGGGCACGACTCCTTCGATGCTTGCGCAAATATCTTCCACCACCTTGTCATCCAGCCCTACAATTGCAGCCATCGTTGAAGGTGCCAATTCACACGCCTTTTGCATAGCCAAGGCTCTAGCTTTCACCAATTTGAGCCCATCTTCAAAGCTCAAAGCCTTGGCAGCCACCAAAGCAGAAAACTCCCCTAAAGAGTGCCCTGCCACCACATCAGGCTCAAATGCCGTTTCCGCAAGGGCAACACTCGCTAAAGAGTGCACAAACAAGGCTGGTTGGGTAATTTTGGTTTCTTTCAGCTCTTCTGCACTTCCGTTAAACATCACATCCGACAATCTATATCCCAAGATGTCATTCGCTTGCTCAAAAAAGGCACGCCCCTTGGCGCTTGACTCATACAAGTCCTTGCCCATTCCTTCAAACTGAGCCCCTTGCCCAGGAAATATATATCCAGTCATTATTCCTTTGTTTTATTCTTGTACATGGCCTAAAGCCATTAAAGCCGCAAATAACAACTTTTTTACCTTTCTAACTAATTTTTTGTAAGAAAAAAAATGAGCTTACTCTGAAAAGTCATTGTACACTAAATCCAATGAGTGAAGCAAAACTTTATTGGGTTCAATTGTGCAATCGTGCAATTGTTCAACTGAAACCAGCCCTAAAATCATTGTCAAAACAGGAGCCTACAGCATAAAATGCTTGTGGAATCTCCAAACAAAAAGGAATTGACTTTTCGGAATGGACTCAAAAATTTAACGCAAAAGGTAATAAAAAAGTAACTGTTTAGGTGCTCCTATTTTTAGGCAGAAAATAGGCATTTTTGTGTATGTTGAAGCTATTTTTTTTGAAGCGTAGCTGGGCTACGTGATAAAAA
>CAMZKG010000173.1 GCA_947311105.1 uncultured Saprospiraceae bacterium
ATACCAAAATTAAAGCTGTCTTTTGATTATGCCTATTCAAATTATGATGCTAATTATTCTGATACGTTGGAAATCATTGTATATGATATCTGTAATTCCTTGAAGGGGGAGCAACAGTTGTTTCATAAGGGTGGTGATGATCTGCGGACGATACCAGCGGCAGCTACTAGTAAATGGCACCCTACGGCATCTAGTGATTGGAAGCATGAAGAAATCGAAATTTGGGGCTTTTCTGGTGGCAATATTAAAGTAGATTTTAATAATATCAATGGATACGGCAATAGTCTTTATTTGGATAATATTCAACTAGAATCTAGTCCAGTGGTAGGTATTCTGGCTAGTCAGCCTTTGATTTGTCAAGGGGATTCGGTCGTGTTTTCGACGGACTATATTGATGCTGGGGTAGCTTATAGCTGGGACTTTGATGATGGGGGGAGTGCTGATACAACACAAGGGCCGCACACGATTTTTTATACCACTCCAGGTCAAAAGAATGTGCAGCTAGAAGTATCTGGAGCCGCTGGAGCTAAAAATTATACCATGCTTATTCAGGTTGATCCATTACCTGTAGCAAATTTTTCTTTTCAATCTACTGGGCAGACTAGGGAGTTTATGAGTACATCAACCGATGCTTCGGACTATTTTTGGGACTTTGGGGATGGTATGACTATAACTTTGATGAATCCCGTTTATACATTTCCAGATACAGGGAGCTATACGGTTTGTTTGACAGTGACCAACGAATGTGGAGCAGATACAATCTGTCAAGATGTGGATATTTTGACTGGGCTTAGTGATTTGGACGCTATTTTTCCAGGTATTCAGCTTGCGCCAAATCCTGCCACTGATTATATTTCTTTATCTAATCTTGGGAAAATACCCTATGATTTGGAAGTTACTACATTGGATATGACAGGTAGAGTCGTGCTAGCTAGTGCGCATATTGATTTACAGGTAGGAGCGCATCAAGTTTTGAATGTTTCCGACTTGCCGAGTGGTATTTATTGGTTAAAGATGATGAGTAGGAAACAAGTCGCTTACGCAAAAATAGTCATTGAATAACTCAAAATTTTAACGAGATGTCCATAGAACCTTACAAAAGAATTCCATGTGGTGTGTACGACCAATTTGAGCTAAAGGCGATGCGTCGTTCTTTAGTGCATATTCGTTATCGAGATGAAGCGTCCAATCATTTTGAAATTGATGATACTATCATGGATTTAAAGAGTATAGATAAAGTGGAATATGTCCTTCTAAAGTCAGGAATAAGTATCCGCTTGGATTGGGTGTTGCAACTAGATGATATGGTTATCCAAGATGATAATGATTGCCGTCTATCATGAGCAAAAGGTTTTCAATCAAAGAACGCTTAAGAAGTTTTACCTTTGCTTTTGCTGGACTCAAAGCACTACTGCTCGAAGAGCATAATGCCTATTTACACGTAGCGGCTACATTTTTGGTAGTCTCTCTAGGATTTTACTTTAGGCTTGCGCCAATAGAGTGGGTGGCCATTATTATTTGTATTGGGATGGTTTTTGCCTTGGAGTTAGTGAATACAAGTATTGAAGCACTTGCTGATCACGTAACCCCAGAAAAACATGATAACATCAAGAATGTCAAGGATTTAGCGGCAGGTGCAGTTTTGGTTGCGGCGATAATATCTGTGGTCGTTGCCCTTCTTATCTTTATCCCAAAGATATTGGCTTAGTTGCGGGGGAGCGGGGGGAGCGGTGTAACGGTGCAACGGGTGTAGTGCAACGGGTGTAGCGGTGTAACGGGTGTAGCGGTGCAACGGGTGTAGCGGGTGTAGCGCAATGAGCAAATTTTCATTTTGTTACCATACGGTTCCCCTTAAGAAAGGGAAACCTATGGAAGGGTTTCGTAAAAAGAAACAAAATGAAAATTTGCGGTGCTCGGTTTGAGAAACCTTGACAAACCAAAGCAAGAAAGACAAAAATACCAAGCGGGTAGATTGAAATTAGGGGTTTCTTAAACCTTTGCTAACTGAATAGCCAGATGAAATGATTGCTATAAAAAATTTCCTTTTGCTTGTCTTTTTTAGCGAAATCTCACCAAATTGCCCATCGCTTCGCTCTATTGGAGCCAATTCGTGAATTGGCTCTACGGGGTTTCTTAAACCTTTGCTTGATGGTAATTTTTGAAAGCCCTTGACCTTTTGCCTTTGCCCCTTCACCTTACATGGTTAGACTATTCTCAAAAAAAGAGCGCACTCCAAATTGGAGTGCGCTCTTTTAAAGCAATTGTTGTTACCAGGATTCTAGTGCTTGAAAGGATCAGAATACCTTTCGTCTACTTCATTAGGATCTGTATATTTAGGATCTGTAAAAGTCTTTAAAAAGGCTACTAGAGCTGCTTTGTCGTCAGTGCTAAGGTTTAGGTGCTTGGGTTGGCCATTATTCTCCTTCAGGTTGTCGGATAGGTTAGGGTGATTCACGATACCCGTACTATAATGCTCTACCACATCTTCTAGTGTCGTCAATGAACCATTGTGCATATAAGGAGCAGTCAACTCAACATTTCTTAAAGAAGGGACTTTAAAAACACCAATGTCCCTAGTTTGATTAGTCAATCCCGCTTTACCTTTGTCGGTGTAGTTCATGTAAAGTCCATTGTTAGCCATAGGGACAGACGATCTAGCTGCAAATTTGCTGTGACAAGAAGTACAATTATCCATAAAGATTTCTTTGCCCCTAGCTTGCTCGGCAGTGAAATTAGAAAAATTACCATATTCATTGCCACTATTTTCATTCATACCTTTGTCAAATGGAGAATTGTAACTCCCCATGGAGTTAACAAAATGCTGAACGGCATCTAGGATATTATCTTCATTAATCCCATCAGGATAAGCTTCCATAAATAACCACTTGTAGTATTGTGGATTTTCTTTTACTCTTTCAACAACTAAGTCCATGTCCATGTCCATTTCCTTCGAGTTGGTCAAAGAACCGCGAGATTGCTCTGCAACACTTTTGGCACGGTCATCCCAAAAGTAATTGATACCAAAGAAACTAGCAGAGCCATAATATGCACCAAAACTAATCGTACTACCTAGTCCGATGGAGTTTCTGGTGGTTTGGCGACCACTCACACCATCACTAAACTGCTTGCCATCCGAAAAAGCTTTTTCTTGGATGTGGCAAGATGCACAGGATACTTCACCAGTTTTAGATAGTTTTTTGTCATAAAACAAAACCCTACCCAGTGTGGCTTTTTCATTATCAATCTTAGGAGCAAAGAAAGAACTGTTTATTAAGTACTGCGGAAAATCTACACTGTAATCATTGGCCGTTTCTGGAAGGTCCAAGTATTGACTTGCTTCTGTGTAGGCGTCATGAAATGGGTTGATGGTGACGGGATCCTTTGCTTTTTTACAGCTAACCAATGTTACCATAACAATGAAAGAAAGGATTGGAATAAAAAATTTCATAATAGATTAAATTTTGTGATAAAAATCAAGTAATACTTATCCATGGAGTACCACTCAAATGCTAAGATAAGACGTTTTAGCCTTTGTTTTAGTTTTTTTTAACAAAAATAATATGTTAAAGTTTTTAACTTTTTGGCTATTTTGCTTTTAAGTTGTTGATATCGAAGGTATTATAATATTTGTTTTACGCTAATATTTCTTGGATAATGGCAAAGATAATATGTTCAACTGTGGCCCTTGGGCTTTAATCCTTTTCCTTTTCTTAGTGCCCCGAAATTTAAGCATGCAGGATGTAATACCGTTAAGTAGCGACACTTAAACATATTTATTTTCGGAGTAGAAATAAACTAAACATTAAAGAAATAAACAATATAACTATAAATATGTATATAAATAACTGAAACATAATTAATTATAAATTAAATTTACACACATGTTCCGATTCTTACTCATAGTCCTTCTTTGGGGCTATCTGACAAGTACTGCTATGCTTGCGCAAAACTGTCCCGATTTACCTGGTTTTACAAAACTAGGAACTTTTGACAATCACAGCTATTACCTTTCGGGAAATGCCCTTTCTTGGGGCAAGGCTAATCTAATAGCCCAACAAACAGGTGGATATTTGGTGTCGTTGAACAGCCAAGAAGAAAACGAATTTTTGCGAAAGCAGCTTGGCAACAACATGGTTTTTATCGGACTTAATGACCAAAATCAAGAAGGAGTTATCCAATGGGCTAATGGGGAGCCCATCACCTTGGATTTGAGTTACCATAATAATCAAAACAATGACTTTGCCGTCATGAATTTTTGGAACGGAAACTGGGAAATGGGCAACAAATGGGAAGAACGGAAATTTGTCATAGAATTGGACTGTGATGACTCATCTACACCTACCAATCCCACCCCCGTCCAAGTCTTTATCTTTGCAGGGCAGTCCAATATGTCTGGCGCAGGAAAATCCAACGAACTAAACCCCGCTTTGAAAATTGTTCCCCCTAACGCTATAGTTAAAATCCATTTTTATGGTTATGATTATACGGATTTTAGTGCGGGTAATTTTGGACCAGAAGTAGAATTTATTCAGGAGATCGCGCAGGCGCATCCGACTCAAAAGTTTCTCTTCATTAAATACGCATGGGGCGGTACGGGTATAAGTGCCTGGTTGCCAGGTACCTATCACTATCAGACCCTGAAAAATAAAGTATATCAAGCCTTAGGCCAACTAAATGTGGACTATGAGCTCGCTGGATTCCTTTGGATGCAAGGCGAAACTGATGCTTTTAACCCTAATGATGCCGAGCAATATGCTCATCGGCTACAGACCATGATCTCTAGCTTACGCAATGAATTAGGAGAGCCTAATCTCCCCGTGCTTGTCGGCCAAATTGACCCGCCTAATGCCTGTTGTGCCGCTACAGTTCAGGCTGCTGAAGCGGATTTTGTGACTTCGGATGCTCATGCTAATTTGGTGTTAACTGGCGGATTGTCAAGGTGTTGGAACGACCCGATTCATTACAATTCTGCTGGGCAGATAGATTTGGGACATCGCTTCTTCGAGTCTTACCAGACATTAAGACCAAAGGGATTTGAGTTTCATTGTCCTGAAAATATTGTAAAAGTACTTGGTGAAGGGGATATTTACGAAAGTATTAGCTGGGATATGGACGATTTTTTATCTGATTGTGACTTGGGGGACGATGTGCAAGTAGCGCAGATACAGGGGAAGCCGGCAGGAAGTGCGTTTGAAGTAGGAACTTACACCGTAGCTTATGCCGCTATGGACGGTTGTCAAAACACAGATACCTGTCAGTTTAGTATTGAAATAAAACCCTTTACCGCCTGTCCAGCAAAAATTGAAGGTTTTACCAAATTGGGTAGCTTCAATGGGCACTCCTACTTCCTTGCGGAAAATAACTTGACTTGGACAGATGCTCAAGTTTTTGCCGAAGAACATGGTGGATATTTGGCAACCATGACCACCAATGAAGAAAATGATTTTTTGAGAAGTAAGCTAAATAATCACATGGTTTTCATCGGATTAAGTGATAAAGATAACGAAGGGCAACCTAATTGGGCGAATGGTGAGTCGGTGAGCCTTAATCTCGCTTTTGGCAATAGCGATAGCAATGACTTTGCCGTCATGAATTTTTGGGCAGGCACTTGGGAATTAGTCAATAAATTGGTGGCAAAACCTTATGTCATGGAGATGGATTGTGAAAGCTTGGATGCTAACCCAATTTCCAACAAGCAGGCGTTTATGAGTCCTATTTATCCGAATCCTGCAAAAGCCACCATTAGCTTTGATTTTGATGTAGATACCGACCAAGCGGTAGATTTTACCATTTTTAGCGAAAGCGGGCACTTATTCCTTGCGGAAAAACGAGATTTGCCGAAAGGCTTATCAAAAGTCACCATTAATATTGGACATTTGCCGAAAGGGAGATATACCATTAAAACCATCCAAAATAGAAGCATTCATTTTGTAAAATTTTAGCGAAAGCGGGGCATTTGTTGGGGCTTCGCACAAACTTTAGTGCTTGGTGCTACCAAATAAAAACCTATAAAGCTTAAGATTTGCGAAATTATAAGATGTTTTCTGGGGGTTTCTTCTCTTTTTTATAGGATAATCTTGCTTAAATACTTTCAGATATAAAAATATTTGTACATTTAGGTCGAATTTGGAAATGGTGTGCTTGACAATTGTTGGAAGGCACCGTTTCTGGTAATTTTTCACTAAAAACAAATAATCATGAAAGTAAAAACAAACTATTTACTTTCCTTCCTGATGATGATGCTCTTCTCGGTAGGGGCATTTGCACAGGCAAGGATGGTTTCTGGTACGGTTACGGACACAGAAGGAGAGACGCTGATAGGTGTCTCGGTCGTAGTCGTGGGGACTACAAGGGGTACAACCACCGATATTGATGGTCGATACTCGATTGCGGCACAAGACGGCGATGTCTTAGAGTTTTCTTATGTCGGCTATGAAAAACAAAATGTGACTGTAGCAGGTCCTAATGCTGATGTGGTGATGGCCGCAGGGGTCTTGATTGATGATGTGGTGGTCACTGCGTTGGGTATTAGTCGGGATAAGAAAGCATTGGGTTATGCGGTACAAAAAGTGGATGGAGAAAGCCTAAAAACGGGAAATGAAGGAAATTTTGTAAATACACTTGCAGGAAAAATCTCTGGTGTACAAATTCAAGGCGCCCAAGGTATAGGTGGATCTTCAAGAATATTAATACGTGGAGCCAATTCTATATTGGGGGAAAACCAACCTTTGTTTGTTGTTGATGGTGTGCCAATTGATAACAGTAATTATGGAAGCTTTGCGCAAGCTTATGGAAATAGAGATGATGGTAATGGTAACGTAGATTATGGTAATGCTGCACAGGATATTAATCCATCAGATATTGAATCTGTATCCGTTTTGAAAGGCTCAATGGCAGCCGCCTTGTATGGCTCTCGTGGGTCAAATGGCGTAATTTTGATTACAACAAAAAAAGGTAAGAGTGGAAAGCCCAAATTGGAAGTTAATTTTGGGACCACCTTCGATAAAGCATGGGATTTTCCACCCTTGCAAAATGAATATGGAGGTGGCAGAAAGCCTACTTTTGATATAGGCGATGATAATATTCCTTATCAAAATGTGACCACAGATGAAAGCTGGGGACCAAAGCTTGATGGGCAAATGGTACGTCAATGGGGTGGCGCCAATGGTGAAGGTGAAGTGAGACCATGGGTCGCTTCTCCAGATAATTATAAAAATTTCTTCCAAACAGGTGTGACCAAAAATACAAACTTTGCTGTAAGCGGTGGCTCAGAAGCCATAAACTATCGTTTGTCTTTTACTAATAGAAATCAAAAAGGTATTATTCCAAATAGCTCTTTGAAAAATAATACGATTAGTCTAAACTTAGGCACGAAGTACAATAAATTGTCTATTGGTACGACCTTGAACTATTACAACAGAAAAGGAGAAGGGAGACCTTCTACAGGTAGTGGTAGTGATAACTTAGTCTATAATATGGTGATTTGGACCCAAAGACAATTGGATATTGAACGGTTGAAGGACTATGAATACCCAGACGGTAAACAACGGACTTGGAGAACGAGTGGGTTTGGGCAGTTTAATGTTAAAGCAAATAATCCATACTGGCTGTCTTACAAGGATGTTCAGAATGATAGTAAGGATAGATTGATTGGTAACGTATCTGCAACTTATGATTTTACCAAAAAATTAAGTTTGATGGTGAGAGTGGGGCAGGATTGGTACGTTGATCGACGTAATACAATCCGTGCCGTAGGTAGTAGATATACGCCGTATTACATACACGATGATATTACCTATAAGCAGCAAAATTATGATGTAGTCGGTACTTATAAGACAAGCATTAGTGACGATATATCTATGCACTCCACATTTGGGGGGAGTCTCTTGAGAGAAAATATTGCGCGAATAAAATCATCTACAAATGGAGGGTTGAATATTCCTGATGTTTATACTATAGCGAACTCTATTGACCCGCCAACAGTTACAACGTCGATACCTAGAAAGGAGATACAGAGTGTCTTTGGTTCTGTTTCTTTTGGGTACAAAAACTTTATGTATCTTGATGTAACAGGTCGAAATGACTGGTCATCAACACTCCCAGATGGAAATAATTCCTATTTTTATCCTTCTGTGACCGGAAGCTTTGTCTTCTCTGAATTATTTAAGAGTAATACAGTTTCTTTTGGTAAAGTAAGACTTGGATGGGGACAAGTTGGTAAGGATACTAATCCATACCGTACAACACAAACTTACTATCAGGGTTTAGCTGTGGGCGGCAATCCAGTATTTAGGTTGCCTTCTTCATTGAACAATTCTAATCTTAAGCCTGAGATTACCACATCGTTAGAAGGAGGTTTAGAAATGAAGTTTTTGAAGAATAGAGCTGGTTTTGATTTGACAGTGTATTCTAGTAACTCTAAGAACCAAATACTTCCAATTACGGTATCTTCTACAACTCTCTATAGCCGTAAGTGGGTCAATGCTGGTGAGCTGTCCAATAAAGGAGTAGAATTGACCCTAAGTGGTACACCTGTAAAGATCAAAGACTTTAGTTGGGATTTAGGGTTGACTTGGGCAAAAAACAAAAATGAAGTTGTTTCTTTACCAGAAGGGATTCAGTCCATTTTGCACGCTACCTTCTATGCCAGTGGAACTAGCAGAGTGTTTTTAGAATCTAGAGTAGGTGAGCCATTTAGTGCAATATATGCAACTAAAATTAAAACGGATAGTCAAGGTCGAAGAATAGTTCGAGATGCTGCAAGTAGTAATCCAGGGACTTGGATGCCCGCTGAAAAGCCCGAATTTTTTGGTAGTGTCTTGCCTAATTGGACTGCAGGGCTTGTCAATAATGTATCCTATAAATCTTTTAACCTTTCATTTTTGCTAGATATGCAAGATGGAGGGGCTGTCTTTTTAAGAGGATATCAAACTGCACTTTATGCAGGTACTATGCTTGAAACAACCGAAAATAATATTCGGGAAGATGGAATCGTTTTGGATGGCGTTTTTGAAAATGGTCAAAAAAATGATATCAACTTAGATGCGAAAACCTACTCTCGCTTAAAAAGAAGAACCCCAGGTGATCACACTGTTTTTGATGCAAGCTTTATTAAGCTAAGAGAAGTTTCGCTTGGTTATAGTATCCCTACCAAGTACGTGAAGAAAGCTTATTTTTCTGGTGCAAAAATTTCTTTGGTTGGGCGTAATTTGGCGATCCTGAAAAGAAATACACCAAAAGGGTATGACCCAGAATCAGTTGGTAACAGCTCTGGTAATATTCAGGGGCGAGAATATGGTCAGCTCCCAGGAGCAAGATCTATTGGCTTTAATCTATCACTTTCATTCTAAAAAAAAGAACTGATGAAGAAAATTATATTTTTCTTTCTGGCTATTGTCCTGATTACTACTAGTTGTACTAAGGATTTTGCAGATTTAAATACTAACCCCACAGCGGTAACTAAAGTACCGACGTCAAATCTATTGACTGGGGCAATACAAGACTTAATCGGAATTAATTCTGGTTTAGGGTCAAATAAAACTTTTATGTTGTATACTCAGTTCTGGTCTCAACGTGAAGAGACTGGACGCAGTAGGTACGGTGATATTCAGCGTGATTGGAGCGCTTGGTATCTTAGAGGAATGCCAGAATTATACAACATAATTGAATTAAATACAGGTGCCAATAAAGCTGATTATGTTGGATACGGTAGTAATAACAATCAAGTCGCTGTTGCAAAGATTTTGAGAGCATGGGCTTTTCAGAATATAACGGATGCTTGGGGTAATGTGCCTTATTCTGATGTAGGAAAGCCGGAAATTGCTTTCCCAAAATATGATGAGCAAAGTGAAATTTATCCTAAATTATTGGCTGAGTTGAAAGAAGCTAATTCTTTGATTGACGTGAATGCCTTGGGAGTTAAGGGTGACTTAGTTTTTGATGGCGATATGGCTAAATGGAAAAAATTTGCGAACTCCCTTAGAGCTAGAATAGCTTTGAGAATGTCTAAAGTTAATCCTGATTTAGCCAAAACTGAACTTGCTAGTGCGATAAGCGATGGTGTAATTGCAAGTAATGATGATAATGCTACTGTTGCTTTTCAAGTCGAAGAAGATCATGCCAATCCATTGTTCCTTGAGTTTAAGGTGCAACAATGGACTTATGTAAGTGATGTGTTGGTGAATGCTATGTCTGCTGACCTTAATAATATCGACCCTAGGCTTGCAGTGTATGCAGATGATGCCATTAATCTAGGTGTTATTGAAGGCTTGCCTTATGGCTTAACAGATGACCAGTCCTCTGCTATCGCTCAAGATGATGCTTCCCATCCAGGTGCCCTAGTTCGTTCAAGTACTTTTCCAAGCATTCTTTTTACCTATTCAGAAATGTTGTTTATTGAGTCTGAAGCAGCTAAACTTAATTGGATTGCAGGTGCGAATGATGAGCTTTATTATGATGCAATTAGAGCTAGTATGGATTTTTGGGGAGTTAGTACAGCGGATGCTGAAGCTCACTTGAATGCTGTAGATGTTGTTTATGATGATGCGAATTGGAAGGAGCAATTAGCCACCCAAAAGTGGCTTTCTTTTTACATGCAAGGTGCTCAGGCTTGGGCCGAATATCGTAGGCTCGGTTATCCTGTTCTACAAGTACCTGCCGCAGAAGTGCAAAATGATGCTACTGAAATTCCTAGAAGATTTTATTACCCATTGGAAGAGCAAAATACCAATGGTGATAATTTAGCTAGAGCTATTCAAGCAATGGGTGGAGATGGCTTCTCTGTACGTGTTTGGTGGGATAGGCAGTAAAATTATTGCGAGTTCTATCTAAGCCTGCCGAGCAATAGCTCGGCAGGCTTTTTTTTACCCAAAAAACCATGTCACATATTACAAAAAACCCTTATCTTTGTCTCCATTATGAGTGAAAATGTAAAATCAGGTGCAGGTAGCGCAGTAGTCAAAGGCATAGGGCCCATCATCCTTTTTATGGCGGTACTTGGTATTGCAGGGATGATTATTTATAAGACCTTCAAAGGGGCAGGGAGTGAGCATCCAACCAGCAGGCATACCAAAACCACTACGGTCATAGGCAAAGACGGTAAAAAGAAAAAAATGACCTTCGTACCGGCCGATTTTGACCTTAATATGGACGAAGATCAGATTTTATCAATCCTGAAAAATCCTGAAAAACACAAGAAAGAATTTGATAAATTGGTCTATAACATCAATATCAAAGTACTAAAGCACGTCGCCAATCGGATGGATTTGCCCAAAGAGCTCAAAAAAGAAGTCGAAATTGAGTATAAGCATCATCATCCGTACATGAAAAAAATGTATCTCCGAGACTTTGAACGCTTGCAGGATACTACTTCTAGCCTTTACAAAATCTGGTATAACAATCAGGCGACCAGCTCTGTCAAGTTATTTAATGAAGTCGCTTCCAAATATACCTGTTATCTTGTCGATTTGATTTTTTCTACCGTTGCCGAAAAAGGAGGGTATGACTTGTTGAAAAAAAATAAAGACATGCAAACGCCTTGCGGAATCGCTTTGGAAGAAGCCATGTATCCCATGCTGGATAGACTGGAAAAACGAGCCGCTATTGATGATTTTAGCGCAAGCAAAGGACTTCTGGAAGAAAAAGTCGAACAAACCATCGCCGAATTAGCCGTCATGGAAGTCCGTGACAAAAAAGCCATTGATAAAAAACTAACCACCAAGTTCTTGGGCTTTGATGTCTCTTCCACCAATGTAGAGATTTCAGCTATCAGCGTCTTGAAAGTCGGTTATAAGCTTGATCGCCAGTTTTCGGTTACCCTAAAACCCAGAAAAAAAGAAGTCATTATCACCTTGCCACAACCTGAAATTCTCTCTCATGAAGTCTATCCAAGAGTGGATAAATTAGACATCGGCTGGATGAAAAACCTAAATAAAAAGGATTTTAACGATTATTTTGATAGCCTGCGGGAAGCCTTCCGAGAAGACGCCTACAATAGCCATATCTTTGAGAAGTCTAAAGGTCAAATCGAAAATCTACTGTCCATGATGCTCGACCCTGTCGTTCAAGGTATGGGCTCTGGCTACAAAATTATCTATCGCTATCATAAAGTTTATGACGACGATTTGCACCGTATGAAGAAAAAACGCAAAAAGAAAAAGTAAGATGGGCTTTAGCCCGTCGAAAGCAGGTTCTACCACGCTGCAAAGTACTACGCCAAGTACGATGGGCTTTAGCCCATCGAAAGCAGGTTCTACCACGCTACAAAGTACTACGCCAAGTAAGATGGGCTTTAGCCCGTCGAAAAGCAAGGTGCTGTGTTCCCCGAGACATTAGGGTGTCACGCAACGCCGCGCGTTTTAGCGTAAAGTTTATTCTTTCAGGGCAAAGTAAATTTCTGCCGCCAGCAATCAGCCACTAATAACCAGCTTATTCCTACCAAGGAAGCCAAATGGACGTTCAACTCGACGTACCACTAGCATCCAGCGAAAAATTTACCCGATAACGAAAAAAAATGCCTATTTTTGTATTTAGGAATTTCCGAAAGGACGTCATCAAAACAACGCAATGGAGTCAATAATCAAGACAAAAACAGGATTAGAACAGCATTTTGCCCCCTTTCGGGAAAAAATAGTTGGGAGTAAGACTGAATTTATCACTCCTTACGGCAAAAAGCCACTCATTTATGCCGATTGGACAGCTAGTGGACGTTTGTATGCCCCTATTGAAGAGAAATTGAGTTATGACATTGGCGCTTATGTAGGAAATACCCACACGGAGACTTCGACAACGGGCACCGCAATGACCAAAGCCTATCATCGTGCCAAAAAAATTATCAAAAAACACGTCAACGCTTCTGAATCAGACGTACTGATTTCGTCTAATTCAGGTATGACTGGAGTCATTAACAAATTCCAAAGAATATTAGGTCTAAAGCTTCACGAGCGTTTTGACTCGATGATTGAGCTAGCCCAAAAGGAGCGCCCCATTGTTTTTGTCACCCACATGGAGCATCATTCTAACCAAACTTCTTGGCTGGAGACTATAGCTGATGTGGTGGTGATTAAGGCTACTGATGAAGGTCTGGTTGACTTAGACGATTTGGTTAGATTAGTGAATGAATACCCTGAAAGAACCAAAATTGCGGCAGTAACATCCTGCTCTAATGTAACAGGCATCATCACTCCTTATCAGGAGATAGCCAAGATCATGCACCAAAATGATGGATTGTGTTTTGTAGATTTTGCTTGTTCCGCTCCTTATATCAAAATTGATATGAATCCGTCTGAGCCTTTGGAGCGTTTGGATGCCATTTATTTTTCGCCGCATAAATTTCTTGGGGGCCCTGGCTCCGCTGGCGTTTTGGTGTTCAAGGCGGAGCTTTACAAAAATCGTGTACCCGATAATCCGGGCGGGGGGACGGTTAACTGGACAAACCCTTGGGGGGAGCATAGTTATATCATCGAAATTGAAGCCCGAGAAGACGGGGGAACGCCCAGTTTTTTACAAACTATGCGCACAGCCTTGAGTATCCAATTAAAGGAAGACATGGGAATCCAGAAAATTAGAGACCGCGAAGCGGAGCAGATGAATATCCTTTGGCCTAGAATGAAAGCCATAAAATCCTTGCATTTACTCGCGGATAATCAACCAGATAGACTAGGCGTAATCTCCTTTTATTTTGAAGATATTCACTATAACCTTGCGGTAAAATTGCTGAATGATCGTTTTGGTATTCAGACCCGTGGTGGTTGTTCATGCGCTGGGACTTACGGGCATTATTTGTTGGAAGTATCTCACCATAAGTCCAAAAATATCGTCAGTAGTATTAGTCATGGGGACTTGTCTCAAAAGCCTGGGTGGGTTCGCCTGTCCATCCATCCCACGATGACCAACGCAGAAATCCTTTACATTGCAGATGCCTTAAAGTCCCTTGCGGAAAATCATAAACAATGGTCGGCCGACTACATATATGATTTGCACAAAAATGAATTTTACCACCAATCGAATCCTACCTTAGAAATTGATTTAGTTGATAAGTGGTTTGGAAGACCAAAAGGATAGAAATGGTGTAGCGGTTTAACGGTTTAAGCGGTATGACGGTGTAGCGGTTTAACGGGGGTAGCGGTTTAACGGGGGTAGCGGTATGACGGGTTTAGCGGGAATAACGGTTAGAAAAAATAAATATGCGATCGACCACAAACCCCGTAGGGGCTACTTGATGAAAAAATAGCAAAAATAGGCGCAAAAAGGGCATTTTGTGGCAAAAATCTGCCCTACCTAAATAGTTACGTTTTTTTACCGAACCATTGAAGTAAGCATCTTATTGAAAAATACACTAATTTTATAACTTGAATTCGTTTCTTTAGTGAAAAAGGATTCTTCATCCCAAATTAATTAGACATTCTTATGAGTAGCATTCTACCTAAGAGACCGATATTCTATACCTTTATGGGTATATGGTTTGTTATTTTACTATTTACAAACCGGGCTTTTTCCCAAAGCTGTGATGCTCCTTTTGCGCAAGCTCCTGATTCCTTGACCACTACCAGTGCTAAGCTAAAATGGATATCAGGGGTAGCGGATACCTTTGAATTAGAATTAACGGCTAGCGATACCGTCATGTATGGGATTGTAACGGGCTCTAATTATTTATGGCCAGGGCTATTACCGGCTACGGATTATACTTTTCGGGTGAGAGCCCTGTGCAATGGTATGGTCAGTAACTGGTCTAATAATCTAGTCAAGTTTTCGACACATTTGCCTAATCCGACGATGTGTAATGTTCATCTGGATATCCCCAATGCTTCCTGTAATTATAGCAATGATTTTTATATAGATGTGGCTGACGCACCAGGTCAAGTACTGGGTGCTGATGTGGTTTTGAAGGAAGTCAAACTGTTGATTGCTCATACTTATGATCAGGATTTGACCATCTCACTGGTTGCTCCCGATGGGACTGTCATCAAATTAAGCGAACGTAATGGCTACGAATACAATAATTATGGAAATCCCTATGACAGCACCTGCCAAGAATTAACCGTTTTTGCAGATGATTTTTGTGTGCCCCAAATTGGGGACTTTGTGGCAACCAGTAATGATACCACCAATTATATTGGGACTTTTCGCCCCGAAGAGCCTTTGGCACTGCTGAATGCTACCGGCGTTAATCCCAATGGGGTTTGGAAACTAAAGATATGCGATGCACAAATTAGTGATTTGGGTACGTTGGAATATGCGGAGTTGGTTTTTTTGCCGATAAGTTGCGCTGCTCCAGAGTCTCCTGCCGTTTCGCTAGTTGGGGGAAGTTTTGCGGACATAGAGTGGCAGTTGGACACTAATCCAGATTCTGTTTTTATTGAATACGGATTAACAGATTTTGTGCCTGGCGCAGGAGGTGTTTTGGGTGGTGGCGATACGATTATGGCGGTAGATGGAGCTTTGGGCGATGTGCTTTTGCAGAATTTAGTCCCTTCTACTAAATATTATGTCTATTTGCGCGCCCAATGTGGCAATGGTTATAGTTTGAATACTTGTTATACTTTTTATACGGATTGTGCAGATCCTGCTTTTTCGACAGATTTTGATAATTTGTCTGCCTGTACGGCTAAGTGTAATGTCAGTTGTAATCTAACAGGTGTCTGGCAAAATATCGCCAACGATGATAATGATTGGGTTGTCCGCTCTGGCAAAACGCCTTCCTTTAATACGGGGCCAGATGCGGATGTCTCTGGTAGTGGGAATTATATTTATACGGAGACTTCTTATCCTTGCGGAAGTGGCGCTTTGTCTGTTTTGCAATCAAATTGTATTTTTATCGGTGATAATGTTTCTTCTAATTGTGCTTTTTCTTTTCAGGCTCACATGAAAGGGTCAAAAATTGGGGAGTTAAGATTGTTGGCGCACGTTGCGGGGGCAAGCTCTTGGGATACGCTTTGGGTGGCGATCGGTGCTCAAGGCAATGATTGGGTCAAACATTATGTTGATTTGTCGAGTTATACCGGTCAGACGATTCAATTGAAATTTGAAGGAGTACGAGGCGGCTCTACTGGGGATATGGCTTTAGATGAGTTGATTTTTTATGGAAATACGTTGGATTTGGGTACTCCTAATACCTACTTTGCAGATTTGGATGGGGATGGGTTTGGAGATGTGGCTAATACGGGTTCTTTTTGCGGAAGCGTACCACCTGCGGGGTTCGTCACGGATAGCACCGACTGCGATGATAATAATGACTTGGCTTATCCTTCTGCCCCAGAAATAAAATGCAATCAAATAGACGAAAATTGCAATGGGATGGCTGATGATACGATACTCGATAATCCAATCGTGAATCCCTTGTTGACTTTTTGCGCAAGCGAGTCGATGCAAATAAATGTCAATAACGCACCCGTCGGTGAGTATTATTGGCTCTCTGAAAACGGAAGCCTTTTGGGCGTAGGGCAAAATGTAACACTTCCCAATCTAATCAATAGCCAAACTATTTTTGTTGTGGACTCTACATCGAGCCAAGGGTATACTTGTAAAAGTGACTGGATACCCATAAATATAACTATTAGTCCCGCTCCATATATCGGGCCGGATACGATTGTACCGCACTGCTCGGGGCAGCCCTTTTTGATATCATCGCTAACGGTGGAAGACACCGTAGGGCAGGCAATAGTAACCAAGGCTTTTAGCCAGTTGCCGGTGGTAAATGCCAATGAAATAACCACAGATACGATTTTTGCGGAGACGTATGGTAGCTTTTACTTTCAATCTACCACAGCAAATGGGTGTACGGCTACGAAGAAAGTGGACTTTCAGGTGTTGCAATCTCCTGATGTCAAAATATTACCCTTGGCAGATACGGTGGAGCTTTGTCCTGATGAAATTGAAGTATTGCAAGCGGGGGTGGTTCAAGGTGTGGCGCCATATACCTTTGATTGGAGCAACGGATTTGATAGTCAGATAGCGCTTGCGCAAACGTCATCGACCGTAGCGGGTAATTATTCGAAGCTGTCGGTCGAATTGACTGATGTGACAGGATGTACGGCTTTTGATACGGTGTATATCGGCAATAATTCGGTGGTGACCAATATAGAGATTAATAACCTGCAAGATGTTTCTACGTGTGGTGGCTCTGACGGACAATTTGAAATTGTCCCGTATGGGGGTGTTCCGCCTTACCAAATCGAATGGAGCGGAGCGAGTACAGGGAGTCAGTCAAATGTGTTGAGTGCGCTGGTGACGAATTTGCCGCAAGGCGCTTATAATATACAAATTACGGATAGTTCTCCTGGTAGCTGTATGGCTATTTTTACGGGAATTATCATCAACTCTCCAGGGTTAAGCGTAAATTTAGACACTGTAATTGATGTAAGTTGTTACGGGAGCACAAATGGCGCCATTCAGCTTGATGTCACGGGCAACAACCCTATTTATCAATGGTCTGACAGTAATGTAACCACCCAAAATAGAACAAATCTTGAGGCGGGAGTCTATAATGTGACGGTTACAGATGCAAATTGTAGCTTGTCTTTTGACAATATTACCGTGTCAGAGCCTGATGTCATACAGATATTTGTTGCTTCGCAAAAGGATGTAAGTTGTTATGGCTTGTCTGATGGTACAATAGAATTAAATGTATTTGGTGGCGTAAAACCCTATAACTATACTTGGACAGGGCCGATGCCTGTCGCTGGTGATTCGGTTAGTATGTTGGCGCCTGGGACTTATGCTTGTGAAGTGGAAGATGCCAATGGCTGTTTGATGGGACCGATTCAAGTGGAAGTATTAGAGCCTGATTCGCTGGGATTTAGCACTAATATTACGCATATAGATTGTTTTGGAGCGTCAAACGGGGCAGTTGAGATTTTGCCGTTTGGGGGTGTCGGAACTTACAATTATTTATGGGGTGACACCTTGCTAGCAGGAAAAACTAATCAGCAGCTCGCAGGCGGAATCTATATTTGTACGCTTCAAGATGCCAACGGTTGTGAGACTACGGATAGTATAGAAGTATTGGAATCTCCAAAAATTGAGTTAACTAGCCTGAATGTCGTTCAACCCAAATGCCAAGGTATTGATGATGGTGTATTGTCCGCTCTCGGAATTGGTGGCGTGGGTAGCTTAGCTTATAATTGGGAAGGTTTTCCGGAAGGGCCGACCATCCAGGATTTGGGAGAAGGGATTTATTCATTGGTGGTGGAAGATGCCTTAGGTTGTCATTTGGATACGGTTGTCATTGGTCTATCATATCAAAAGCATATTCAGGTATTTGTCGATTCGATACGCTCTGTAAGCTGTAAAGGGTTGTCGGATGGATACGCATCTGTTTTTCCGATAGGAGGTCAGTTTCCTTTCCAATATAGTTGGGGTAATGCGTCCTTAGATAGTGTCTCAGCGGGTTTGTACGCGGTGACGGTGACGGATGATGAAGGCTGTCAGGGGCGATTGGATAGTATCCAAATTATGGAGCCAGATTCTTTGCTGTTGGAATTGTTGACGGATCCGGTACAGTGTTATAATGAAGCTTCCGGAAGTGTCTTCGGATTTCAGACGGGAGGAGTTAGCCCGTACCAATATCAATGGAATACGGGGGATACTCTTGGGGGGTTAGTGGGAGTGCCATCAGGTCTTTATCAATTGACCGTCACAGATGCGCATCAATGTCAGCAATTTGCGCAAGCGATAGTGGAGCAGCCTGATTCGCTTGTTGCTCATGTAGGACAT
Organism: uncultured Saprospiraceae bacterium; assembly: GCA_947311105.1. Classification (GTDB taxonomy): domain Bacteria; phylum Bacteroidota; class Bacteroidia; order Chitinophagales; family Saprospiraceae; genus HyVt-613. The sequence continues at coordinate 18,712 of CAMZKG010000173.1, forward strand.
GTTGATATGGTCGCTAGTTGCGGGCAAGGTGCAAGTCTAGGCAGTATAGAAATGGAGATTCAGGGAGGAGTTGAGCCTTATGCGTTTGATTGGAGCAATGGGGATACCAGCCAAAATGTCTATAATTTGGATACAGGAGATTATAGCTTGACGGTTACGGATTTTAATGGCTGTGTGGTAGATGTAAAACCAGTAACCATTTATAACACGGATTTAGACTTTAAAGTTGAGCCTTTTTTGGTGCAGGATATACATTGCAACGGTATCAACGATGGACAAATAATCGGCAATGGAGTTGGCGGTACGATGCCGTATAATTTCAATTGGAGTAATGGCAGTTCCACTTCTGCTAATTGGCTAGAAACTCCTTTTGATACGATAAGCCAACTAGGGAAAGGCAGTTATAATTTGACGATTACGGATGCCAAAGGTTGTACGACGGTGTCCGATTCTTTCCAAATAGATGAACCTACATTATTTCATGTTAATTTGGATTCAGTCCGACACAATCCGTGCGGTACACAGCAAGATGGGCAAATATTTACGACATCCGCAGGAGGTATTCCGCCATATCATTATCTTTGGAATACACTGACATTTGAAGAAGACCCAGATAGTTTGTCTGTGGGGGGCTATACGGTGACTGTTGTGGATGCTAATGATTGCGTGGCTAGTTTGCCTATGCCTGTTGTATTGGAGAGTTTAGTAGATGACTTTGATATTGATTTGGATACGGTTATTCATCAAAATTGTGGGAACTTCGGCGCAATAAATATCTCCTTGCCTGTGACTGTTCTTAATCCCCAGTTTTTGTGGTCCACGTCAGATACGACTCAAAATATAAGCAATCTGTTCCCCGGTTTTTATGCGGTGACGGTGACCGACGAAAATGGCTGCACCAATTCACGAGATAGTATAGAAGTCAAAGCCGAGCCAAATTCCCTTAGTATTGTGTTAGATTCCATCAATAACGTTTCTTGTTTTGGGGCATCTGATGGGGTTATTGGCGTAAGCGTTCAGGATGGGATGCCGCCGTTTACTTATTATTGGAGTACCAATCAGCATGATTCTTTGAGTATCGATAGTCTGGTAGCTGGTGTCTATTCGGTGACCATTGTAGATGGTAATTCTTGCGTGGTTATTTCCGGTGGCTTGAACGTGGGTGAGCCCGCCGCAATAGAAGTTGCAGCGGATATTTCCGATGCTATGATTACCCAAAATGGTCAAATTTTCTTAAATATTACTGGTGGCATTGCTCCATATATTTTCCAGTGGGACGCTTCCGCAAATAATCAAACGACTAACCCGGCGACTAATTTAGCGCCTGGCGACTATTCTGTAACGGTGACAGACTACAAGGGTTGTGAGTTGATAATCAATGATTTATCGGTAGGTGGTGTGACTAGTATAGAGCACCTTTCGGAAAAAAAGCTAGAATTATACCCTAATCCTAATGATGGTCATTTTTGGATTAATTGGCCTGCTCATCTGGTGACTGATGTTCGTCTTGTTTCTCCAATTGGCTTGAGATACGCACCCGTTGTTTTACCGCAAGGGAATCAATTACAAGTTATTATTCAGGATATTCCTGCTGGGATTTATGTCGTGGAGCTTGCGCAAAAAGATGGGGTGATACGCTCTGGTTTGATTCAGATTTTTGAGTAGAGTAGGGAGCTTGTCTCTAAATCACGAAACCCGCTACACCGCTACACCCACTAAACCGCTACACCCGTTAAACCGTTGAGCTTACTCCGAAAAGTCGTTGTGGTCTCTAACTAAGGAATGGAGCAAAACTTTATTTAGCGAAGGTTTAAGAAACCACTAGTTTCAACTTTCATCTTGGTATTTTTATCGTTAGGGCTTTGGTTTAACAAGGTGTCTCAAACCATTCAACTGAAAGCAGCCTGAAAATTGGTCTCACAGAATAAAATTTTGCGAAATCTCCAAATAAAAAAGGACATTGATTTTTCGGAGTGGACTCAACAAT
>CAMZKG010000174.1 GCA_947311105.1 uncultured Saprospiraceae bacterium
ATTCAAATACCTTCAAATTTTGCCTTAATCAAGGAAGACGTTGGAGGCGTGGCAGGCTACGTCGGAGTATTGTTTTTTTACCGAACCATTGACATCAAAAGTTTAATTTTTTGATAATATTTTTAATTTCTTTGAGTGCGACAGACTCGTCATCATACATGGGCATATTGGCATAAATCGCCGCTTCCATACGCGTCCACCAACTTTTTAATTCTTGAATATCATCTGTGCTATTGCCCTTCTTTTTCAACAAATCAAAGACTTGGTCTTTCTTAAATTGCCCATGGGGAAGCTGCAATTTATCTTCAAAATAAATCTCCGTTTCATTCAATACTTCTTGTAGATATTCTTTGCCTGCAACGAGTTTGGAGATATTAAAATGCTTTATTGCTTTCGATTTAACATCCTGACTATCAGTAACTTGCGCTAATTCTTTAGTCTCTTCAGCAGATTTTTTCACTTTTAGGAGCTTGGGTGAATTGGGGATTTCTGTGATTTTTTCGGGCAGGATATCACGGTGGCTACGCTTCCACACATAAAGACCAAACAACAGAATCAACAAGCCCAATATCCCCCAGACAAAAGGCATATAACTAACAGACGTAGTCATTTCTTCGTCGTCTTCATCTACCTGACTAGAGACACCTTTTGCCACATTAAGCTTAAGCAAAGGAGATTTTATTTCTTTAAAAGATTCCGAAACATTGTCAAAGTAAGAAGTTTTGACCAACAAATTAAACTTCCCCACTTTTTGGGGTTGAATTAAATATTCAAAGGTTTTCTGAAAAGCTAGTTTTCCATCATTTTGCCGCAAGGTATCTTCTATGACCTTTGCAGGAAAAACCGTAAAATCATCCCCAACTTCCAAAAATGGAGCTTTAATTTCTGTGGGATTACTTGTGCCTGTCAATTGCACTTTTAGGCTGACAGCATCATCCATAGAGATTTCCTTATCGCCCAAAACAGTTTCCATCTCCAGACGTCCAGTGGCTCCCGAAAAATTATTAGGAATAGGTCTAGGAAATCTTTTTGTGCGTATCTCAATGGGGTCAGATTTTAATATTTTAGTATTATATCGAGTAGAGGAAAAAAACTGTTCAATTAGGCTTGTATTTCGAGACTTTACTTTTTCGGGCACTTCCACATCAATTGTCAAGGGCTTCACTTTGACTAGACCTGCTTCGGTGGGATACAAGGCAACCTGCTTGATGACCTTGCGCAAATATTGTTTTCCATTTCTTACTTCATATTGCCCATTTTCATCCACTTTTAAGTTTCTCACGATAAATGATTGATATTCATCTTCATCTCGCAAGCCCATATCGGCCAAGTTGATACTGGTATGCAGGACATAGTTCACATTCACTTGGCTACCGGGATAGGCAGGCGTATCTAATACAATCGTCTCTAAAAAAACATCACCTAAGTAGCCTTCAGAAGAAGCCCCCCCAGATACGATCTTGATAGTCAAAGAGTTAGAAAAAATCTTTTTGCCTTTGTAGGTAACGGAAGCGGGTTTAATCTCGTAAGTTCCCGGATTGAGCCCCGCTAAAGTATAAGAATAGGTTGTTTTTCTAGTTACCTTTCCATTGTACATATTGGTCTCGCTTCCGCGAAAAGGTCCTGCCACCACTTCCAGCCCTTTGAAAGCTGGGGGACGAAAAGAATTATTGAGTTGTCCAGAAAATTCATAGGTTACTTCAAAAGTATTTCGCACCAAAACTTCTCTGGCATCCGTGCGTGCCACGAGCGACTGCGCTTGACTAGCTTGCGCAAAAACAAAACAACTAAGAAAAAAGGCAAAAAATAATTTCATTGAGAAGTCACCGATAAGGTTCATAGAGGGGAGTTGAGTTATTCACTATATTAGAGGCGATAAGTTTTACGCTTTTTCTTGGTGGGTGTAGCCGGCACTGGAGGCGGAATAGGAGACCGATTAAAGAAATCTCCAAAAAAATCAGTTGGTTGCGGCCTTCCTTCTTCTTCTTTGATGCCATCAGGGTTGGGCAAGACGACAATATCCTTGGCTTTTGTGGAAACCACCCCACCCTCCGTCTCCACCGAAACAGCAGGAATCGTCCAAACTCCTGGACTATCCGGTTTTAGATAAAAGGAATAAGAAATTTCTTGGCTTTTATCCCCATTGACGAAGGAGACGGAAGACATCACATTGGGTCCTGAGACTACTTGAAAATGGTCAAATTCGGGCGTATCAAAACTATTTAAATCGCCCTGTTTCATGGTATATTTTACCCGGATCAGGTTATTCATTAATACCGTATCCTTATTAACGGTAAGCGTAAACTCCGTTTTTTGTGCAAAACTAAAAGAACTTACCAAAAGAAAGACTAAAAGAAAAATCTGCTTTTTCATTGTTTTAGTTTTAAACTGGTTTGACTTAGAAAAAATGCTCACAATGAACATTAGACAAACAAAACGAAAAGGGAATTGGTTTATTATTTGGCAAAAGATTCTGGTGGCTGGTGGCTAGAGCGTGGGATGTCGAGACGGCCGTTCGTCTGTCTCGCAATCGGGTGGCTGGATGCTAGCAGTTTAGCGATTGCCCATTTCTTGGATGGCATAGATGATATTATCTAGACCTTTTGGATGTGACACATAATTCACCTTATGCTTATCCAATCCCCAAATAGTGACCGTAACGACTTTGCGCTTATCGCCATAAGCAATGACCAGCCGCAAAGGAATAGGTTTTGGGGTTTGTTTTTTTCTTTTGACACAAAGCAAATCATCACAATCGTAAATCCTTTTCATTTCAAAAAAACCTTGTGACTCTACATACTCCATAAACTGCTCTAACTCTGCTCTAGAGATAAATTTCCTATTTACTTGCAAGCCGCCTTTTTTGCTTTTAAATTCTTTGATTAGGCGTCCATTACTCTTTATATGGATATAATCACGGATGACAGGATTAATCCCACCGTAATAACCACCGCCGACCAGCTCAACACTGATGTATTTGCCATTGCCGACCATGTTCATGCTCGTTTTTGATTTTTGTCTTCTCGCAAATAACTGGCGCAACCAAGACTTCCGCTTATCTCGTTTTTTTACTTTGGTCGCCACAATAACATCGGGTAATTCAAAGGCGGGCTTAATAAATGGCGATTCATCGGAAGTAACCCTGGTAAAATGATATTGGTACTTACCAAGGCTGCCTTCTTGTTGAAATTCAATAACTAGACTGCCTCTATTTATGGAGACGATATCAAAAGAATCTATATCCCTAAATCTATAGTTTAGGGTTTTGCCAGAGACACTCCACAAACCAAAAGAAAAATTACCATTCAAATACTGCTGATAAGTCTTATCGTATTTAAAATACAAATAATATTCATAGTCTTTTCCTGCTTTGTGTAGAATCGTATTGGACTCTTTTTGGAGCGTATAATTGTACTTCCACTTAGTTTCTATAAACTTACGTTCATCAAACCCCCACAACAAGCCGTTGGGCTTTTGCGCAAGCATCATCACACCGTACAGCATGAATATAAGCGTAATATAGATTTGTTTTTTCAACATATGTTATTCTTACCCGCAAATAAACAGGTATTTTTCAAACATTACCAGATAATTCTATAGTAACTCTAGAAATTAGAAACAAAAATCATGCGAAACGGGTACTATCGGGAATTATCCCCACCTTAGAGTGTCCAAACACTGATTTGACGGATTTCTCAGATTTACATGGATTTTTTATTTGCTTTCGCAAATTTTTAATGCAGTTTCAAGCCCACTAGACAGATGCAAAAAAAGCTTAGCTTTGCAGTTCAATAAAAATGCGCTAATATGGCTTCGGTTAAAACCTTTACTTTTAATCCTTTTCAGGAAAATACCTATATCGTTTTTGACGAGACAAAAGAATGCGTCATCATAGACCCAGGCTGTTTCCACCCAAATGAACAAAAGGTGCTGGTCGATTATATTAGTAATGAAGGCTTAAAACCTGTCCGTTTACTAAATACGCACTGCCATTTAGATCATATTTTTGGCAATCAGTTTATTTTTGACCGATACGGTCTATTGCCCGAAATACATGAAGGAGAACTGCCTATTCTAAAGAGTTATCCGATGGTGGCAGAGCGCTATGGAGTGCCCAATGCCCAGCCTTCGCCCCTACCAAAGCGTTATATAAAAAAAGACGAAGAGATCGTTTTTGGCGCAAGCAAAATGAAGGCATTATTAGCCCCAGGACATTCACCCGCAAGTATCTGCTTCTTTTTTGAGACTGAAGGTTTTGTTATTGCGGGCGATGTCTTATTTTACGAAAGTATCGGCCGCACGGACTTACCAGGCGGAGACTATGACACTTTAATCGCCAGTATTCGACGTGAATTACTCCCAATGAAAGATGAAATCGTAGTCTTTTCGGGGCATGGCCCCCAAACGACCATCGGTCATGAACGACAAAACAACCCTTTTTTGCGTAATATATAACCCAATACTAGGCATAAACAAAGGTAATCCTTATTATACATGGCATTTATTTCTATTTTGCCTTATCTTTGCGTTGCATTGTTTCCCATCCTATCGATTAACCACAAATTCCTAGAGGGTTTTACATCGGATATTGGCTAAAAAGGTCAGTACCAAATATTCATTAACAAAAACAAACACTTATGAAAAAGTATTTACTTACTCTTTCCTTTCTAGCGGCATGCCAAATATTTTTATTTGGGCAAGTAAACTATACCGCTGACGACCAGGTCACACCCTATACGGGGCCATTCAGACCTGGTATTAACTTTGACTATTACCCGCCTTATTCTACGGAACAATTAGCAGACCTTGCGGCGGGTAATCCCGCATTAGGTCTTTCGGGGATTGGTGCTAAGACGTCTCGTCCTTCTTTAAGAGAGTCTTTTGTAGAAGACTGGGGATATGACCATTTAGTGGGGCCTTTTCAGCACTTCCACAACCTAGGAATGTCCGAACTAACAATGATTGTTGGTTTTCCAGCAGAGTGGCATCGTGACCAAAATTTTTACTGTGATGCTGCGGACCCAATGCATGTGTATTGTTCTAATGACCCTTATACGGTCAATTGCCAGTCCAATATGTTTGCCAATCTTTACACGCCTATTTGGGATGGTGGACTTAATGGCACGCCATACAATGATGACAACTATCTGGCTGCCTATATGTACAAGCTAGTTACCTTATACAAGGATGATGTACGATTTTGGGAAATCTGGAACGAACCTGGATTTGACCACTCTTATGTCCAAGGTTGGCAAGTAGAAGGCAGCACAGCCGACAACTGGTGGGATACCAACCCTTCTCCTTGTGTCAATCACTTCAAGGCTCCTTTACCACATTTTGTAAGAACGCTAAGAATATGCTATGACGTTATCAAGACAGTTGACCCTGATGCTTATGTTGCCTTGGCAGGTGTCGGTTTTGAAAGCTTTTTGGATGCTGTATTACGTAATACCGACAATCCCGTTGATGGTAGTGTGACTTCAGAATACCCTAAGGGTGGTGGTGCTTATTTTGATGTAATGGGCTTCCACACCTACCCAGACATTGACGGAAGTGTCCGCGAATGGAATAGCCAAACCAATCAATGGGATTATCATAGAAATTCAGATGCTGGTGCCGCTGGGGTTAAGAAGAGAAAAGAGACCTATGCTAATCGCCTAGCCCAATATGGCTATGATGGCACTACTCACCCTAAGAAAGAATGGATTATTACCGAAATCAATGTACCTAGAGTAAAATTTGGGGCGCAGTCTATGGCTAGTAATGATGTACAAATCAACTACATCACCAAAGCCGTCGTTATGGCTATGAAGCTGGACATTAGACAAATGCACCCGTACCAGCTTGCTGACAGAAAAACAGCTGCAGCAGCTACTGGAGAATTTGACCTTTTGGGCATGTATTATAACTTCACCAATACCAATCCTTATGACAACATCCAAAAAACGGATGAAGGGATTGCCTACAAGACTACTTCTGACGTTGTTTTCAAAACAACTTATGATGCGGCTAAGACGGCTGCGATGAACTTGCCTTCCAACTTGGACGGTAGCGCTTTTTATGATGCAGCTAACCAACGATACAAGTACATCATTTGGGCAAAAACTACTTTAGATTTGTCTGAGCAAGCTTCTGGTACTTATTCTTTCCCGGCTAGCTTTGGTTTAACGACTCTTTCTAAGAGAGAATGGGACTATTCGGAGACTTTTAATGCGACGGATATTGGCCCTAACAATATTGCGCTAACGGGTCGTCCAATCTTTTTGATTGAGCCTTCTAATGCGCCTGCCACTATCTTAACTGTCGCTTGTCCTTCGGATACGACTATCCTTGGTTCCGCAGAAGCAGTAACGGTGTCGTGGGATTTGCCTACGGGCTCTACCACTTGTTCTGTGCCAGATTTGACTATCACCCAAACGGATGGCCCAGTTCTAGGCTCCACAACGCCATGGACAATCAATGAGACAGTTATCTATCACATTTCTGATGACTGTGGCAATGTTTCTACTTGCGAATTTCAAGTTATCGGTTTACTTCAGACGCCTGAGATTGCCGTAACTTGTCCTGAAAATAATTATATCGAAGTGCCTGCTGGAGCGGGTGGAGCTATTGCGACTTGGAAGGAAACGGATGTCGTGGTTTCGTCAAACTGTGGCGACCCTAGCAAATTACAAATAAGCGGCCCTGCCAATGGTAGCTTCTTTCCTTTAGGAAAAACCACTATACAGTATTTAGGTCTTTCGACTTCATGTCAAGACTCACTTACTTTAACTGCTAATTGCTCTTTTGATGTGACCATTACAGAGTCTGGAGCTGGCAGCGTACTCAATGTAAACTGCCCAACCAACACAACAGTTGTGGGTTCGTCTTCAGAAGTTACCTTAAACTGGGACTTGCCTACGGCTACTTCGTCTTGCGCCAATCCTGATGTAACTATCACACAAGTCGTAGGCCCTAATATGGGTACGACATACAACACTACTACTACCGTTGATATTTCATATGAGATTACAGATAGCTGTGGTAATGCTTCGACTTGTAGCTTCACGGTAACAGGTGAGTTAATGGTAGTCACACCAGAAATCAGCATCAATTGCCCTGCTAATATTGACATCACGATACCTGCGACAGAAACAGAAGCTGTCGCGACTTGGGATGAAAATGACATCGCCATTTCTGCAAACTGCGGTACGCCTACATTTACGAAAGTGCTTGGACCAGATAGTGGAAGCTTATTCCCTGTTGGTACAACTGTTATAAAATATGCTGCTGTCGCACAATGTAATGGCACCACCATTTCTGATGTTTGTGAATTTAACGTCACCATCAATCAGCTAGTTGGCAACAACAATGTAAACGATTTTGCGAAGTTTGAGCTATACCCTAATCCTACTACGGATTTCGTTACTTTAAGCATCGAAGCCCATCAGAGCAAAGAGCTTAGTATTGATGTGGTTGATTATCTTGGTAGAGTTATCCTTGCGGAAAAACACTCCTTTGTGGCAGGACAATTAGACCGCACACTTAGCCTAAAAGACTTTGCCAATGGTGTTTACTTGATTAAGGTAAAAACGGATAGCCAAGTAGGGGTAAAACGTGTAACGGTTAGCAAATAATCACACATACTGACCTTTAAGGTCTAGTTCTTATATAAAAAACTTCTCTGGTATTTCCAGAGAAGTTTTTTTTTGTATTTGAGCCCCAATTTTGTCGCTTCGCTACACCCGTTACACCCGCTGCACCGCTATACCCTTTACACCCGTTACACCGCTATACCCGTTACACCGCTATACCCGCTGCACCGTACACCCGCTACACCGTTTCCCCCGTTACCCCTGTTTGGACACGTGATAAAAAGCCCTATTCTGCTTCTGCGACAACTTCTTTTACTTCGGGCACCATCCGAGACAACATGGTCTCAATGCTTCCTTTCAAGGTAGCCGTAGAAGAAGGACACCCTGCACAAGAGCCTTGCATAATTACCGTAACCACTCCGTTATCAAAGCTTTTGAAGGTAATATTACCACCATCATTTTGTACGGCTGGCTTAACATACTTATCAAGGATATCTTTTATCTTTTTGACAATATTGCCTGTAGCTTCATCATATTGATAACCATACCCATGATCATCTTCTAGCTTTTGCATAGCTTCCGCAAAACCTTCCTTAACTACCACGCCACCATCCTGAATGTACGATTTTATAAACTCTTTAGCTTGAAGCATAATATCGGCCCAGTCATAGTTTATTTCTTTTGAAATCGTCACAAAATTATTCGAGAAATAAACTGATTTGACGTAAGGCAAACTCATCAAGGCTACTGCAAAAGGCGACCACTCTTTGGCCAAATCTTCGTCTCTAAACTCCGCAGTACCTGGGTATAACATCTTGTTTGTCACAAACTTAAGTGTTTCTGGGTTGGGTGTCTGCTCTGTATAGAGCATCACTGGCGCTACTTTCTTTGTGTCCATCTTGATTTTTTTATCTTTTTTGCTTTTCTTATGTGAGACTCTTAAACAGCAAAATCAATTATTTGTTTTACTGTGCTCATAGTAGCTAAAGCATACTATCGATACAAAAATCCTTTTTGTGCTATTTTTCATCACATAGCTCAACTATAACGCAAAAATCCCAAAATTTTATTCAGTTGTCTAAATTCCTATTTCAATGGATAGTTGGGGGGGGGAGCCAAAACAAGGAGAAATAGAATATTTTTGGCACCAACATCCTGTTTTACGAGCTACTATTTCAGGAGCGCTTCTTATCATCATTTCTGATGATATTTATCTTTCCTTTATCACCGTAAATTTGTTTAGATTTATTGTTAAAAGCAATTGCTGCTTCTTCAGGAGTCAAGAACATCCCCAAATGAGTAAGTTTTCCATTGATTGTAATTACAGCACGATACTTTGCCCCTTCTCGATACACACCAGTATATCCAGTTTTGCTAGCTGTTTTACGTACTCGACTGGCATGAGAGCGTGTACGATACTCTAAATTTTCAATCCTGCAGTCAAGTTTATTACCATTTTTCACCCCTACCAGATTAACTTTATCTGTTTTATGATGGGACAAAAACTTTTCAGCAATCAACTTATGCAAGTAGATAGTCTCTGTGACATAACTGCCATCCTGATTTTTCCATACTTTTTGAAAAACTCCACAACCACTAGAATGCCGCCTAATGTTATTGATAAAATCAATTTTAATCAAGTAAGGATCCGTTGTAAGAAATTCGTAAGCCTGGTCATCAAAAATTGCAAAATCTTCTGAGTTTTTTAACTTTACTCGGTGTATCATCTGTGAATTTAGTTTAGTGTTCATTTTAGTAATTGCTGTTCCCAGTATGTTTGAGAGTGCCAAACAAATTTATGCTTATTTTTTGCTATATGAGCCGATGTAGTATATTTGTAGAGCTAAAAACGTATATTTTCCTGACTTTTAGCCACCAATGTAGTATTGTTGTCTGCACAATTTCAAATATAGATCCAATAATCGAAAAAAAGCTACTACGACGTAGCCAACCAGGTCCCACATCTTTCTTGATTAAGGTAAAATTCACATCGGGCTTAGCGCTTGAATCTGGTCCTTTTTTGGACTTAGTACCTATTAAAACCACAAAAAAACTGGCTAATCTTCTATATAAAAAACGTAACTGCTAGGCAGCAAATAGGCATTTGGGGTATATTGAAGGCTATTTTTTTTAAAGAGTATCTACGCCAAGTGATGAATAAATAGTAAAACAGGTGCAAAAAGGGCATCTTCTAGCAAAAGACAAGAACCTTCCCAATCTACTCAACTCAGCCAATAACATTAAACTCACCAAATAGAAAAGCGCCCGAGCACTGACGAATCAGATCGTCATCAGGTAGTCATAAATATTTTGGTCTTTTACTAGATTCAATTTCTTTTTAATTCGATATCGTGTTGTTTCTACGCTTCGGTGGGATATATTAATCATTTTAGCTACTTCTTTGGGCGTTAGCTTTGCGACTATGTAAGCACAGTGTTTTAGATCATTTACCGTTAAATCAGAAGCCGTTTGTTTTAGATTTCTAAAGAAGAATGGACGGATTTTCTCAAATTGTACTTCAAAATCCTGCCAGATTGTATCATCGACCAAAGAGTTTAGTACATTTTGGACATAAGAAATGTCTTCGTCTTGGATTGGTTGATTCTTATCAATTAGGCTCTCAAAATAACTGGATAGTTTTCCTACTGTATCGTTGTAAGTAGAAATTTTTAGCACCCTAGAAAAGAGAGATTTTTCTTGAGTCTTTAAAAGGTTATTGATTTCACTATTTTTTTCTTGGAGTATGGCATTTTGGATTTTTATTTCCTCCATAACATGGTTTAGTTCACCATTCAACTTATCGATCCTACGCAAATGCATTCTTTGTTTTTTATTAAAGCGCAAATTAACTAACAACCCCAAAAATATAACGAGTCCTAACAACAAGCTACCCAATAGCAGCTTGCGTTCGGTTTTTAACCTAGACTCCGAAAGTTCTGCTATTTGTTTCGTTAGTTTAACTTCAGCTAATGAAAATTTGGAAAGCGTCTTTTTATCATTACTATTCAAGAGTCGGCTATAAAACAAAGCGTCTTGAAGACTTTTAAAAGCAGCTTTATAATCTTCTTTATTGGCATATACCAATCCAGCCCCTTCTTGCAAGACCACAGCAGCTTTTAAGGATGGATCATCTATAGAAAAGCTGGTATATTGCTCCGCTTTTTCTGTCTGCCCAATACTGGCGTAAGCCATAACAAGATAACCTTTTAGATATATAATTCGATCTCGCTTGATTCCTATATCATGTACAACAGACAATGATTTCTCTGCATATCTTATAGCATCTTCATATTTCTTGAGTAGTAAACTTGAGTGAGCTAAATTAAGAAACAAGTCAATTTTTAACATTTCATTTTCGGCAGTTTTTCTTGGCTGCACATATTGATAAGCCTTTAGCCCAGCGTCTATACTAGCCTGGTGCTCACCCACTATTGCATATCTTACCGCTAAACATTCGTAGGTCATCGCAAGAGCCGATGAATCCTTTTCTTGTAATCCAAATCTAATTGCTTCTTTTGAAAGGCTATCTATACTCTCAACATCAAAAACATTAACCTTATCAAATAGCCGTAGCACTAACAGCTTCGCTTTGACATCTTTACTTACTTGTATAGAATTCATATCTATATAATTGACTAGCTCCGTTGCAGTCGTATCAGTCAGCTCCGCAAAAATAAAGGCTTCTTCAATCTTCTCTTCTATAGTTTCTTGTGTTAACAAAGGACGTTTTTTTCGGACGCCAAGTGCTACAACAAGTACAATTGCAAGCAAAATTGCAATTAACTTATTAGAAATTGAAGGCAAAGAAAGATGCATTTTTTTTATAATTTACGAAAGAAACTGCTTCAGCTAGTAATATCGACACCAGACAAGATACAACAAAGGTAACTATTTAGGTAGGGCAGATTTTTGCCACAAAATGCCCTTTTTGCGCCTGTTTTTGCTATTTTTTTATCACGTAGCCCAGCTACGCTTCAAAAAAAATAGCTTCAACATACACAAAAATGCCTATTTTCTG
>CAMZKG010000175.1 GCA_947311105.1 uncultured Saprospiraceae bacterium
CTATTTCTGTTTGAGCTTCGGGAGCGCAATATTCTGGTCTTCTTCGATTTTGAATAGCAAATGATAGTAACTTGATAAATTCTGTTTGTGGCAGTTATTTTTTACCGAACCATTGCCCCATAAACACGGGCTTTTTCTATTTAATGCAAGTTAATGTTTTTTGCTGAGTTGAGTAAAATAGAAGTTATTGCCTAAAGTGAAGTTTGAAAAAAATAAATATACGAATAACTAAAAGCCTCGTAAAGCCTGAAGGGCTTTCCTATCTTAGCCCAAAGCGAAGCTATGGGCTAAGAAGGTGTTTGTGATGTAAATACGTAGGCGTAGCGGGTCACGGTGAAGACTTCTGACGCTGAGTAAGGTGAAATTTGAAGATTTTTGGTAAGGATTTCTTTTTATTCAAACAGCTTCAAATTTTGCCTTAATCAAGGAAGAAGTTGGAGGCGTGGCAGGCTACGTCGGAGTATTTTTTTACCGAACCATTTATTCTATGATATTAATTTTCAGGCTGGCTTCAGTTGAACGATTGCACGATTGAACAAATTATTCAACTGAAACCAGTAAAAAAAGATAGAACCATTCAAGAGAAGAAACAAGATGAAAATTTGTAGAGTCAAGAGTTAAACTACTCCGAAAAGTAGTCGTATCTTGCCCCAAAAACAAGATCAATGGATTCCATCATTTTTACGCAAGTAGATAACCTTGCCATCGTAAAGCTCAATCGCCCTAAGAGCTATAATAGTTTTAATAGAGAAATGGCTCTTCGCCTACAAGAAGTCTTGAAAAAATGTGCTCAGGATGAAGGCATTCGAGCCGTGTTGTTGACAGGAGAAGGTCGTGCCTTTTGTGCGGGGCAAGATTTGAAAGAAATCGTTGACCCCAATGGTCCACCATTATCCGCGATATTGAGCGAGCATTACAATCCTTTGGTGCGCCAGTTACGCGCACTTGCCAAGCCCGTTGTGGCAGCCGTAAACGGGGTCGCAGCAGGCGCAGGCGCCAATCTAGCCTTGGCATGTGATGTCGTTGTAGCCACCCAATCCGCTTCTTTTATTCAGGCATTTAGTAAGATTGGGCTGATACCGGATAGTGGCGGTACCTTCTTTTTGCCGCGGTTGATTGGGTTTCAAAAGGCATCAGCATTGATGATGTTAGGAGACAAAGTATCTGCGGAAGAAGCCGAGCAGATGGGGATGATTTACAAAGTTTTTGAAGACGAAGTTTTTGGGGAGTCGTCCTTGAAGCTTGCGCAAAAACTTGCCAATATGCCGACGAAAGGCCTAGCCATGACGAAGCATGCACTCAACCAATCGTTTGGCAATACGCTTGATGAACAGTTAGATTTGGAAGGAGACTTGCAGCCCAAAGCGGGAGAAACGGACGATTATAAAGAAGGAGTTGCAGCGTTTTTGGAAAAACGTAAACCCATGTTTAAAGGGAAGTAGTCGCCAAATGTCGCTGACCTAAAATGGATCTAATAAAAAAATTGCGATTTTTGGCAAAAAATGCTTAAATTTGCGATTCAATTTCATTCATCAAGTGGCTTGAGCCACACCAAATAACAATAAAATGGGTAAAGGAGATAAAAGAACCAAAAAAGGAAAAATTATTCTTGGAAGCTACGGTGTTTCTAGACCAAAGAAAAAGAAAAAGCCTTCGGCTACCGAAAAGAAGTAATATCTTAGAGCAGGTTAGCTCTGCTAAAAACTAAAAAAGGAGACTCAACGAGTCTCCTTTTTTTTGCTCCAATACACCTTTAAACCCCGTAACCTGAAAAATGGCTGCATCACAATTTGCTCAAAAACTACTTCGCTGGCATGAGAGCTATGAGCGCAATATGCCATGGAAAACGAGAACGGATGCTTATGCCATTTGGCTTTCCGAAATCATTCTGCAACAAACACGGGTAGAGCAGGGCCTGCCCTATTATGTGCGATTTTTGGAGACTTTTCCGACGGTGCATGATTTGGCGAAAGCCGATGAGCAAGTGGTCATGAAACTTTGGGAAGGGCTGGGGTATTATTCCAGAGCCCGTAATTTACACTTTACTGCGAAGTATATTTCGGAGCAATTGGATGGGCTATTTCCAGACACTTACCAAGGTTTGCTTGCGCTAAAAGGGGTCGGCCCTTATACCGCCGCGGCGATTGCTTCTTTTGCTTTTCACCTACCGCATGCGGTGGTAGATGGTAATGTTTTTCGGGTATTGGCTCGATATACAGCTAATTTTACCGACATTGGCTCTACGCTTGGGCGTAAAGAATTTACTGCTTTGGCGAATAAATTGATGGCTAGAGATGAGCCGGCAAAATATAATCAAGCACTCATGGATTTGGGGGCGATGATTTGCAAACCGACCCATGCGGATTGTGCTGCTTGTCCTGTTTCATCGGATTGTTGTGCGCTTGCGCAAAATATCATCCATCAACTCCCCGTCAAACTAAAGAAAATAAAACGCAAAACTCGGCACTTCTACTATTTTGTTTTCCGAAAGGGAGCTACTACGTGGATTCAAAAACGAACTAAAAAAGACATCTGGCAGTCTCTTTTTGAATTTCCGCAGCTTGAATCCCACGAAAGCATTCCAGAGCAGACCATCAAAGAATATTTACGTAAAATTGCTCCAGATGCAACCGTAATCCAGCAAATTGGACCTTTAACACAATTATTGACTCATCAAAAAATAATTGGTCATTTTTTGGTATTAGAAGTGCGGACGTCTCCAAAATTAAAGGACATTACTCCCGTGGATAGAGATCTCTTGAGCACTTTTCCATTTCCAAAGATGATGGCAGCGTTAGTAAGTTCTTTAATTTAACAGTTTGAAACATACTGCTTCATTTTCGGGTATGGGTAAAAGATAAAAGGCTTCGCTAAAGTACTACGGGCTTTAGCCCGTAGCAACAATTAGAGCCGTTGGCTTCTGTTGAACAATTGCACGATTGAACCAAATAATATTCTGAATTCACATTTCTTGCGAAAAACATAACAAAAAAATTGCATGGTATAGCCGAATGGACATTCGGCTTCATGCCAAAAAATTATTTTTAAAAATAGCTTTACTTTCGTGGTATGGTCTAAGTCCTTTTAAATCTTGCGCCCAGTTAGAAGAATTATAAGATGGAAATATATGATCGTTGGGGGAGTTTGGTGTTTCAAAGTACAGATCCAGAAAAGACTTGGGATGGTAGGTGTCGGCAAACTTTGTGTCAGGCAGGAGTTTACTTATATGTGAGTGAAATAGAATTTTCCAAAGATTCATTTACTTCCAAAGAAGAAAAAAAAGGAACCATTACTTTGATTAGGTAGCTTATAATTGCATTTGTTGAGTATCTGCATTTTAGGGATTATTTGTTTTTAAAATTTCGATGATACATACGCTTTTGGGGGGTAGAGTGTGTCTGATTTGAATTTGGCCACCTTTGTAACTACTTATTTTTCTTTGTCCGTTTGTGTCAATAATTTGCACTGATCCAGCAGGTGGTAATTGGTAGTCGTCAGCGCTAAAACTAAAATGAACATCATAAGGTTTGTCACTGATACTTGCCAATGCGATACCAAGGCTGTTGTCGGGAGCTTTCCAAGTTCCAGTATAAATCATGGGAAAGCGCTTTCTAAAAGATGTCACACTTTTTCCTGTTTTTCCAACGTAAATCGATAACTTGGAAATATAGATTTCTTCTTCTGGAATGTTGATTTGGGGTGACCGCTCAAATTTACCATAGAGTAAATACTTTAATGCCTGGTATCTGACCTTCGCCAAGTTGATTAGATATTCGATCTCTTCTTTTCTTTCCGAAGCTAAAAAACTCTGATAGTTTGAAATGGTTGGCTGTATGCCCCAGACAAATGACCTGGCCTGTTCCATCATAAATTGTTTGTTATAATTTTTATCTAGGAGTTTTAAGGGTTCTTTTGGGGCAAAATCTTTTGGCCAGAGCTCTTCGTAAGGCGGACTAAGCAACGATGAATAGTTGCCGTAGGTGATCCCGTATTGATGATAGACGGCCTGAAAGAATGGGATGGTCTCCCAGTCGCCAATACCAGCATATCTTTCTCGGCTTACCTGTAAGGTGAGAAACGCATCTAGATAGGGAAGCCATGATTCTCCGCCGCCTTGCCCTACTAAGCCGGTCTTTTCTGGAAGCTCTGCTCCTGAGCGAATCTGAGTGGTTAAGGCACCGAAATTAGGTAGCCAGTAGTTGCCGCCACCCTGTGTGTGTGCGTGATTTGTGTCATAGCACATTCTAGTTATGCAAGACTGATCCATATAAATGCCATCAGCATGGTATGTGTTTAAGGCTCGAAGGGCTAATGATGTGTAATGATTTTTCCAGAAGGGTGTCGTCACGCACATATTGGCCAAGGCATTGTTCGTAAAAATATTGTAAACGTGCGATCTTAAATCACCGTTGATGTCCTTTACAGCAAAGTATTTAGCATTTTTATTTTTCCAACTTTGGGTCGATGTACCCCATTGTAGGGCATTTAAATATACGACGGCCTTTAGTCCTTTGCCATGCGCACGATTCAAAGCCTTAGCAAATGCGCCTTTGCCTTCTCTGGGGGGGTAGTACTCTGGGAAGCCGTCGTCGTACGAACATCCGTGCCACCAGTGCCAGAAAACACTTACATTTAAGCCTAGCCGTTGTTGTAGATCAGCAGCCGGTGAGAGCACATTTTTCGACCGCCCCCTGTTCCAGACCCATAGACCCGTATTCAACAACCAAGGAGGAGTTAATCCTTTTTTTAACCTGCTTTCTCTACACCATTTTTGTTTAGATGCCCACTGCTGGTATTGCTCTGCAGCAGTGAGCCAATCCCCCTTAAATGAGCCGATTACTGCTTCATAAGCAGGGGTGTAACCATATTGAGCGGAATCTAGTGCAGGGTAGTTACTCATCTGGTAATTCAGGGTGTTTAATGTATCTAGTGTAAAGGAAAAAGATTTTTTGTAGTTTAAGCTATCATTGCAGGATGCGTAAAAGCCATGTTGTTCTGGACTGTACAGTGCCAGACACTGAAGGGAGAGCTGACCAGGATAGTCCCATTCAAATTTCTTGTCCCCGTTTTTGATTTTAGCCAGATTAGGCCTTGGTTTTTTCATGATTTGACCCATCCAAACGGGTGCAGCCAAATACTCGTCTCCCAAATCTCGAATGCCTTCAATTCTTGGAAATATCACTTTGGTTATTTTTTTGCCTCTTGTGCCTGTGACTGAAATACTCCAGTAAGATAGGGGCTTTTCTTTGTCAAGCCTGACATTTGCTGTGACTTTAACCCCTTTGTTTTCTGGAAAGTCTTCCCATGTCAAAACGAGTGACTGCGGCTCAGGATGTGAAAAGTTAAATTTGCCAGATGCGGTACCATCCATGGTTTTTTGCTCTGAGCCTTGCAGTAAATCGATTTCCCAGATAGAACTTTCGAAAATGTCTTTTACCAAAAAATCATGTGCTAAAGACATGTCTTTGAAAGAGATGAGAGCGCCTGTTTTAGGGTTAAAATCGAGTGCAATCTTTCCATTGTTAATGGATATGGCCTGCCTAGTATTTTGATGTTTGCAACTTGATAATGCCAACGACGACAAGAATGCTAGCCATAGATAAATAATCAACTTTTTTACATCGCTATTAAAAAATGCTAGGGTTATATGCTCCATTTTGTTCTCCATTGTTTTTGTGATTGTAGGTAATTGGAGCCTGTGCCCGCTCCTAAGTTATTTGTTTTAAGTGTGTCGCAGTTGAATCGTAGCCCAAGATAAGGAGTTTAAATGTTTTGAGCCCTTTAATGCGCTAATCTTTAAAAATCCGTATCTTGTCCCCTAAATTGACCAAAATACCATGACTTCCCAATATTTCATCAAATGGACATTGCTTTTTAGCGGCTTAATTGTCTTTTTGCTTTTTCCCACACGGGTCGCTGATGCCTGCGGGAATGTACCCGAAGCGACTGCTTACTCTTTTATAGAACCAGATATTGTTGATGTTTCTTCGATTTATGCGCCGTATTCTTTGTCTTTCGACAATTTTGAGTTTGCCTTCCTGAATACCGATCAACAAACCAATAGAAATGTCGAAGAGTGGATGAGTCGCTATTGTGAAAACGCCTTGAGAGAAGACGTTTTTCAAGTGATTTATAAGACTTCTATCATCGAACTGGAAGAATTAAGAGCTGCGACCATTAATCCTAAATTACCACTCCCGATTGACTTGCGGGGCAATACTTTTGCGGAAGCGAATCAAAGAATGGGTTGCACAGAAGTGGCGGATTATCTTATTTTTGCAAAAAAATGCGAACCACACGTCATCGCATCAAGTGATGCTTGGCAAAAAAAGGAAAAGGATTTAGATGCGACCCATGATTTGATGAAAGAAGGAGGAAAGCTTTTTAGGCACACGAACTCCCATTTTATTCGATTGCGCATTGCTTACCAAGTGATACGGCTAGCACATTATGCGAAGGAATACAAAAAAGTATTCGAGTTAAGGGATTATTTTTTGCCTAAGATTGACAAGTTGAATAGTATCATCAATTGGTGGGTGCTAGGTCATATCGCTGGTGCAGAAATAAAAACAAACCACAAAGTCGAAGCAGCTTATCATTTTGCCCAAATATTCCAAAACTGCCCCAGCAAGCGCACTTCTGCCTACCGAAGCTTTCATATTGATAATGATGAGCAATGGGGAAAAGCCATGCTCTTATGCCAATCCAATGACGAAAAAGCCAACATGTATGCCATTCGCGCAAGCCATTCCCGTAGCCGACTCACCCCCGAAATGGAAGCCATTTATCGTCTAAACCCCAAACACGCTTCGCTTGAGCCACTACTCATTAAGGCAATGAAACAAATGGAGTATGTATTTTTGGGGGCAGAGTTTAACCAAAATGCTCAAAGAAAACCACCAACCAAAAATAAAAAAAAACAACTGAAACAGCTTAAAAAATTAATTGATAAAGCCTTAAAAGACAAACAAATTAACCATCCTATAGTATGGGAAATCTCCAAGGGTTACCTGCTGCTGCTTGAAGGTAATTGGCCGGAAGCAGAAATTGTTTTCAATAGCTTGGAGACTGATGACCCTGTTTTGTTGAAGCAAATATCCACTATTCGGACGATTATCCAAATCAGTAGCTATCAAAATGCAAATACCGAAACGGAAAGTGACTTGTATAACCTAATGACTTCTTCAGAAATCTACAAAAAGAATCGGGTTTTAAGATTATTTTTAAAAGAGCGAATGGCACATTTGTACCTTGTGGACTCCCTTCCGGGAAAAGCTATGATGATGAAGTATTCTGTTGATGACCTAAAATACAACCCTGATTTGGCTGTGCTAGATAATTTGATTCAACTAACGGAAAAAGAAAATCCGACTAGGCTAGAAAAAACGCTAATTCTAAAAGGGGACACTTCGATCCGTAGTCAAATCTTAGAAATTAAAGCCACTTTACTTTTGTCGCAAGGTCAAGTGGAAGCCGCCAATGAAGTTTATTCTTTAGTGCCCAGAGCGGAGCGTTCGACAAAGATGTATTCTCCATTTGTGGAAGATTTTAGGGATTGTGTTTTTTGTCCCGTCACCGATACGACCGCCTATACCAAAGCTGGACTCATTGAAAAATTGGTCGAATATGATTATCGGGCGCGAGCGGATATCACCAATGGTCCAGATTATTTTTATCTTTTGGGAACGGCTTGGTACAATATGAGTTATTTTGGCCCGGCATGGGAAGCGGCTGATTATTTTCGTAGTGGTAGTAGTTGGTACTATACTTTTGATGATGTCTATCCGAGTGTTCAATCCCCCTTTGGTAATCGAGAAAATCACAATCTATCCAAAGCAAAGCTATATTTTAGCAAAGCCCTTGAGCTATCAAAGGACGAAGAATTGCAGGCAAGAGCCGCTTTTATGTTGGCAAGAATTGACCAAAAAGAGTACTTCCTTTCGGAAAATTGCTCTTACAATCCTTATAAGAATTTAATACCAAAGCTGCCACCGAGCAGAATGGTTTATTACAACTTACTCATGCGTGAATATAACGAGACAGAATTTTACGAAGATATTATCGAAGAGTGTAGCTTTTTTGCTGCTTACGCTAAATAGTTTTGGTTGGTAATCAGTTATGCGCTTGAACAAAATTCCTGACACCGCAAATTTTCATTTTGTTTCTTTTCATGAAACCCTTCCATAGGTTTCCCTTTCTTAAACCCGTTTGCACCGTTACACCCGTTTACGCCGTTACACCCGTTTACACCGTTAAACCCGTTTACACCGTTAAACCCGTTTACACCGTTAAACCCGTTTACACCTTTAAACCCGTTTACACCGTTAAACCTATTACCAAAGGTTTAAGAAACCCTAGTTTTAATCTATTCGCTTCGTGTTTTTATCTTTCATGCTTTTGCTTGTCAAGGTTTCTCAAACCGTGGCTAAAAGCCATCTTTCCCAATTTTAACAATCTCGGCAAAGACTCCCGCTGCAGTTACGTCCGCTCCAGCCCCTGGTCCACGTACGACCAATGGGTAGGGCGAGTAACGCTTAGACGTAATCGCAATCATGTTGTCTCCTCCTTGAAGTGAATAAAAAGGACTGGAGTCATCCACCGCTTGTAGCCCGATGTGGCACTTTTTGTTTTCCAATTTTGCCACCATTCTTAATACTTTACCTTCATCTTCTGCTTTTTTGCGCAAGCCATCGAAGTGATCATCTGAAGCTTCCAGCTCTTTGAAAAAGGACGGAATGTCTGGTGCTTCACTGCAATTTTTGGGTAAGACGGGGTTAATAATCACATCTTTTAATTCCATTTCTAGTCCAATTTCTCGCGCTAAAATAACAATCTTTCTAGCCACATCTTTGCCGCTCAAATCTACTCTTGGGTCAGGCTCTGTAAAGCCTTTTTCTTTGGCTTCTTTGACGATGTCACTAAATCGAACACCATCTTTGAAAGCCCCAAAGATATAAGATAATGTGCCTGACAAAACGCCTTCAATTTTTGTAATGGTGTCGCCCGAGCGCACTAGATCCTGGATCGTCGTAATAATCGGCAAACCAGCCCCAACATTGGTCTCATATACAAATTGTGCCTTGTATGTCCGCGCAAGTTTTTTTAGGCGTAGGTACCGCAATTGACTGGATGAAGCCGCTACCTTGTTGGGGGTTGAAATAGAGATGCTTTTTTCCAAGATACTTTCGTAAAAAACAGGCACCGCATCGCTTGCCGTCGCATCAACGAAAATAGAATTGCGCAAATTCATCGCCGCCATTTTTTTGACGTATAATGCCATGTCAGAAGTCTCGCCTGCATCCAAAGCTTTCTGATAATTCGTGAAGGAAATACCTTTGTCGTCAAATGCCATCTGGCGGCTATTGGCTAGACCTGATAGACAGATTTCGAGTTGATGTTCCTTGCGGAGTGTTTCATTTTGGTGATTGATTTGTTCTAGTAGTTTTTCGCCAACTAGGCCAATTCCTACCATGAATAAGTGGACTTGAGTAATACTTTCCTTGAAAAAAGTTTCATGTATTGCATTCAATGCTTTTTTCTCGTCGGACTTATGGATAACCACAGAGATGATTAACTCTGAAGAACCTTGTGCGATGGCTACGACATTGACACCATTGGCTCCCAATGCTTTAAATAAAGTCCCAGAGATACCATGCCTAACTTTTATGCTTTCACCAATAATCGCCACTATACTAAGATTGTTTTCAACTTTGACGGGCTCTACTACTTTGCGTGTTAGCTCCAAATCAAATTCTTTTTCTACCAGAGTTTTTGCTAAGTCCGCTTCGGATGGCGTTACTGCAAAAGAAATAGAATGTTCCGAAGAGCCTTGTGTTATCATAATAATATTGACACCACCTTGTGCCAAAGAATTAAATAACCTAGCCGCAAAACCAGGAACTCCAATCATGCCGCTACCACGCAAGGTCAGTAAAACTACATTGCCGATGGACGCCATGCCAGTAATTAGATTGACGCTTGGCTGCCGACTGCCGCTTATCTTTGTTCCTTCAAAATCTGGGTTAAATGTATTGCGGATATAAATAGGAATTGACGCTCTTAGTGCAGGTTGTATCGTCGGTGGATATATTACTTTTGCACCAAAATGCGACATTTCCATTGCTTCTGCATATGTCACTTCGGGCAGCGTATGTGCATCTCGAACGGCTCGCGGGTCTGCCGTCAAAATACCATTTACATCTGTCCAGATCTCGATAACATCGGCATTCAAGGCTGCTCCAAAAATAGCTGCTGTAAAATCCGAGCCACCACGACCCAAAGTCGTCGTAATTCCATCATCTGCCGCACCAATAAAGCCCGTAATCACCGCTAAGCCAGGTTGTACATCAAACCAATCCCTGATTCGCTGATACGTTTTTTCTATTTGTACTTGTGCGCCACCAAAATTAGCATCTGTCAATACGACTTTTCGAGCGTCTAAATAATTGGCGATTACGCCCTCCTGCGTCAAATATCTAGAGATGATATAGGCAGAGTTTCTCTCCCCAAAGCTAACGATATAATCTCTACTTCTTGGCGTTACTTCACGTAGCGCATGAATCCCTTTTAGCACATGAAGCAAGTTCGTAAATCGACGCTCTACTTTGGCTACGGCATTTTTTTTATAGTCATTAGTCAGTAAGGCATCCACCATGTCCAGATGTCTTTGCTTGACTTGTGTCCATTCTTTTTCGAAAGACTCATCACCGGTGGCTGCAAATTTTGCCATTCCAAGCAATTTGTCCGTCACACCACCAAAGGCGGAGACCACGAAGCTAAATTTTTCACCACGGCTATAATTCTCTCGTACAATGGAAGCAACTTGTTGGATAGTTTCGGGAGTAGCGACTGACGAGCCACCAAATTTTAGAATTTTCATAAAAGGGGGTTCTAGGTAAATGGAACAAAATTCAAAGCAAAAATACGTTTTTCCTTGCAAAAGGTTTGAGAATTTGGCTTTAGCGCTTGTATTTGCTCGGTGCAATGTTGCTTACTTTAACAATAAATGGTGTAAATCGCAATTAGCGTAATTAGCAAAAATTAGCGTCAAAACAATTGCCGACAGGCAAGACACGAATTACACGAATGGTGTATGTCACAATTAGCGTAATTAACGAAAATTTACCTTAAACCGTCACCACAGAAGAAAATGCGGTATCGTTATACCATTACATCGCTCAACCGCTATACCGAAACTAAAAATCCTTAACAATTCAAAAAAGCATGGCCGATTGGGCATTCCATACATCTTTGACGGTCACAATAGATAGTCTTTAATTGTATAAATGCTTGGGTTTTGTAGGCCGAATCAAACTTTTCCCCCAGTTTTTCCCAGCCTTGAACGATTTTGTTCTTTTCGGCAGGGATTGCTTCTAGCAATTCAAATGCTTTTTTTTGTAGGCGTCCATCATCTCTCTTTTTGCCATAAAGAAACATAAAGGGCACTATCGCATTGATAATCAGTGAATAAATCGTAGGCTTCCCCAGTTTTCGAATGACTTTGTGTGCTTTTTTGTCAAACTGATACCTTGACTCCCAATATGCTGAAACATCAATATCAAACAACGCAACCAAATCCGACAACTTGGACGCTTCCAATACTTTGCTAAATAAATGTGCCGATTGGTGAATTAACACAGCAAATTGCGCTAAGCGTATAGTCGGAAAATTTGCAGGGCGTAACCGAAGATATTTCCATGCAACTTCTGGGATGGGTAGCAAATGATATTTGTTTTGCAACGCTTCATATTCTCGCTTTAACTGTCTAGGATGTACATCATTAAATCTTCTTTGTAGCATTCCAGCCTGTCCAAAAAGTATTGCTTCGACCTGAAAAAGATCATTTTTATGTTTGGCAAGTATCGAAATCGGGGTGTTAGCTGCCAACATCTCAAAAGCATCATTATTCACCCGTCCCCCGAAGCTCCTGGCTAGAAAACGATAAAACGCTGCATTCCAATCATTTTGGCTGCCCTCTAGGATTAAGTTTATTTCAGCCGTCTTTCGTTCAAGGCGCTCTACTAGTAGGCGATCCGTCCAAAGATTTTTGACCAGTTGATTGGTTTTAGGGAATTGAGCATGGCAGGCGATCCAAGCACGGCTCTGCATCAACTTCATGTATTTAGTGGTTACTTTTTCCGAAAGGAAAGGGCGCAAATCCAAACAGGGTATCTTGTTTTGCCCCTTTCGCAAAATGGGTTTGTCTTCGTTTAACACTACGTGTAAAATCACATTCTCATAAGCGGGGTCACTCGAATGCCCATGCTGATCCCATTCGGACGCTGATATGTGCATTTCTACGTTGCCAGCCCATAGTATGTCTCCAATTTGCACACGTGCATTAAGAAAGTCTGGGCCAGCATTGGTATTGTATTCTCCAAGACTTTTGACGACTAATTTAGTGCCGTCTGTGGTCTGGAGTTCATTTTGGCGAAAGTGTCCAGTCCGCCAAATGTAATGTAGATAGTTTTCTTGCATTTCGTTTAATTGACTAGCAATAATTCATTTACAACCACTTCCGTAAAATACCGAGTAGTACCATTCTTGTCGGTATATTTTCGGTAGGTCAACTTGCCACGTACGGCTACTTCTTTTCCCTTGCGTAAAAAGCTTTCCATGTTGACCGCATTTTTGCCCCAGCCGATGATTTGGTGCCATTGGGTTTCGACAACCTTCTCGCCTTTTTTATTTTTATATACATCCTTGGTTGCGATAGATGCTGTGGCGACTTTACGTCCATTTTCTAATTCTTTGATATTTACATCTTTCCCTAGGTGTCCGATTAGTTGTACTTGATTGCGTAAGTTGTTCATTACTTTTGTTTTAGCGTTAAAAAAGGTGTCAATTACTGACAGTGCAAAGGTGGGGGTGGCGCTTCAATTTATCCGTTTATTAAACGTTTACTTGCGTATGTATGCGTTTGTAAACGTTTGTAAACGGATATGTAATTGATTGTCAGGTAGTTATCTATTAGGTTTGAATAAATGTAAATTTATAAGAAAGCATAAAAAATATCCTTGTTTTGCATCTTGCTTTGAATTTGCACAACGTTTAACGTTGTTCTAACGTTTATATCTACACCTACTTAGGACTAATTTTTTTGATTCCGAAAGCAAAAACCTGTTTAACACTATCTAAACGATAAATCATGAAAGAACTATTATTCCTCCTTTTTTTACTACTTCCTTTTTTTGCTATCTCGAAAGAACAGCCATTACAATCCACCATCAAAAAGGTCACTGTTTTTATGGAAGGGGGGCAGATACTGCGCGAAGCATCTACTCATTTGCCGAAAGGCAAAACGGAGTTGATTATTTCTGACTTGTCCAAATTTCTTGATCCGAAGAGTATACGAGTAAAAGGCATTGGAGATTTCACTGTTTTGTCCATTCAAAACCACCTAGATTATCTAAAAGAAGAGTACTCAGAAGCAGATGATGCTTTGCGAAAGCAGATAAAAGCAATAGATTTAAAAATTAAATTATTAGCTCTAGAGCAACAAGCCCTTACGGAAAAACAAAACTTCCTAACGGCAAATAGAAAGATAGTCGGAACGGACACCCCTATTTCTTTTACCGATTATGACCAGTACTATAAACATTATAGCAAGGAGACAAATGAAATTTTATTAAAACAGAATGAAATAAATATTGAATCTACAAAACTGCAAACCCACAGAAATGATCTTGCCAACCAGCTCTATGAGACGGCCGACAAGGAACGGAAAGGATTTTATAAAATCCACATCATCGTACAAGCGGATAGACCTGTTTTGTCCAAGTTTGAGATTAGTTACTATGTCGCTAACTGTGGTTGGTTTCCGACTTATGACTTAAGAATTGACGATCTTTCAAAACCCGTCACACTATCTTACAAGGCCAATCTAAGGCAATCAACTGGTGTGGACTGGAAGAATGTATGGTTGTCTTTTTCCAATGCGACACCAACAGATGCAGGAGATATACCCATACTAAATCCTTTTTACTTAGGAGAATACAGACCACAAACTCGACGTAGCAAAAAAGCGACCCGTGTTGCAGGTATCATCACGGGTGAACAAGGAGAACCATTATCTGGTGCAAGCATTTTGGTTACGGGAACGACCATCGGCACTACGACAGATATTGATGGCCGATATGACATTACGGTGCCAGCTGGCGAACAATATTTGGAGATTTCATATGTCGGCTTTACATCCCAAAGCGTGCCTGTAACTTCTGCTAGAATGAACATTGCACTGCAAGAAGGAATTGCCTTGGCTGATATTGTAGTCGTGTCAAGAGGAGTCCGAGCAGGGGCTTCTAACAAAAAGCTATTCAAAAAGCGCGAAAGGACAAAGGATGCCATGCCCACGGAGTCTAAGCCCATTCAGATGGATATGACCACCAATACGACCAGTTTAGAATTTGACATAAAAACGCCATACACCATTTTATCTAAGCCTAAATCTCAAGTTATCGAAATGCGCCATTTTGAGATGCCCGCTACCTATGAATATCAGATTGTACCCAAGCTAGAGTTAGCTGCCTATTTGATGGCATACATTACAGATTGGGAACAGTATCAATTATTGGATGGCGAAAGCAATCTTTACTTTGAAAATACCTATGTCGGTAAAGCATTGATCAGTGCCACTTCCATAAATGACACCTTAAAGCTATCTCTCGGAAAAGACAAGGCGATTGCAGTTACACGAACCAACATCAAAGACAAGTCCAATAAACGCTTTTTGGGAGCCAAGAAAATCATCAAAAAAGCATGGAAGACCGAAATTAAGAATAACAAGTCAATCCCTGTCCACATCTTAGTTTTTGACCAAGTTCCTGTTTCTCGAAAGAGTAAAATTGAAGTAACTGAAATCAAATACGGGGCGGCAGATTTTAATGAGACGACAGGCGAAGTAAGGTGGCAATCAGAAGTTGCTCCCTATTCCAAAGAGTCGTTTCAGTTGCGATATACCGTAAAGCATCCTAAGAGTTGGAGTATTCCAGTGGAGTAATGAACATCTCCAAGATTGATTTGGTTTTGAAGCGAGCAAATGGTAATAAAACAACCAAATAAGCAGTTGTGTGTTACAATAGACCACGACAGACAAAGAAATCATGAAAATAGAAAAAAACAAAAAATTCATCCCCATCAAGCCTTTGGTCAATAAGGTGGAAAAAAGTGATCTTTTTACGATTAATCTAGAGAACTTTTACCCTCCGGAAACTTTGCATGAATTTGACCTGAAAGACTATCTTTTTCGGGGACTCATTCTTAGGGAGAAGGACTTTCGTGAAGCCGTAGCGGAGCACGATTGGGCACAATATCAAGATGGTATTTTGTTGGTATTTAATTCGGCGGAAGCTATTATACCGATGTGGGCTTATATGCTTATTGGCGTTGCTTCTAGTGATTTTGCGAAAGCAGTTTATCACGGGACAAAAGACGAGTATATTGGTGCATACTATCGAGATTTTTTGGCTAAATATGATATTACTGCCCACATAGACGGCAAAATAATCTTAAAAGGTTGTGGCAAAAAGCCCGTTCCGCCTTCTGCTTATATGGAGTTGACGCGTTTGCTGAAGCCCCATGTAAAGAGCATCATGTTTGGTGAGCCATGTTCTACGGTGCCTATTTATAAGCGCCCTAAGTAGTCTTTTTTGGTTCGGCCTACTATTTGTTATTCATCCTAAAAATAAATATATTTGCGGTCTCCCTACAGCATTTTATTACTATTTGGGTGGCTGGAGTGCAACATCTCAACGATTTAGTTGGTAAAACAAGCAATTAAATTCTACTCTTTTTTCGTTAAGAGATTACTCAAACGCTACTTTTACAAACATTACTAAAGAAACTAGCCCAATGTGCTAATTTTGGCATGTTTTTTATTGTGAAACCTGTGGACTAGCTCTCCCTGCAAAAATATTAATTATGAAAAATCGTATTGGCTATTACAGTGCATTCATCACTGCTGCTTTTTTATTGCTTTTGTTTTCTTCCTACTTACCAGAAAATAAGGCCGTAAAAACAAATGATAGCATGCCCATGGCAACAACTAATGTCTCCCAAAATGGAGTAGCAACGGTTACCGCTTTTGACATCAACAAAGATTTTTACTTTGCGGACGAGCGTCTTCCGATGGAAGACCAAGATGTCTATGAGAGATTGGATAGGGAGATTTTGCATATTGCCTATCACCATACGAGTACTATTCTTGCGATAAAAAGGGCACAACGGGTTTTTCCAGTGATTGAGCCTATTTTGGAGAAGCACGGATTGCCTAACGACCTAAAATACTTGGCTGTAACCGAAAGCTCTTTGGCTAATGCTACTTCTGGCGCTGGCGCAAAAGGCATCTGGCAGTTTATGAAAGGTACGGGCGCCTATTATGGTCTAGAAATTAACAAAGAAGTTGACGAAAGAAATAATCTGGAAAAAGCTACCGAAGCAGCTTGTAAATATTTAAAACATTACCACGACCAATTTGGCTCTTGGGCTTTGGCGGCATCTGCCTACAATATGGGGGGGCCACGTCTCAAAAAAACTTTACAAAAGCAAAAAGGGAAGACGCTTTATGATTTGAATTTGAACAAGGAGACGATGCGTTATTTCTTCAGAATCATTGCCAATAAGGAAATTATGCAAAATCCAGAGACCTATGGTTATCACATTTATCCAGAGCAAAAATATACTGATTTGCCGCCTTACTCTGTGATTGTGGTTGATGGACCTGTGACTAGTTGGGCGGCTTTCGCCAAAAAACACGGAATGAGTTACCGTAAGCTAAAAGTTTATAACCCTTGGATTAAAGGAACTTCCTTGACCAACCGGAAACACAAAGAATATCAAATTCGGGTGCCTTTGAATTAGGAGAAATCCTAAGGATGGAATACTTGAGTCCACTCCGAAAAAACAATGCGCTATAGTAGTGCTTCGTCGTTTCAAGTGGGTTTTAAAATGCCTTTTTGAAATTGGCTTTGTTCCCTATTTTAGTCCAAAGGCTACTACCTAGCGTTCATAGGCTCTTTCGAGTCGTTCTAGCCAAACTTAGTAGATGCTAAGTAAAATTTTCTATTTGCCATACCGTTCCCACTTGTAAGGGGAATAAGAAGGGGTTGACAAATGCGATAAATAGAAAATTTTGCGTCACTTTAAAAATAGGGGCTAAACAATTGCAAAAAAACATCCAATTTACTTGTATAGTTTTCGGAATACCCATTACCTTTGCCGCTTCTTAATACCCAAAAAGTGGGACACAAATCATTAAAACGATATCCAGATGAAAGCATTTTTCATTTTCTTTTTATTTGCAAGTAGTAGTCTGCTAGCTCAACAAACATTTACTCAAGTTACGGACTTAAAGGTCAAAGATGGCAGTTTCAAGGTGCAGAAAGCAGACTTTTTAAGCCCTAGTGGCGCCATTACTTATTTTGAAGATAGAGCTTCATTTAAGGCGGCCTGTACGGGAAGTCTAGTACTGGAAGATTTTGCAGGAGGCCCGAGCGACACAACTAAAGCGACATCATGCGCAGGAGATATATCATCCCTTGGAAATGACTGCTTTCCAGCAGGAGAAATTCAAGCAGGAATTGTCTTGACGTCTTCCAATACCAACATCCCTGGCAATGAGTATATGGTGTATTCTCCTAAGGAGTTTGGAGCAGATACGATTGATGCGGTGGGCGCAAATCAAGGTGAATCATTTGTTATCGTTAAATTCCCTGATGGGAACATAAACCGAGTGGGACTAAATTATAGCTGGGTCTTTTCCACTTCCGCTACCTTTAGAATTTTTGGGACTTCGGGGCTGATTGACAGCGTCAATTTAGAAGACTTACCTGGAGCAGGAGCTGTATTTTTAGGCTTTATTGCTGATGAGCCGATTACGAAAATAGAGCTTGAAGGAAATAACTATGAATTTGTTGGAAATATTGAATTTGGAGTGTGTGAAGTTGTTGCTTCAGAAGAAGTACTTGGCGCTCATGATGTTCATATTTTTCCTAACCCCGTAGGAGATCTACTCACCTTAAAGGCTTCCGAGAATATTGTTTCTTTGAGCATTTTGAATACTTTAGGACAACAAGTCAAATATGCTCGCCCTTTGACGAATGCAACCGACATTGACCTTTCTAACTTAGACTCAGGGGTTTACTTTCTTAGCGTTCAGCTTAAGGATAAAACAGGCATTTATAAAGTCTTTAAGAAGTAATTCAACCAAGATTCAAAACGTGACTACACTCAAAAGGCATAGTCACGTTCTACTAAGGCAATCCTAACCTGATAGCTGGCATACCAATTTGAATGGCCTTTTTTTGCGCAAGCTGATGCTCGGCATGGGCTTTCCATTTGGATATAGCCGCCAAATCACGCCAATATGACACGGTGATACCCACTTTCTCTCGGGCAGATTCTACACCCAAGAAGCCTTCTTGTTTTTGCGCAAGCGCTATCATGCGCTCCGACATATCATTATACCCTTCATCGTCTGCCGTTCGAATAGACGTAAATATCACGGCATAATAGGGCGGCTTAGGTGTTTTTGCCATCATTCTTTTTTCTTTTGCAACTGTGTTGATAGGGCAAATTTTTGCCATAAAATGCCCTTTTCGCACCTGATTTAGCTATTTTTCTCATGCAGCTATGCTACGCTTCAAAAAAATATTGCTTCCACAACCACCAAAGATACCATTTCCTATCTATTCTATTGAAAATACCAACAAAATTCATATATTTACCCAACCAAAACATATAAAATATGTGTGGTAGGTATTCATTTGCCTTATCGGAAGGACAAGTAAAAGAGCATTTTAACAACGTGGAGATAGCACATCTTTGGCGGACAAGCTACAATATTGCGCCCACTCAACATGCCTTTGTCATCACCAATGACCAACCCCAAAAACTCCAATATCTTGCTTGGGGACTTGTACCCTATTGGTCGAATGATGGGAAAAACAAGGGAAAACTCATCAATGCCCGCATGGAAGGTATTGAATCTAGGCCTTCTTTTCGGATGCCTATTCGGGAAAAGAGATGCTTGGTCTTAGCTGACAGCTATTACGAGTGGAAGCAGTATGGGACACAGAAGCGCCCTTATCGCATCATGCTAAATAACCAGCCACTAATGGTTATGGCGGGTATTTGGGATGCTTGGAATCAAGGAGGGTATCTAGTAAAAACATTTTCGATTATTACGGCTCCTTCTAGTCCTGATGTGGCGCATATTCACTCCAGAATGCCCGTCATACTTGATACCAAAGAAAAGCAAGCTGCTTGGCTTGGTAACATTAACTTGTCTGAAATAAAAAGAATTTTGGGCTCTTTAGAAGCCAATCGCCTAAAAAGTTATCCTGTATCGGCGAAGATAAATTCAACCAGTTATGATGAGCCTGAAAACCATGTAGAAGTACCCGAAATTCCTGATTTGTTTTCTTAATTGGGGCGTTATTAGGTTTGGGCAAGCTTTGCCTTAAAATAAGTTGAATGAGAGCATTAGTACAAAGAGTAAGTCATGCATCAGTATCTATTGAAGGCGTTTTGCATGATAAGATTGATCAGGGATTGCTTATATTTTTAGGTGTCGAAAATGCTGATGACCAATTAGATGTGGACTGGTTAGTTCGCAAAATAATCAATATGCGCATCTTTAGTGATGAAGATGATAAGATGAACCTTTCGGTAAAAGATATTGCTGGGCAAATATTGGTCATTAGTCAATTTACGCTTCATGCTTCCACAAAAAAAGGAAATCGCCCTTCTTTTATCAAAGCTGCTAGACCAAGCCAAGCCATTCCCCTTTACGAAGGTTTTATTCATTACCTGAATCAGGAGATAGATTATGTCGGAAGCGGACAGTTTGGAGCAGATATGCAGATAGGGATAATTAATGATGGCCCTGTCACCATCTGGCTTGATTCTCAAAACAAAGAATAATAGCAAAGCATCCAAATATCCAAACAAATGACGATTAAAGAAGCACAAAAAACAGTAGATAACTGGATAAATACGGTTGGTATTCGCTATTACAATGAGCTGACCAATACCGCCATTTTAACCGAAGAAGTTGGGGAAGTTGCCCGATTGATGGCGCGTATCTATGGCGAGCAGTCCTTCAAAAACCCTGACCACGAAGCTACCGCAAAAGATGATTTGGGGGACGAAATGGCGGATGTGCTATTTGTCCTAATCTGCCTTGCCAATCAGACAGGTGTTGACTTAGATGACGCCTTGCGGAAAAACCTTGGCAAAAAAACTAAGCGAGACACTCAACGACATCAAAACAATCCGAAGTTGCGCCCATAGCTCTTACGATAAAAAAGCCTAAGCGGTTAAAGTAGAATGGGCTTTAGCCCGTTGAGACAATCCTAACTCAGTGGCTGCAACATTGCAGCCGCTGATACTTCTTAGTAGAATGGGCTTTAGCCCGTTGAGACAATCCTAACAGGCTAAAGCCCGTTCTACCAGAATAGTGCAGGCTTGCAAAGGTTCAACTGAATAGCGGATGGGATGATTGCTAGAAAAATTTCTGTTAGCTTGTCTATTTTACACAACCCATCAAAGTGTCGCAAAATCCCCTATGCGTTCCTAATCCTGTCTAGAAAACACCTTTTTCAATAAGTCAGAACTACGGCTAGAAGAATTTTTGCGTATATCCAATTCCTTCTTAGCGACCAGCTTGAACATTCCGTCAAGTGCCGTTTTAGTTACGTATTTGTCTAAATCAGGATTAGCTTTAGATGTAAAAGGAATTTTGTTGTAAGCAGTCACCGCTGAATGCCAATATTTGGTGGCATTAACTTCGTCTAAAGCCTGCTTGATGATTGGCATAAATTCGGCAACGAGTGCGGTATTTGTATTTCTGTGTAAGTAATTGGTGGCTGCATCATCTTTACCCATTAGGATATCCATGGCATCTCTAAAGCTCATATTTTTGATGGCTTTGATGAAGATAGGCTTGGCTTTTTCGGCAGCTAATTCGGCGGCACGATTCATTTTTTCTTCTAATTCTTGCTCTACGTTATTCCAGCCTGGGACTCTTTTGAGTTTGTTGGTTATTTTTTCCGCGTCTTCAGGTACAGGGATTTTGTAAGGGCTCTTGTAATAGCCATCTTTCGCCGAAAGGAAGTCCACGGCCTTAGAGACACCTTTGTCCAAGGCTTCTTTTAGGCCATTGCCGATTTCTTCTTGGGAGAGTGCGCCAGATTTTGGGACAATCTTATCTTTAGTTTCTTTGGCTTTTTCTAATAATTTGCCGAATTGGGCTTGGCTCGGTACAGAAATCGCCAATAATAGAATGAAAAACAAATATTTCATGATGTCAATTTTTTGATTGAATACGAATATAGGGACTGCTTTCGCAAAAAGCCAGTTTTAGTGTGCTCGTTAAGAAATGTTTAACCTTTGATTATTGGTAACTATTTAGGTACCCGCAGATTTTTGCCACAAAATGCCCTTTTTGCGCCTGTTTTTGCTATTTTTTTATCACGTAGCCCAGCTACGCTTCAAAAAAAATAGCTTCAACATACACAA
>CAMZKG010000176.1 GCA_947311105.1 uncultured Saprospiraceae bacterium
CGCTAATTTGAATTCTATTGGCGGGGATTTATACATCGGCGACAACAGCAACTTAACCAATATTGATGGACTCGCTAATTTGAATTCTATTGGCGGGTATTTAATCATCAGCTACAACGACAACTTGGCTAATATTGATGGACTCGCTAATTTGAATTCTGTTGGCGGGGATTTAACCATCAGCTTCAACGACAACTTGGCTAATATTGATGGACTCGCCAACTTGAATTCCATTGGCGGGAATTTAGACATCGGCTACAACAGCAACTTAACCAATATTGATGGACTCGCTAATTTGAATTCTATTGGCGGGTATTTATACATCGGCAACGACAACAACAACTTAACCAATCTTGATGGACTCGCTAATTTGAATACCATTAGCGGGGGTTTAATCATCAGCTACAACGACAACTTGGCTAATATTGATGGACTCGCTAACTTGAATTCTGTTGGCGGGGTTTTAAACATCGGCTACAACAGCAACTTAACCAATATTGATGGACTCGCTAATTTGAATTCTATTGGCGGGTATTTGTCCATCGGCCACCACGACAACTTGGCTAATATTGATGGGCTCGCTAATTTGAATTCTATTGGCGGGGATTTATACATCAGCTACAACGACAACTTGACCAATATTGATGGGCTCGCTAATGTGAATTCTATTGGCGGGGATTTAGACATCAGCTACAATAACAACTTGACCAATATTGATGGGCTCGCTAATGTGAATTCTATTGGCGGGAATTTAGACATCAGCTACAATAACAACTTAACAGATTGCTGCGGTATCCAAGAGCTTCTATCTACGCCTGGAGCCATTACGGGAATCATTACCATCCTTAACAACCCTTCATCCTGTAGCAATGAAAGTGAGATTTTAGCCGCTGCCTGTGGCCTGACGATGACCATTCAAAGCTTTTCGCCCTGTATCAATGCATCTAATGGATCTTTGCAAATCACCATCAATGGCTATGACATGATTCCTTTTTTCTATTCTTGGGAAAAAGAACAAGATATTATGACAGGTAGTGGAAGTAGCCAAGACAATGTGTTTTCTATTGATAACTTGTCCGCCGGTACGTATAGCGTCACCGTCACCACCGCAACGCCTGATACCGTCATCAAAACAGGTATTGTGCTTAGTGAACTATTAGGTAGTGTCTTTGAGATTATTGAAATCTCTACCACCAATAGCTCTAATGGAATTAACAATGGCAGTATCACACTTACCATTAATGGGGGCACTGCTCCCTATTCTTTTGACTGGTCGGGCGTATCTTCCGGTAGCCAAAATAATATTAGCGGTAATTCTTTTACCATCCCGAATCTTGCCCAAGGCGAATATTCCATTACCGTCAGCGATGATGCTGGGCACCAACAGTCGGTAGCGGTCTCCTTACTGGATGAGACTGTACCTGTTTTTCCGTGTACGGAACCGTTGGACATTGTTATTCTCAATGATGTTTCAGGCTCCGTTGACCAAACAGAATATAATGAATCCAAACAGTTTTTTGTGGATTTCTTAGCAGAAGCCAATATTGGCAATGGCGCGAATGAAAGTCGGGCTGCCTTCATAGAATGGTCTAACGACAATGAACAAGCCGTTAGAATACCCATCACAGGCAACCCCAGTACTTTGCAAGACTATGTTAATTTCCAGCGAGCTTTTGATGGCGGTACTAGTCCGCATGAAGCCATGGAGTTTGGCAGAGACTATCTACTTTCAAATGCAAGACCTAATGTAGCTCGTGTTCTGGTGCTTTCTACCGATGGTTCTTATGGTCAGATATCCCCGTCATTGATTGCTTTAGCGGATGAATTAAAGGCGGCAGGATTTCACATTATCACTATTGCTTTTGATGGAGCTTTCGCTGAAAATTCAACTAGAAATATTTTAACGAAAGTGGCTTCCTTGCCGCAGTTGGCTCCCGGTGCCCCCGCCTATTCGCTCCTTGACCAAAATCTTGCGAAAAATATCGTCAATTTATACCTGTGTCCCATTGACCCTGGCAGCACCGCTACGGCTTATTTCAATAGAGATGGAGCTATTAACATTCTGGATATTGTGCCCATTGGCAACTGCCCGTATCCAAATGAAGTGGAGCTTACTTTCACCATTGAAGCGTTGAGAGAATTATCGCTTCCTTCGGGTACACCTGTCACCTTTTATCATAACAACCCCAATCTTTTTGGGGCAAATAAAATCATGACTTGGATTATGCCATGTGCTTTGCCTGCGGGCGAAATAGATACTTTTACGATTGTCTTGCCCGTGACTTCACCTAGTAATATTTTTGCCGTTTTGAATGACGATGCGAGCTCGGCGCCGCCTATTCAGTTTCCAATTACCGTTATTGAAGAATTAGCTTATTCCAACAATATCGACAATCAATCCATTTGCACGGAAGGCAAAGCGACTTTACAGGCCAACAAATATACATCTACTCCTACACCCGTATGCGACACGATGGTGATTTACACGATTGATGTTTGTAATATTAGTGACATTGACGCTTTTGATGTAACGGTGACGGATATCGCCCCAGCCGACTTTGTGTTGGTCAATACTATTTTTAATAATAATGGTTGTTCGACCGAAGATAATGGAAGCTATGACATTCCTGCAGGATGTTGTATTTCGCTTACGCTAACCTACGATGCATCACAGGCAGGTAATAGTTTTTATCATCAGCAAGATGTGGATATTGACGGGCCAGCCAATCAAGTATATATTGATTTTGACGGAAGTCAGACTTCTAGTGAAGATGTGCTTATTGACGGGAGTTTAGACTGCCCTTCGACGGTGGTCGAATTTTCTAAAGAAGTCTCCGTCACTGAGAGTTGTGATGATGCTTTCTTGGTGTATAAATTCACCATCAATAATGAAATGAACATCCCGCTTCAAGGGCTGGAGTTTACAGACATATTACCCGCTCCGTGTACGTGGGCTTTTGAGCCTTATTTGACCGAAGGACTTAGTATCGGGAATACTAGTATTTTGGGTGGAACAGCGTCCTTTGTCATTGACGAAGTACAACCCAATACGGTCGCTATTTTTTACTTGGATGCGGGTTTAGGTACTTGGCCCACAGATGGCATCTTAACTAATTCTGCAAGCTTAACCAATGTGCCAGACCCTGCTAATGGCGGAGTTAAAACATTGATTACCAATAAAGTATCTACTTCCATCACAGCTTCTCCTGTAATTAACCTTCCTGACACACTATATGTATCTGCTACGACGACATACATTGATTTAGATGCGCAAGTCTCCGATAGTGATATAACTTGGACGACTTCTGGAGATGGATATTTTTCAGATGCTCATCAATCAGCAACTATTTATTATCTAGGTCAACAAGACTCTTTGAACCAAGAAGTTCATTTATTTATTTCCATAAAAAATGAATGCCACGAGTCTGGACAAAATGTAGTTATCGTTAAAAAAGAATGCGCTTTGTCAATTAATAATATTACCGTTGGCGATTGTGACGACAATGGCACCACGAATGACAATACGGATGATACTTACGTGGTCTCTTTTAACGTAAGTGCCACAAATCCAGGGACTTACAACACCTATTCTGTCAGTGATGGAACTAATAATTTTGGACCTTTTGATTACAATACCGAGCAAAGCATCACGCTACCTGCCGATGGCGTGGAATACACTTTGACTTTTGTGGATAGC
>CAMZKG010000177.1 GCA_947311105.1 uncultured Saprospiraceae bacterium
ACCAAGAACAAAATTCTTGGCACCGCAAATTTTCATTTTGTTTCTTTTTATGAAACCCTTCCATAGGTTTCCCTTTCTTAAGGGTAACCGTATGGTAACAAAATGAAAATTTGCTAATCGGGCTAAACCCGCTACACCCGTAGACCGCTACACCGCTAAGCCGCTAAGCCGCTACACCGCTAAGCCGCTAAACCGCTAAGCCGCTCCACCGCTAAGCCGCTACACCGCTACACCGCTGCACCCGCTGCACCCGCTCCACCGCCACACCGCTTATTTCAGGAAAGCATCCACAAATTGATTGGTGTCAAAAGACGTGATGTCAAAAATATGCTCATCGGGAATAGGGAAAAGCGCCTGAAGGTCTTTAATGAAATCACGGCGGACGACCCAAATTTGTTGGGTGGTAGGATGGTTGTTTAGGATGTGAGAAAGCCCTTCAAACCAGCCTTGTTTGTTTTTGAATTCTAATTTGCCGACTTCGTCGATGACCACGACAGTTTTTGGGTCAATGTTTTTTAGGATGTGATTACCGAGTTTTAGGATTTTGGGGTCAAAGGAAAAGCTACCAAACCAATCCCATTCTTCCCGAGTTTCACGGATGCAAAGTAGGTGTTTTTGGTGGTTTTTTAGGTTTTCGATGTGGAAGGTGTAGCGTTTGTCGCCTTTGAAAGTGCCGTGTGCCAAAAAGCCTTCTACTTGGATGTTGTTTTCCAATAGTTTTTTGACGGCGGCTTGCGCAAAAGTGGTTTTGCCTTCATGGACGCCACCTGTGATGATATATACGTGGTCAAATTGCTTATTTTTGGTCTCAAATTGTTCTAAGAGCCCTTCGGCTTGCGCCAAAAGATTGGTGACGATGCCTTTATTTTGGTAGCGCAATTCTTTTCCAGAAGGTAAGGCACCGACAATGGCAGGAAGTGCCGAGAAGGAAAGATTAAGGCTTTCGTAGAGCGATGAATAGCCTTTTTGCGTAAGCAATGCCTTGATGAGTGGGTTGCGGAGTTCTACGCTGATGGCGGTAAATCCTAAAATGACGATGATGGCTCTATAATTCATTTTTAGTCCGACCATTAGTCCGCGCATGGAGAAGTATTCGCCAGTCTTGGTCCACTCCCAAAAAATAGCGGCAATGACGGTGATGGCAAAGAATTGTACCCAAAGGCTTGCCTTTTTGAGTCGCCCGAGTGCATGGCGGTATTTGTAAATAGTCAGCCCAATAAATATCGCTCCAACGATTAACCCCATTGGATTAAAGCTAAAATTAATCAACCACATGGTGCCAATCATACTAGAAAAAATCGCTAATATCGTCAAAATGGGATAGCGGTTGTCGGGGTCTTCTTCAAAGGCAAATTGATGGGCGTTTTTTGCCGAAAGGCGTAGAGACTCCTTGGTGGGTTTGGGCTTTTTGAGATAGTTTTTGCCCGTAAAATAACCTAATATAGCTGCTCCTGCTCCGATTATAATATAAGCAGCAGAGACACCGATAATTAGATATTGGGCGCTAACGCCTTCCATCTTGGTGACTTTGACTAGGTAAAAATAGAAGGGCTTGGCAATCGACACTAAATCAAAACCAAAGGTGATGAGCAAACTGACTAGCTTCTGAATCAATGTGCTGCTTACCGCCAATGCACCCGCAATCATATACGCTGCTAGGTTTTTGCCAAACAGCCTGGTCATGGATTCTAAAATCAAGGCTTCTAAGAAAATACCAACCATCGGCCCAAAAATAACAGCACTCGGCGAGATGGATTTCATCAATGCACAGATAAGACCTGCACGGATGATGATGCCTGGTTCTTTCCAGATTTGCATAAAACTGACCAATAGGAAGATGCTTGATGCCGCTAGAAACGTACCTGAAAAGGGCACCCGCATATTATGCAAAAAACTACCGACAATTATCTCAAAGGCTGCCCATATACTCCCAATTACTGCGGCTTTGAGCCATAAATTGCTTAATTTCTTTTGCTTGGTCATGTTCCAAAGATTGTCGATTTTTTGTTTAATATGCAAATTTTCTGAGCACAATATCGGAAAAAATGAAATCCCGTAGCCGCTTCACTGACGATTTGTAACATTTTTTTGGGTTGGGTGATACGGGTAGCTCCAATGATGTCTATGCCTTGCTCAAAAAGTACATCTGGAATAAAACTGCTTGATGGACCAACTAAAATCGTCGTGCCGTGCTTGGGGAGATATTGGACTAGGTCTTTTAGGCTGTTATTGACCAAGGTCGAGCCAGTGATGATGACGATGTCAGAGTGGGGGAGAACGGTAGCCGCTTGATCCGTAGGCACAAAATGTTTTTGATAGGCAGGTGGGATGATTTCGGGGCGAATTTCGACGATGTGCATCGTGTGGTTGGTTGCTCCGATTTTTTGGATATATCCCTTAAAAGCGCCCACAATAGAAATGGTCTTTTGCCCCGATAAGTCCACTAAATCAATTGGGTCTGTATCTTCAATTACTTGATAATCAGTGTTTTGTATGATTTTTCCCGAAAGGGCATTTAAGGTGGCGACTTTTAGATTGTCCACGATAGGAGAAGATGGAGCCAAGAATAAATCTTTTACATTTTGCCCGATGATGTGATTGGTGGAGAAGGGAGTTTGATCTCTATTGGTGCGGTATTTATAGTCTCCAGATTTGGCTCGATGCGTACCTGCAACACCATAACGGTCTCCAGTGAGCTGGACGGCTGTCTTGTAGATGCCGATGCGAACGTCTTCAAAAAATATCTCTTGTAGATTAAGCTGGTATTTTGATTGAAGGATGTCTAAAGTCTTGTTAATCATAGCGTTAGGTCTGGTTTTGCTTTAGCTTGCGCAAAAATTCTTTTTCCAAGGAAATCGTACTCCGCCAGAAAGCGTTAAATCCTATCTTAGTCATGTTTGATTTTTGGACAAAGATACTAAAATCTCTTACTTTAGTTTATTACCTTTTATATTTGGAGAATCCATAAAATTTTATTCTGTTGGCTCCGCTTTTAACAATGATTTTAGCCTGGTTTCAGTTGTACGATTGCACAATTGAACAAAACCAAAAAGCCCACTACACGCATGTAGAGGGCTTTTTGGTCATAGCAACGTAGGAACGATGTCTTTATAGCC
The DNA here is from genome assembly GCA_947311105.1 of uncultured Saprospiraceae bacterium. GTDB lineage: Bacteria > Bacteroidota > Bacteroidia > Chitinophagales > Saprospiraceae > HyVt-613. The sequence continues at coordinate 3,117 of CAMZKG010000177.1, forward strand.
CTTCAATTACTTCCAAGAATTTAGCCATAGGCTGTGAGCCTACAAATTCTTCTGTTTCATTGATGACAATTTTCGGTACACCGCGTACGCCATATTTTTGCGAAAGCTCAGGGAAAGTAGTGGCTTCTACCATGTCTGCCTTGACGTGCTTGTTAAGCAGTGCCAACTTGTGCCCCAAAATCACAGGCCCAGGACAATAAGGACAAGTAGGTGTGACAAATACTCTGATATGCACATCTTTGTCAATCGCTTTGATCCGCTTGATGATGTCATCTGGCAAAGGCTCATCCATCCCACCCACTTCTCTGATAGATGCGACAAAAGAGTTAATTTCATAGCCAGCAGGGATGCCAAAAAAGCGAATACCATGGTCGGTACTGTCTTCAGGAAGCATCGCAATAGCAGGTGTGCGCTCAATGTCAAATTTTTGAAAAACTTCAGGAGATTCATCTAAGTCATTGATAACCACGGAGATATTCTCGTTCATAGCGGCTATTTCTGTGACAAAAGCTTGGGTGTCATCGCAAGAAGCACATTCTTTTTGTCTGAAATATTGAATGGTTAATTTTTGTGGCAAATCACCGATAAGCTCGGTTAGTTGCTGGGTGATTTTCTCATCAAATAATGCCATGATGGTCTATGGTTTGTGGAAACAAATGTATCGTGTCTCCTGGTTTAGTTAATTTTGGGGCAAAGGTAAGCCTTTCTACTTTCGGTTGTCTGTAATAGTCATCACATAGTCACGCAATTGTTCCGCCACAACTCGAGCCAGCCCCTGCGGTGCAGCCATAACAGTGCTGACCTAGGACAACGGCTCTATTTTCTAAGGTGTTTACGTCAAAATTACGGATATGTTGAGCAGCGCAAGCTGCCTTCAAATCTAGCATTTGGTTAAAATCACAGTCATATAAATACCCATCCCAACTAACTGAAATCGTATTTCGGCACATCAAGCCTTCAATAGTAGAAGGGTTGTATGCATCCAGTAATTGTTCCATGTAGAATTCATAATTGTCATTTTCGATTAGATAGTCCAAAAAGCGATTGATCGGAAGATTGGTGATGGCAAAGAGACTATTAAAAACAATATCATGCCGTCTAGCCAATTGTCTTTTAAATTCGGCTTCTAAAGATTGCTGATTACCTGGAAGAAAAGCCCCTACGGGATTATAGACTAGGTTAAGTATGAGTCCACTATTTTCTTTTCCGTAGCCTTGTTGATTCAGCAGTTCGATAGCTTTGATGGAGTCTTCAAAGACGCCTTCACCCCGTTGTTTGTCGGTACGCTTGGCACTATAAAAGGGTAAAGACGAAATGACTTCTATTCGGTGTTTGGCAAAAAAAGCGGGCAAATAATGATATTTTGGATTGGCCAAGATGATGGTCAAATTGCTACGCACCATGATTTTTTTGCCGAGCTCTGAGCAGCTTTCTACAAACCATTGAAAATGCGGGTTCATCTCTGGGGCGCCCCCTGTCAAGTCCACCGTATGAATGTCAGGATGCTTGCGCAAAATGTCTAAGCAAATAGTTAGACTTTCCTTGGTCATGATTTCTTTTCGGTCAGGGCCTGCATCGACATGACAATGGGCGCAGGATTGGTTACACATCTTACCTAGATTGATTTGGAAAATCTCTAATTTATTGACCTTCAGTGTCTTATATCCTGCTTTCGCAATATTCTCTCCGAAAGGCATAAATGTTTTCTTTGCATTTCGCCCGTTGATGACTTCTAGTTGGAAGGTAGTATCTACTAATTCGGAACTTTTAGAAAGTAGTGATTTTGATCGTTGTTTGATGCCCATTTTAAATTACGAGTTCATTTTTTTGACATGGTTCATCATCTGCACACTAAAGGCGAGCGTAGCGCCCCCTTTGATAGCAGCACCGACGTGGACCGCTTCCATCATTTGTTCTTCGTCGCAACCACTTTGCATAGAAGCAGTTGTATAAGCATCAATACAATAAGGACATTGGACGACATGGGCAACGGCAAGCGCGATTAGGTTTTTTTCACGAACGGTCAAGGCACCTTCCTTAAAGACTTCATTGTACCATGTAAAGAACTTTTGTCCCATTTTTTCTTGAAATTCCGTAATGTCTCCAAATTTTTTTAGATCTTCAGGGTCGAAGTATTTTTTCTCACTCATGTTTTTTATTGTTTTGAATACTGGATTGGCTAGACATATTATTTAGGTCTAGTCGTATATTCATCAAAGATAACTACAAACATTAGATTTTAACCCGTAATTTTGTAGCTTTGTAGGCGTTAGGACACTTTTTCCGCAAGGAAGACGTCAAAAACCCCAAAGATACAAACAGCTAAAAGATCGAAATGGAAGATAAGTTTAAAAAAGAAGATTGGATTACGGAGAAAATATTTATTGTAGATCCTAAGCAATCTCCGATACGAATAGATAAATTTATCATCGAAAAAACATCTATGCTCTCTCGTAGCAAATTGCAGACAGCCATTAGAGATGGACGGGTATTGGTCAACCAAAAAGTAGTGTCGGTCAACTATAAAGTCCGACCTAACGATAAGATAGTCATGGAGTTAGATAAGCCTTTGGATCCTGATTATACGATTACAGCTGAAGATATTCCGTTGGATATTATTTATGAAGATGATGATTTGTTGATTGTCAATAAGGTCGCTGGGATGGTGGTGCATCCAGGTATTGGCAATCCTAATGGGACGTTGGTGAATGCCCTAGCAGGCTATTTTAAAGATAAAGAATTGCCTGTAAAATACGGGAATGATGCGGATCGTCCAGGGCTAGTGCATCGAATAGATAAGCAAACTTCGGGCTTGTTGGTTGTCGCAAAAACAGAACAGGCGATGACCCATTTGTCCAAACAATTTGCGGATCATAGCCTAGAGCGCAAATATTATGCTTTGGTTTGGGGGGATGTGGAAGCGGATGAAGGCACGATTGAAAGTTATATCGGACGAAATCCCAAAAATAGAACCGAGCGTGTCGTGGTCGAAGAAGAATATCAGGGCAAATGGGCGATTACCCACTACAAGGTGGTCAAGCGGTTTTATTATGTGACCTTGGTGGAGTGTCAGTTGGAAACAGGACGTACCCATCAAATTCGGGTACACATGAAGAGCCTTGGACATCCATTGTTTAGTGATGATAAATATGGTGGTGATCGAATCCGCAAAGGCACTGTTTTTACAAGATATAAGCAGTTTGTCGAAAATTGTTTTAAGCTGATGCCTAGGCAGGCTTTGCACGCAAAGACCTTGGGATTTGAGCATCCGACTACGGGGGAGCGTGTTCATTTTGATTCTGAATTGCCAGATGATTTTGCGCAAGTCCTTGAAAAATGGCACAACTATTTGTCCCACCGTAAGGACATCATGGGGAATGAGTAAACAATGGTTCGGTCATTATTTTGGCAAAAAAGTAGCAAAAAGCCCCATAAACACAGGCTTTTTTCTATTTATTGC
>CAMZKG010000178.1 GCA_947311105.1 uncultured Saprospiraceae bacterium
AGAGAGCGCAGCGAGTGACTCAACCAGCGAAGCCCAAAGGGCAAGCGTCTCAACCAGAGAGCGAAGCGAGCGACTCAACCAACGAGCGAAGCGAGTGACTCAACCAGCGAAGCCCGCAGGGCAAGCGCTTCAACCAGAGAGCGAAGCGAACGTCTCAACCAACGAGCGAAGCGAGTAACGACTTACGAAACAGAAATAACCTGCTTGGTAGGATTGTCTTTTTCATCAATTAACCCAAATTGATAGAAATGATGCCTAATATGGCTGTCATGGTAGAAAATCCATTCATCGAAGCTGAGATAACCAAAAAATGGGTGGTAAGTAAGAGCGATCGGGTTGATTTTGAAGTAATGTTCAAAATCTTCTACCGATTTGATGTACACCGAAATCGCTTCTTTTAGATCTTTATATCTATAATTGGCAACTTGATCGTCGGGGATAAGCCCCTTGGCAGTAAAATTCTTACGAATAGGCAAGTGTCCATTAAAAAATTTAGCCTTATAAAAGGCCATCCGTTCACTTGTCATAAAAGGAGCTGCTATTATTTTTTTCGAAGCATAGGCAAACCGTAAGCTCAAGTGCTCGACCATTTGCTGCGGGGTCATTTGTCCCCACAAAGGCTTTTGGTCGGGCTCTAGGTTAATCACTACTTGGGGTGATTGAACAATGACAAAATTATACTTATCCATTGGAGTTCACTTTTAATTGAACAATGCCGTTCAAAGAAATCTGGAAATATAGGAGGGAACCACTTCGAGATTCAAAGTTAAACTTTATTTGGTTATCAGGCAAGACCGACAGGTTGATTAATGGACTTAAAGCGTAAGAAGCATAGTCTTTTTTGATTTTTTCGATGGCTTCATTGGAGATTTGTTGGATTTGCCCATTGATGGTTTCTTCTAGGATTTTTTGCATTTTCTTCCTAAAAAGCTTGACTCCACTCCGCATGAACATATTACTTCCTGTTAATTTTAGGTCAAAGTCATCAATTTTGAACTGCGTATGCGCATCATTCATATAAGGTGCGCCTGAGCCGTCAATATAGCCATTGATGCCCCCAGAGACTTTGATTCTGGTGGTCAAGAGTCTTCCGACAAAATCCATCTGAATATCTTCAATTTTTATCTTCTTTTTGCCAAAAGGCAGCTCCATGCCGACCATTTCCTCCTTGAGTATTTCCGAAAGGCTATCCGCTGTAAAAATAGCATTGATATGAATCTGCGTCTTTTGTTTTTTAAAGGGCTGCACTTCTAGTTTCGGCGTACTTATCGGCTCTACGGTTGGTCTTTGATGATGAATCGTCAATACAGCCGTACTATACAAACTTGATAACAATATCTCTCCGTTGTCAAAAAATGGCGCTATCCCAAATCTTTTGGGGATGCCTGTCAACCATAGGTTTCTTTGGGTATCCACTAGAATGGGTGTCGCTGCATTCTCTAACAAGGCTTGAATTTGGGGGCGAAAATCAGAATATGCCTTCATTTGGTCATCAATTGTTTGCGAAAGCATTGGACCGAAGTGGTCAAGCGCAAAACTGGACAACTGCTCAATCGGAAATTTTAGCCCAAATAACTCGGCTTTGGGCTCTTTTGTCCATTGAAAATCCGATACTTTGGTCTTGGTGCTTAACGTCCAATCATCATGAAACTGGTATTGAGATTCAAACCATAAAATCAGATCGCCCTTAGCTTTTGCAAATGAGCCCGCGCTAGTTTGTAGGTGGATAGGGAGCGAATAGAGTAACTTGTCGTTTTTTATGGACATAGTCATGCTTTCGGTTCTTTCTACCTGCATGACGATGTTGCCTTTGGAGATAGGTTGTTGGAGTGCGGAGTCGATTTGTTGATTGAGTAGATTGACCAAGTCTTTTTTCTCCATTTTAATTTCTGCGTAGAATGTTGATTCCATAGGATATCGGTCTAGTTTCTGAATAGTTACTTTGGAAGAATGGCAGCTCACGAAGGTGAAAGCCAAAAATAAAATAAAGGAGAGCGCTTTCATGTCAGGGGGGTTATTGATGTTTTTCTCTCACAAAAACGACAAAGCCATTTTTGCGATAGATTTCTTTGGCATCGGTTAGCTTTTGCAATCTATCTAGGGTCGTTATTTTGCTGATAAGGTAAGTTGTTTTGTCTATGGGACCAGTTTTTAACCATTCAGCGTCATAGGCTTTTGGGTTGGCGTGTGGCTTGATGCGCGCATAAAAAAGGTGCGCATAAGTAAAATACCCAACAGGCAATATATAGCAATCTTCGTTTTGTTTACTTTCGTAAAAAGTGATGGCAGCATTTTGGCTGTAGGCTTCAATTTTATTGATATATAGGCTAAGTGTTGTCCATACAAACAGCGCCGTACCTAAAAATAAAATGATATAGCCATGTTTGGGCTTGTTGGCTTGAACAAAATACCAAGAAATTACCGATGCGATGAGTATAATTCCTGCGACTCCTTGCCAAAGTTGCCAGTTTACCGTGGCTGCTAAGTTGGCTTGCGCAAATGGGTCAGACGCAAAAAATGGTTTTATTAGGTCGATATGTTGTCCTATAAATGGCACAATACTCACAACAATCCCTAAAAATATCCCGACTACTAGTATCATCTTTTTGATGGAAGCGGGGATTTCTATTGGATTTTTTATCACTTTGGCGACAGCAAACCCTGCATAATAAGTCAATGGGAAATAGGCCATAGATGAATAATGGACGATTTTGGATTTGACGATAGTAAATAAAATCAATACCACCCAAAATGTCGCAGACATTAAACGGTTGAATATCAAGGTCTTATTCTTCTTTCTTATCTCCTTGCGGAAAATTAGCCCACGTATCGCCAAAAAACTCGCTGGGAAAACACCTAGCAATAATACCACAAAATGAAATCCGAAAAAGCCCCCATGACCCGCATCTGGTATCGTAAATAATCGAATCTGATAGTTGATAAAGGTCTTGGTGAACCATATTCCATGATGTAGGATGTCTGGTCCAAACCACAGCAAAGTCGTTAACAAAGCCGTGGCACTGAGTATCAAAAAATGAACAGCTATAAACTTAAAATTGGCAAATCGACGTATAGCCCATTCTATGCCGATGACCAATGCCGGAATCAAATAAGCCACCGGCCCTTTGGTCAAAATACCTAGACCTATAAATATACCTGATAGGGCGGCGTAAGTATAGGTGGAATAGTGGTATGTGCCGTGATTGTTGGATTTTGCGAAAGCATATCCATAGTATAATATACCCAAAAACATGAAGTAATTAAACAATGGATCCATGATGCCCGACCGAAAATACAAATGGGGTAGGATAGAGCCCAAAAAGGCTAATGACCAATATTTTCCCGCAAGGGGCGTGCCAGTCATCTTGTCGCCCACACGCATAATCGTAAATAAAGTCAATAAACCGATGAGCGCATTGGGAAGCCTTGCGGCAAATTCAGTGATGCCAAATAAGTGCATCGAAGCGGCTTGTAGCCAAATAAACAAAGGGGGTTTTTCCCAGAAGGGTTGGAAGTTGATTTGGGGCTGAAAATAATTGCCCGAAACGATCATCTCTCGGGCACTTTCGGCAAAATTTATCTCATCCCAATCAAATAGATGGGCATTGCCCAAAAAGGGAATAAAGAATAGAGCCGCAAGCCCCAGAAGCCACCAATATATTTTGCCGTAATTTGTTTCCATTAGTATCTGCAAAATTGGTTAAAATTTTGCAAAAAACAGGAATAAATAGGAAATATCTTACTGAAAATTTAATCCAGCGGTCAAATATCCGTTTTTTAGAGAATCCATCATAGAAATCGTAAATTCTAAGTCAACAGTTTGATGTTTGGAAAGCGAAGAAAAAATACCAAAACCATCGGGTATGTTGGTATAATTTGTGGTGGTTTCGGAGCCTGTTATCCCAAAATTGGCCTTGCTGACTTCAAAATACTTTTTAATTTCTATCCCGCCTGCGGTGACGATAAAACTAATAGACTGTGCATGTCGGATGACGTTCTTTTTGGGGAGTGTGCTACTCAGCCAGCGATAAAATTCTGTGCCTTGGAAGCCATGTACTTCCACTTGAGCATTGTTGTTGGTCGGTTCTACACCAATAAGCGCCTTCCATTGGACGGATTTAGGGACAAATTGGGAAGGATCCGACTCCAAACTCTCTTCATAGTTAAATACAACATCCACATCATAAAGCTCAGCACCCACGGCTGCTCTCCAGTTTAGGACATAATCTCCTTGCGAAAAAGCAACCTTTTGGTTGGGGGTAGGACGGATGATTTCTGGAAGTCCGATGACTTGAGTTTGAGCTTTGGTCGCAGGTTGGTTGTCTCCTTTATCGATGATTAATTGGTATTGATTGCCAGAGACCAAATTCAGGACATCAGATTTTATTTTGTATAGATAATTAGGGGCTTGCGCCCAAATGCCTGTATCTCTTACAAATCCTTCGTTGTTTCCATCTACTTTGGTCAGCTCAAAACGTTCTCCATTGCCTAGATTAACTAGGGACACTGTGGCATTGCTGTAATAAATGGAGTCAGGATTTTTGGTAAAATTTAAGGCATTCTTTTCTGGATCCAGAAAGGCACGTTCTATCCGTATGTAATGGGCAGTGTCTGATGTAGAGAGCATCCCATAAACAATAGGAACATCTTTCCAAGGAGCGGTTAGGTCTAGCTCATTGGAGCAAGCCGAAAAAGAAAGCATGAAAGCCAAAGAAAGTGAAAATATGCCTAGAAACTTCATAATTTTATTTTTGCGAAAGCCAAAAGTAAGCTATTTTAGGATAACGAACCAAAAAGGGCTTCGTTGTGTTGTTAAATAGGTGTTTTTTAGCAAAAAGACGACTGTTTTGAGAAAAATATCGTTTATTGCGGTTCATTTTTGACTAATAAATTCGATTCAATGTCTGTACACGGAAAAGTTAAGCGGGTAACCACACATGTGCTTCAAGAAATGAAGCACAAAGGAGAGAAAATAGCCATGTTGACGGCTTATGATTTTTCGATGGCTCGAATTTATGATGCCGCCAAAATTGATGTTATTTTGGTGGGTGACTCTGCTTCCAACGTTATGGCGGGGCATGAGACCACCTTACCCATTACTTTGGACCAGATGATTTATCATGCTTCATCTGTGATTCGTGGCGTACAACGGGCTTTGGTTGTCGTGGATTTACCTTTTGGTACTTATCAAGGCAACTCCAAACGTGCGTTGGAGTCTGCCATCCGTATCATGAAAGAATCTGGCGCTCATGCCGTTAAGTTAGAAGGTGGTGCAGAAATCAAAGAGTCTGTTGTACGTATTCTTTCGGCTGGGATTCCGGTGATGGGGCATTTGGGGTTGACGCCGCAGTCCATCTATAAATTTGGCACTTATCAAGTACGCGCCAAAGAAGAAGCTGAAGCCGAAAAACTACTTGAAGACGCACTTATGCTTGAAGAAATTGGTTGTTTTGGCTTAGTTTTAGAGAAAATACCCGCGCATCTTGCGACAAAAGTATCCAAAGCTTTAGATATTCCGACGATAGGCATTGGTGCAGGAAGCGGTACGGATGGGCAAGTGTTGGTGTCTCATGACTTACTAGGGATTACCAAAGATTTTAGCCCTAGATTTTTGCGTCGTTACTTGAGCTTGTATGAAGAGATTCAAGGAGCGGTCGAGCAATATATCCAAGATGTTCGGGATGTGGACTTTCCTAATGATAAGGAGCAGTATTAGTAAGACGGGCTTTAGCCCGTCCAAAAGTAGCATCGCAATGTTGGTTTCCGTTGAACAATTGCACGATTGAACAAAATAAAAGCAAGGTGGCAGCCGCCGCAGGCAATGGAACGTGAAATTCATTCACGCCTTCGAGTAGCGAAGCGTTACGAGTATTTTTTGAAGGTCAAAGCAAAAAGGAAAAGGGCGAAAGGGGCTCGGTGCTAAAGTCATCAACCAAAGCGAAGATAAAGGCAAGATGGCAGCCGCCGCAGGCAATGGAACGTGAAATTCATTTCACGCCTTCGAGTAGCGAAGCGATACGAGTATTTTTGGAAGGTCAAAGCAAAAAGGAAAAGGGCGAAAGGGGCTCTGTGCTAAAGTCATCAACCAAAGCGAAAATAAAGGCAAGGTGGCCGCCGCCGCAGGCAATGGAACGTGAAATTCATTTCACGCCTTCGAGTAGCGAAGCGATACGAGTATTTTTGGAAGGTCAAAGCAAAAAGGAAAAGGGCGA
>CAMZKG010000179.1 GCA_947311105.1 uncultured Saprospiraceae bacterium
ATCAGAATAACTATAATACCCATTTCCCGCAAGGATAAGATGATCGACTAAAAGAACATCAAGAATTTTTCCAGCCTCTTTAATTTTTTGCGTGATTTTATTATCTTGGCTAGAAGGTTTTGGCTGCCCAGAAGGGTGATTATGTGCCACGATGATACCTGAAGCTAGGTGGTCAATGGCATATTTGAAGATAAGTTTGATATCCACGACAGTGCCAGCTACACCACCTTTGCTGACTAGGTGATGATGAGTGATTTGGTTGCCCCGATTAAGTAAAAACACCCAAAACTCTTCATGATTTAAGTCCATAAAATAGCCTTTGATGGCATCAAAACTATCACGGCTTGACCGTACTTTTACTTTGTCGGCGGCTTTGGTGATTGCACGGCGCCGTCCGATCTCCAGTGCCGAAGCAATAGAAATGGCTTTGGCTTCACCGATTCCATTGAATTTCATCAAATCTTTAATAGTAAATCGGCTCAATTCTGTAAGGTTATTTTGGGCTAAGTTTAAGATTTCTTGTGCCAGTTCTACGGCTGATTGTTTGCTATTGCCAGAGCCGATAAGGATGGCGATGAGTTCTGCGTTTGACAAAGCTCTAGAGCCTTTGATCGCGAGTTTTTCGCGTGGACGGTCTTCGACTGCCCAAGTCTTGATAGACCGATTAGGAGAGTAGTTATTCATTTTAGGATGTTTTGGTAGTTAGCCTGTTCGCAAGGTAAGATAGTTGTTTGGAATAATTAGCAATAAAGAGCACATAACAATATCCTTGCGGAAAAGACGCCCAACCAGAGAGCGAAGCGACCGACTCAACCACGAGCGAAGCGAGAGATTCAACCAGCAAAGTCCGAAGGACAAGCGTCTCAACCAACGAGCGAAGCGAGAGACTCAACCAACGAACGAAGTGAGTGACTCAACCAGCGAGCGAAGCGAGAGACTCAACCAGCGAAGCCCAAAGGGCAAGCGTCTCAACCAGCGAAGCGTCTCAACCAACGAACGAAGTGAGTGACTCAACCAGAAAGCGAAGCGAACGGCTCAACCAGCGAAGCGACTCAACCAACGAACGAAGTGAGTGACTCAACCAGAGAGCGAAGCGAACGACTCAACCAGCGAAGCGACTCAACCCCCTTTTCATCAAGCCGCTTCAAAATCTTTCAGCAATAAATCTTTAGCTTTCGCCAATTCGTCTTTAGAAAAGGGTAGGGCATTCGAAGCAGAAACCGCCCCCCTCATTTCAAAAGAATTTTTAGCTCCTGATAGCACCGTAGAAATACCTTTTTGATCAAGCACCCAGCGCAAAGCCGCCTGCGGCATACTCGTAATATCATTTCGTATTAAAAATTTGAACGCTTCCACCTGTCTCACTCTTTCGATGATTTCCGCTCTTGAATAACGGGCATTTAGAGTACCTTCTTTGAACGTTGTTTGCTCATTGAATACGCCCGCTAAAAAACCATTGGCTAGGCACTCTCTGGCGAAAACACCGATAGGGTAGGCACTTAATTCATTGATTAAATCTTGAGATTCGCGGTTCATGAGACTTAGGACAACCTGAACCACATCAATTTTTCCTTCCTTCGCCCAGCGTCGGGCCATGTCTTCTGTTTGATGAAACATCGATATCGAATGCCCAATAAATCGTACCTTCCCCTGCTTCACCACTTGCTCCGCTCCTTCCCAAACATCATCTTGGATCTCATCTGGCGAAAAAGGCGAGTGAAAAAACAACACATCAATTCGATCCGTTTGCAATCGTTTTAAACTTTCTTCCACTGACGCAATAATTCGATCTTTCGTAAAAATAGAAGCGCCACCCTGTATCGTCGGATTGCGCCCAAACTTGCTGGAAATCAACACTTTATCCCGCTTTCCCTTTAGGGCTTTGCCCAATACTATCTCGGCAACTCCATCTTGCTCAGACGTGCCATATTGGGGAGCGGTATCAAAAAGGTTGATGCCTTCATCGATTGCATCATGTATAGTTTGGATACCATCCCTTTCGGAAACGCCGCCATAGACATTGTTGCCAAAAGCCCAAGTACCGAGTCCGATTTCACTGATTTTTAGTCCCGTTCTCCCCAATGTTCTGTAATGCATAGTCGATTTTTTGTCTTTTTACGCAAGTAGTTAGCTGAAATTTGGGCTAATATAGGAAGTTTTATTCGATTTGTGCAAACGATTGTGTAAATATTTTAAAAATGGGTGGTACACGCTATACCCGTTACACCGCTCGCTACCTGCTTCGTGTTTTTATCTTTCATGCTTTGGCTCATCAAGGTTTCTCAAACCGGGCACCGCAAATTTTCATTTTGTTTCTTTACATGAAACCCTTCCAAAGGTTTCCCTTTCTTATGGGGAACCGTATGGTAACAAAATGAAAATTTACTGTAGGCTGTGAGTCGGGAATGTGGAACGAGTGGTCTTGTAAATTAATTTGCAAGATGTAGATCCGAGCGCAGCGAGTATCGCCAGGGGCACGGTGAAGGGGTGCCAGGCTCCCAGAAATGACCGCCCAAGCAAAAAGAAATTTTTTGGGGCAAGGATTTCATCTTGCTAGTCAGTTGAACGATTGCACGCTTGATTATTTGAGCAATTCAATACGAAGTCTGTAAAATATGGATGGGGTTATTTGCAGTCGGCTATCGCCGTTCCTTCCCTTCGAGTGCCGCTGCACTCGCCCCTGTGGGATCGGTCAGTCATCCTTGTTTCTACTGGATTACCCAATTCAATCGCTATTGAGATAGCGTCAAAATGCTACATCAACACAGTCTTAATCCTTGTTCTAATGGATTACCCAATTCAATAAAAATTTGAAAATGAAAAAATTAAAAATCCGTGTCTTAATCCTTGTTCTAATGGATTACCCAATTCAATTACAAAGAGTTAATTCCACAGCTTTTCTTCAAGAAGGGTCTTAATCCTTGTTCTAATGGATTACCCAATTCAATCTACGGAGAGTGTTGTTGGTAGTTGCAAATTGAGTAAGGTCTTAATCCTTGTTCTAATGGATTACCCAATTCAATAGATATTCTCTATTATACTCTTCATCTTTCTTGTGTCTTAATCCTTGTTCTAATGGATTACCCAATTCAATTGAATTTGGAAAAACTTATGCAGATGTTCATTAAAGTCTTAATCCTTGTTCTAATGGATTACCCAATTCAATTTCATTAAACTTTTATAAATATAAAAACATATGAGTCTTAATCCTTGTTCTAATGGATTACCCAATTCAATTTGGTATAATTATTACCAACCATCATAATCACCAACGTCTTAATCCTTGTTCTAATGGATTACCCAATTCAATCTTCAGGACGCTAAGGACTGGGGGGAAGAGTCCACGGTCTTAATCCTTGTTCTAATGGATTACCCAATTCAATAATAATACCTATTTCTGACCTGGAAGGGGTGGAGTCTTAATCCTTGTTCTAATGGATTACCCAATTCAATATCAGTTAAAAGATGGGGAGAATCCCCTCTTTGAGAAGGGGTCTTAATCCTTGTTCTAATGGATTACCCAATTCAATTAATACATCTCAGGATGTACTAGACTTCTTCGCAGATGATGTCTTAATCCTTGTTCTAATGGATTACCCAATTCAATCCCTGCCCCTGAAGGGCTTCGGCTATTCATTGACTGGTCTTAATCCTTGTTCTAATGGATTACCCAATTCAATGTCTTTTACTAGGTGCAAGCCGCAACGGTTGCCCTGTCTTAATCCTTGTTCTAATGGATTACCCAATTCAATTAGTAAAGGGAGATTTCGATAGAGACATAGAAGAAGTGTCTTAATCCTTGTTCTAAT
>CAMZKG010000180.1 GCA_947311105.1 uncultured Saprospiraceae bacterium
GTGCAAAATCTGTGCAAAATCTGTATCATCTGTGCTTCTGTGTTCTTGTGCTTATGCTATGGAAAGGGGGGAGCACGGATTTGACGGATGGGACGGAGAAGGACGGATTTTATATTTGCTTCGCAAATTAATACGCCAACAGCGCCCCAATAGCCGCCCCCACTTTGTCGGCACTACCAATCATTTCTCGTTCCAAAGTGTTGTTTAAAGGAATCGCAGGTAGGTTTTTTGAGCCGAAGGTGCGAACAGGGGCATCGAGATACTCAAAACAATTTTCTTGAATACGTGCAGCGATGCTTTGCGCAAAAGTATTATTCACAGGTTCTTCGGTGACAACTAGCACCTTGCCATGTTTTTGGGCTTGCGCAAAAATAAGCGCAGTGTCCAAAGGGGCAAGCGTCCGCAAGTCTAAAATGCTTACCTGATTTGGGTAGGATTCGGCGGCTTGCAAGGCCCAATGAACGCCCATCCCGTAGGTGACTATCAGTAGAGAATTGTCTTTTAATTTATCATCAGAAAGCACTATTCTAGCTTTTCCGAAAGGGATGACATAGTCGCCATCGGGCTCAATATTTGTTGCATATTCGGTGCCGGGGACTTTGGACCAATAGAGTCCTTTGTGCTCCAAGACGACGACGGGATTGGGGTCGAGCCAGGCGGATTTCATCAAGCCTTTTAGGTCTGCTCCGTTGCTGGGATAAGCGATTTTGATGCCACCGATATTGGTCAAAACGGATTCTACACTGGAAGAATGATAAGGACCACCTGCGCCATAAGCTCCGATAGGTACGCGGATGACACAAGAAACAGCCCATTTGCCGTTGGATAAATAATAAGAACGGCTCACTTCCGTGAAAAGCTGATTGAGACCGGGCCAAATATAATCGGCAAATTGGACTTCCACTATCGGCTTCAAACCTACTGCCGACATCCCGGCTGTGCTACCGATGATAAAGGCTTCTTGAATCGGTGTATTAAAAACACGCGCTTGCCCAAATTTTTCCGCAAGGGTAGATGCTTCCCTAAAAACACCGCCCAAACGCAGTCCCACATCTTGCCCATACAACAAACTCTCCGGGTGGGATTCCATGATTTCTTTGACCGCCATCAGACCGTGGTCAACCATGACTCTTATCTCCCCTTTCTTGGGCGAACGCTCCCCTTTTTCTTCTGTTACAGGCGTTGGAGCCATCGCAAATTGATACAAATCTTCTGGCTTCGGGTCTTCGGACTGAATGGCTTTCGCAAAGTCTTTATTGACCGCTTCAAATGCCTTTTTTTCCGCAAGGGCCAACTGCCGCTCGGTAAAACCATTTTTTAATAAATACTTGCGCAATTTAGGGAGTGGATCTCGCTTCCAATGCGTCGGTAAATCATCTCGATACCATTCTTTGCGGACACCAGAAGTATGATGATTTAACAAAGGTACTTTGGCATGAATTAGGACGGGGCGGCGCTCCGTACGGATATATTCTAAGGCTTCCTGAACGGTTTTATAACACAATTCAAAATCTGTTCCATCGATACTAATGGATTTGATGCCTTTAAAACCTTGGATGTATTCGGCTGCGTTTTGAGCCCTAAATTCTTCTTTGTGTGCGGAGATATTCCATCCATTATCTTGGACTAAATAGAGTATTGGAAGTTGCCTTAGCGCAGCCATCTGAAAGGCTTCGGACACTTCCCCTTCTGTGATGGACGCATCTCCAAAAGAGCAAACGACGACGGGTTTTTTCCCTTTTTTTGCCGCAAGGCCTACCTGCTCCTTGTACTGTAAGCCTAGCGCAGCACCCGTTGCCGGAATACCCTGCATGCCTGTAGCGGACGATTGAAATGGAATTTTGGGGCGATGGTCATCCTTCAAGCTAGGGTGTGCATAGTAAATTCTCCCCCCAGAAAATGGATCTTCTCGCTTGCCCAATAGTTGCAACATCAACTCATAAGGCGTGATGCCCATCCCCAACAACATCGACTCATCCCGATAATATGGATAGACATAGTCTTGCGACAACAACTGCATTCCGACCGCCAACTGAATGGCTTCGTGCCCCCGAGAAGTCGCATGGACATACTTATTGGTGACTTTCTTTTCGTTTTCGTATTTATCGGTCAAGCACTTGGCGGTAAACATCAACTCATACGCTTTTTTGAGTTGTGTTTTTGTCAGCAAATTTTTTTTTGTGGCAGGCATCTTGGTGTATTTTGGCTAGGAGATTTTTTTAAAGATGAGCATCATACCTGAAGTGTGGCTGTAGGTGGATTGATGGTTGCTATTAAGCATATTAGAGGAGACTAAATCGTATCCCTTGTGGTGCATTTCGACCAATGCCGCCTGCACATCTCGTGCGAGTTGGTCGCCATTGGGTTGATATTTCATCTTCATGGCGGACTTGATGATTTCGGCTGGGACAAAGATGGTTTTGTATGTGTTCATGGTTATTTCAAAATTTTAAGACTTAAAACGCTTGATAAAATCCTTGGTAAAGTTGGATAATACAAGTCGTCCACTGATGGCCGCCCTTTCGGGCAAAAGTGTGTCCCAGTTTTCGGTACCTGCCCAAAACACTTTTTTTAGTTCCGCCATCGCTTCAGGGCTATATTTGACTAATTTTTGCGCAAGCGAATGAATGTAATCGTCCATGTCGGAAGCATTATCAAAAACTGCTGCAAAAAGCCCTTTTTCCTTTGCCCATTGTGCGCTGCGCCAGTCGGCGGCATCGATAGACATGGCGGTAAAAGCGGAGTTGCCAATCTTGCGTTCTACGGCCGGGCCGACGACAAAAGGGCCTATTCCTATGGCCAATTCGCTCAATTTGACGGACGCATATTGGGTGCTTACGCAAAAATCTGTGGCAGACGCAAGCCCTACGCCCCCTCCTACTGCCTTGCCTTGGATACGCCCAATGATGAACTTAGGGCAGGTACGCATCGCATTGATGACATTGGCGAACCCCATAAAAAAGGCTTTGCCCGTTTCAAAATCTTCAATCGCCAATAATTCGTCAAAGCTCGCACCCGCACAAAATGTACGATCTCCCCCACTACTCAAAACAATGACTTTGGCGTCGGGATTGTTGCCCGCTTCGTGTATGGCTTGCGCCAAACGGGCTAATTGTGCGCCAGGCATGGCATTGTGGGCAGGATGGGCAAATTGAATGTGCGCCACCCCGTCTTTGATGGTGGTTTTTACGGAGCCTTGTGGGTTGGTATTCATTGGTTAGGTTTTGGTGGGTAAAGTTACATTATTTTGGTGGTTGGAGCAAGTTTATATCGCTAAAGGGGGAAGCAAGACTTTATTTTTTGAGAAACCTTGGCAAGCCTAAGAGTGAAAGATAAAATACGAAGCGAGTAGATTTAAACTGGGGTTTCTTAAACCTTGCTACGAATTGTTGCTACGGGCTGAAGCATACTGTTGCTACGGGCTGAAGCCCGTAGTACGTATTAAAAAAACAAAAAATAAGGGTCGGGTAATTAATGGCATGTGCCAAATGCACATCTTCTATCTGCGTTAATGCTTTTAATTCTACTGATACATTTTCTGCTACCAAAAAATCTACTCTGCGAGTACCTATGTGCTGGTTTCTAAAATAAATAGGCATTTCGAGTTCTCTGCTAAAAGACAAGCCTTCTATTTCCATTTCAATCAAGGAAGAAGTTGGAAGTGTGGCAGGCTACGTTGGAGTATTGTTTTTTACCGAACCATTACATCAAAATATAGTAGATTAATCGTAAGCTATTACAGCAGCCAGGGAACTATATCTCTAGTCAACACGTTGTAGCCAATAAAATTGGCAAAAGATGAATTTAAAGGAAATAATTTCGGTTTTTTTGATACTTTTTTCAGTGATTGATATATTTGGGTCTATTCCGATTATTATTGATATGAAAAAAAAGGGGACAACCATAGAGTCTTTTCAGGCAACGCTTGTCTCTTTTGTATTGATGACCATTTTTTTGTTTGCGGGGGAATCTCTATTGAGTCTTTTTGGCGTGGATGTCGAGTCTTTTGCGGTGGCGGGCTCGATTATCATCTTTTTGATGGGGGTGGAGATGATCGTTGGGGTGCAGATATTCAAGGAAGATATGGAAGGGGCTTCGGGCTCTATTGTGCCTATTGCTTTTCCCTTGATAGCGGGTGCTGGTACGCTAACGACGATATTGACCTTGCGGGCAAAATATGAAATCATAGATATTGAGATGGCGATTGTCCTAAATATGATGGTGGTATTTGCGGTGTTAAAAGGTTCTAATTGGTTGAGCAAAAGACTAGGCCGCTCGGGTGCCAACGTGTTGCGAAAGGTTTTTGGAATTATTCTTTTGGCGATAGCCACGAAGCTTTTTCGGGAAAATTTTTATTTGGATGTGCGGATGCATTAATGACGGGTGTAGCGGTGTAGCGGGTATAGCGGTGTAGCGGGTATAGCGGTGTAACGGGTGTAGCGGGTGTAGCGGTATGACGGTATAGCGGGTGTAACGGTATGACGGTGTAACGGTGCAAAGGGTATAGCGGTTCAAAGGGGTATGACGGTGTAGCGGGTGTCGCGATGCAAAGGGAGGAAAATCTATGTGTCAGCTTTCGGCAGCCGTTGCAAAGAGAAAACACGAGCCACTAAACCCACAAAGCCTAAACTAAATACAGCCCGCAACCCGTAAGATGCCCAGTTGCCAAGTTGTTCTTTTTCTTGCATAAAATAGAAATTAATCGCCAAGATAGTTACGACCAGAAGAAGAAAACCAAGCATCTTTTTGATAGGATATGGCACAGGGTAGACCTTTTGCCCCCAAGCCCACACCACTACCGTCATCGAAAAATAACATGCTAAGGTCGCCCAAGCAGAACCATAATAGCCAATCTTCGGAATCAATATCCAATTTAGCGCAAGCGTAATCAACGCCCCCATAATCCCAATCACCGCGCCCGCATAAGTCTTGTCTTTGACCTTGTACCATATCGCCATGTTGTAGAAAATCCCCAAAAAGAGATTGGCAAACAAAATGATAGGCACAATCCCTAGCCCTTCCCGAAAGCCTTTGCCCAATATCAAAATGATAATATCTAACCATGACCCAATCAATATCACACCCACCGATGATGCTAAAAAAAAGTAAAAGGTAGATTTTGCATAGACATTAGGTGCGTTTTTATCTTTCGCTTGCGCAAAAAAGAAAGGTTCGGCGGCATAGCGATACGCTTGGGTGAATAGCGCCAAAAGCGTCGCAATCTTATAATTGGCGGAGTAAATCCCAACTTGGGCGAGATTTTCCGAAAGGGAACCAGATAAATGTGTCTTCAAAAGGGTGCGGTCGATGACTTCATTGATAATGCCCGCAAATCCTGCGATGACTAGTGGTGCCGAGTACCAAACCATCTGTTTCCACAAAGCTATGCGGAGTGTCCATTTGGTGCGCAATATTTCCGGAAGGAGCATCAAAAAGGTAACCAACGAAGCCAAAACATTGGATAGGAAGACATAGCCAATCCCAAATTCTGGTTGGTAAATTGCTTGCGCAAAATCATGGACCCTTCCCGAATCATAGTTTTGGAGCACCCAAGGCATAGCGACGAGAAAGAATAGATTTGCTAGGACATTGACGATAATGTTGGTCAAACGAATGGTGGCGAAGCGTATTGGACGGGAGTCTGCCCGCAATTTGGCATAAGGAATCTCCGAAATGGCATCAAAACCCAAAATCAACGCAAAAATAGTGACATAGAGCCCTTTGTTAGGGTATTGGAGCCATGTAGCGACATCGTCAGAGAAAATAATCAGCAGCCCAGAAAATAAAATCGCTTCTAAACCTACACTCATCATCGCCGAAGGAAAAGCTTTTTCACCAACCCCTTCCTTATTGTAAAACCGAAAAAAGGATGTTTCCATCCGAAAAACAAAGATGACCATCACCAGCGCGGTCCAAGCATACAAATCCGAAATAACCCCATATTCTTCTTCCAGAAAGAGCCTCGTATAAAAAGGCACCAAGGCATAGTTAATCAACCGCCCAAGTATGCTACTCAGTCCATAGATGGCCGTATCTCCCGCTAATTTCTTTAAAATACTCATTATTAGGTGCAAATGTATTGATTTTTTTTATCTTTTTTAGTCTTTAGTGCGCTCGCTTTTAGTCTTTGGTGCGCTCGCTATGCTCGCTGTTGGTCTTTGGGACGCTTCGCTTTGGTGCTACCGCAGCGACAAAGACCGTTGTTGTTTAGCGCTTTGTTTTTACCTTTCGGCATGAGTACGTTTGATTTTGTCTTTTTGTCTTTGGTACGCTCGTTTCACTCGCTGTTGGTCTTTGGTGCGGGCTACGCCCTTTTGGTGCTACCGCAGCGGCAAACGCCGTTGTTGTTTAGCGCTTTGTTTTTACCTTTCGGCATGAGTACGTTTGTTTGGTCTTTTAGTCTTTGGTGCGCTCGTTTCACTCGCTGTTGGTCTTCGGTACGGGCTTCGCCCTTTTGGTGCTACCGCAGCGGCATACAATAGCGACGTGTACGATGCGGTAGTATGTCGTGAGAGCAAGTCGCTGCGGCAGCACCAAAGACCAAAAGCGACGAAGGAGCGCACTAAAGACTAACAGCGAGCGCAGCGAGCATGACAAAAATCATAAAAAGGAAAAAACATATACAAAAGAATGATAAAATGGATAATGTTACTTAATTTGCATCGTTTAGTGGGGAAAGAGTACGGAGCAAAGGAATTATTTCGCAATCAAAGATTAGAAAAATGGAATTAGTAAAGTTCCCTAGGGGCGGTCAATACAATGACTTTACCAAAGAATTAAGAAAAAGTGTCAATGCTTATTTTAAGGAGAATAATATCTCAAGATATGCTAATACACGCATGAAAGTAAAGACCATATTTATGGTTGCGCTATATATTGTCCCTTATGTTTTGATGTTGACAGGTGTTTTATCAGGCACCTGGGGCGTATTTACGGCATATATCTTGATGGCTTTGGGGATGTCTGGAGTTGGGTTGTCTATCATGCATGATGCCAACCACGGCTCTTATTCCAAGAAAAAGTGGGTCAACACGCTGTTGGGTAATTTAATCAATATGGCTGGCGGGAGTGCGATTAATTGGCGTTTGCAGCACAATGTATTGCATCATTCTTTTACCAATATTTATGGCTTAGATCAGGACTTGAACCCGGGTAAGTTGATGCGTTTCACGCCAAGAACCGAAAAATTAAAAGCACATAATTACCAGCATTTATATGCTTGGTTTTTGTATAGCTTGATGACTATTTATTGGGTGATAGGGAAAGATTTTAAAGATTTGGCGTTATATCGCAAAATGGGAATATTAAAGCAAGAAGCTACATATACAGAAGCGATTGCTCGGATATTTTTGACAAAGGCTTTGTATATTTTCTTTATGATTGTCTTGCCGATAATGGTACTGAGTGTTCCTGTTTGGATTATACTTACGGCTTTTATGGTGAAGCATTTTATTGCAGGGTTAATTTTGAGCTTGGTTTTTCAACCAGCCCATGTGATAGAAGAGACGGCTTTTCCTGAGCCGGACGGCGAGCATAAAATGGAAGATATTATCGCAGTGCATCAGCTAAAAACAACAAGTAATTTTGGCAATGGGTCGAAGCTGTTGACTTGGTTGGTCGGTGGATTAAATTATCAGATTGAGCACCATTTGTTTCCCAATATCTGTCATGTCCACTACCCTGCTGTTTCTAAAATTGTCAAAGCAACCGCTCATAAATATGGGCTGCCCTATTATCATCAACCAACTTTTGGTGCAGCGATTGCGGATCATGCACGGATGCTAAAAAAATTGGGGCAGCAGGAGTATATTGCGGGTTAAAGATTTGAGCTTGCTCCGAAAATCGTTGTCGTCTATAGTTAAGGAATAGAGCAGAAGTTTATTTTGTTCAATTGTGCAATCGTTTAACTGAAATCAGATAGAGTCATTGCTAAAAAAGGAGCCTGCAGAATAACCTTTTATCTTTCTCCAACAGCCCAAGCCAATTGCTCTAAATAAATCGATCCATTCTCCAATGCATCATCCATGTTTTTTGCAACATCCATAATGGACAGGATATGATTGGTCTGGACGGCTTGTAACTCGGTATCTTTTAGCTCATTGCGCCCCACCAAAAGCCATAAAGGTTTGTTATTTTTTTGCGCAAGCTGGACTACTTCACCGACCACCTTGCCCACAAAACTTTGGGCATCAAGTTGACCTTCGCCTGTGATGACCAAATCGGCTTTTAAGACTGCTTGCTCAAAGTGAGTCCACTCCATTATTTTTTTGATTCCACTTTGAATTTGGGCATTTAGGAGACCGACTAAGCAAGCGCTCACCCCACCGGCTGCGCCATTCAGATTAGTGATATTGATATTATATTGCTTTCGCAAAAGCATCACAAAGTGCTTCGCCCCTTGCTCTAAAAGTTTGGTCTCTTGCGGAGAAGCTCCTTTTTGCGGTGCAAAAGTATGAGCAGCACCACTAGTGCCCAACAATGGATTAGAGACATCGTTTAACATGGTAAGCTGTACTTTCGTAAAATCAATTTGGACTTTGGAGTCATCTATCTGAGCGACTTTGTTTAAGTTTTTTCCGATTGGATGTAAGACGCTGCCGTTTTTGTCCAAAAAACGAAAGCCCAGCGCATGAGCTAGCCCCATTCCGCCATCATTCGTTGCGCTTCCCCCAACAAATAGATAAATAGATTTAGCTCCTTTTTCGATGGCATCTTTGATGAGTTCTCCTGTGCCAATCGTGCTTGTATTCATGGGGTTTTGCTCTTTTGGCGCAAGCAAAGTCAATCCCGAAGCGACCGCCAGTTCGATAAAAGCCGCTTTTTCCGAAAGGTAATAATGGGCAGGGATTTTACGTCCTAGCGGGTCGGTTGTGGAGCAATTCACGATGGAAAGGGGCAGGTAGTCTGCCAAAATATCAATAGAACCATCGCCACCATCAGCCAAAGGATGTACAACACAAACAGGAGCATTGGAGCTTTTTTTTAGCCCTTTAGTGATGCTTTCGCAAACTTCCAGGGCGGTCATTGAGCCTTTAAATTTATCAGGTGCAATCAAGATTTTCATGCGATGAAGATACGCAAAGGAAAACTAATGATTCGTTAATCCTACTCAAAAATCTAGTGCTTAGCCTACTTTTCCGTATATTCGCCTAAAAGATGCCTTATGAAAATGTTTTTGCCGCTATTAGTGATGCTTGTCCTTTTTTCGAGTTCTACTTGCAAGCAAAACCAAACCACGTCCAACCAAGCTGCTAGCGAACCCGTGGACATTCTGAATAAGACTTGGTATTTGGAGTCGGTGACCCTTGCGGGAAAAAGTGAGCATATTTTTCCTGCAACATTAGTGGTCGGAGAGCAAAAAATAACGGGGAAAGGTGGTTGTAATAATTTCTTCGGGAAGTATGAGCTTATTGGGGACAAAATTACCCTTTCTAAGATTGGGGCTACTCGTATGTATTGTCAAGACGCCAGTAAGTTTGAAACCAAATACCTTCGGGCGCTAGAAAGCGTCACAAGTTATACCCAAAAAGAAAATCGGCTGGTCTTAACATGGGATGGCGGTAAATTGGTTTTCTCTTCTAGCCCTAAAGAGACCGCAGCCGATGAAACGAAAGGTACCATTCATGACATAAAGTGGCAGTTAAAATCTATTACAATGCGGGGTGTGGCCAGAGATGTACATCGAACAAAGACGGGAATTACATTGCTTGTAGAGAGAGATAAGGTGTCTGGTAGTGGCGGCTGTAATAATTATTTTGGGCAATTACGGATGGAAGGCAACCGATTCATCGTCTCAGATATCGGTGCGACAGAGATGTACTGTGACGATTCTAGCAAGCAAGAAATGACCTATCTTCGGCTATTAGAAAAAGTAACTACTTTTCGACTAGCGGGCGACCAATTGATTTTGTCATTTCCTGATGGAACGCTTACTTTTGGACAAAAATAGTAGCCAAAAGAGCGTCTCTATTTTTGTAACTGCTTAGGTACTCCTATTCTTAGGCAGAAATAGGCATTTTATGGCATGAATATGCGGGTAGCTAAATAGTTACCTATTTTTTAGGTTTAAATTTAGATTCTTGCAAAATTTTCTTAGAGTCCTTGAGCGCCATTAACTGCTCAAAAGTAGTCTTAGGGTGACGCTTCATGTACGCTTTAATGATTTGCCAGCCCATATAATTTCCGGTACGCCCTGGAGATTCAGCAGGCATTCCGGAAGACGTTGGGCTAGGGTTGATGAGTTTGCGAAAGTCCTTTTGCTTGCTGGAATAGAGTAAGTCTTCATGGACAAAGTGTGACCACATATTGAATTCATTGTCTTCGCACCATTTGAGTTGTTCGGACGTAAAATTCAGAAAAATGCTGTCAGGTGTCGTCGGTAAAAAATGATCCAATAGATAAAGTACTTTGCCATTGGAGATGATATAATCCAAAAACTGTTCGCCTTGCACTTCGCCCACCAAATCATTAGCATAAACGCGCATCGCATCAGGGACTATATGCTCCACATCCATCCACCTTTTGATATAATTAGGAAAAATCATAGGATCGTAATAAGGAAATTCTCCTCCCAAATGAAAGTCTAAACTAGTACCTAGTACAGATTCGCCATAAGTAAAACCACCTACTCCAAATTGAGAAATATAAGTATAATAAGTCGGTGTCGGCTTGTTGGGAAAATAGTATTTGACATATTTAAAGGCTTGTTTGAGCTCTTTGCGCTCCTTACCAAAATCTCCAATAAGCACTTGAGTGGTATCATAGAGTTTGCGCAAGCCAGGGTTTTTCATAGCCAAGAGAAAATCAATCGTATCGGTTACTTTTACACCAGGAGACACCATCACATGGATATATCCTTCCAAAAAATCATGGTGATGATTTGTAAAGTCTTGATAAAAAGCAGGAACGTCTGCGCTATCAATATTGTAAAGGAGACTATCAAATCTTACAACTTGCAAATCAACGCTTAGCGTACTGACATCAGGGATATATTCATCTTCTTTGCAACTGCTAAAAAACACGGAAAATAGCAAAAATAGACTCATTCCAAGTAGGGCAAGTGTATGTTTTTGGCGAAGAACTAGAGCATTATCAACTTTCATTAAGCGTTTTGTTTTAAACAAAGGTATCAATTTGTAGTACTTCTACGTACTTTTAAAAGGTAGGTTTGCGTTTTGTGGAGCAAATTGAACGAAAAACACGCCGATTACATTATATAAAACCACTATCTTTGGCATTCCTATTTCAAAATTAGAAAAATAAAGACATGAAAAAAATTGCAATAGCTTTATTGTTTAGTTTGACTTGTACTTTTTTGGCGCAAGCCCAAGATGGTAAGTTTAGATTTGGCATGCAAACAAGCCCTACGTTTAGCTGGCTTTCTACAGACAATAAAAACATCAATGGCAATGGACCGAACCTAGGTTTTAAACTAGGCTTAATCGGGGAGTATGATATTGCCGAAAATTACTCTTTTACGGGAGGATTGAATTTTGCATTTAATCACGGTGGCACCCTGAAATATAACAATGGCGGTACATTCTGGCCTTCTGTTACTTCTGACACCTTACCTGATGGTGTCAACTTAAAATACAATCTCCAATACGTAGAAATCCCTATGGGGATGAAAATGCGAACCAATGAGTTTGGGTTATTCCGTTTTTATGCCGAACTGCCTATTTTTACGCTTGGTTTTGTTTCTAAATCAACAGGCGCCATAAAAGCGGCAGGAGATGCCAATAGAGAAAAAGAAAATATCCGCGACGAAGTAAAAGGTTTTACGGTGTCTTGGGGATTTGGAGTTGGTACAGAATACGACCTTAGCTCTACCACGAAGCTTGTCGGTGGGCTTGCCTTTCAAAAGGCTTTTGTGGATTTGACAGAAAACTCCGGAAAAATCGGTGGCACAACAACTGATGATTCGAAGGCAAATATGAGCGCAATAGCACTGAGAATCGGTGTAATTTTCTAAAGCCAATTAGATGAAAAAACGTAACCAACAAATAGCCGATTTTATTGTCGCAGGCTTGAAAGAAGATATCCAAGGGGGTGACCACACGTCATTAGCTTGCATCAATCCGAAAAGTCGTTCTAAGGCAAAGCTCTTGGTCAAGGAAGATGGCATTATCGCAGGAGTAGCTTTAGCCAAAAAGATTTTCAAGCACGTTGACCCTAAGGCGAAGGTAAAAGTACTGATCAAAGACGGTAGTCCAGTGAAGTATGGCGACATCGTTTTTACGGTAACTAGCAACAGCCAAGCACTGCTGAAAGCGGAGCGCCTTTTACTAAATAGTATGCAGCGAATGAGTGGGATTGCCACCCAAAGCCAACAGTATGCTGCCGCAGTAGCTGACCTTCCGGTAAAAGTACTAGACACCCGAAAAACAACCCCTTTAATCCGCTTTTTGGAAAAATGGGCCGTAAAAATCGGCGGTTGTACCAATTATAGAACGGGGCTCTATGACCGATTCATGATTAAAGACAATCATGTAGATGCTTGTGGAAGTATTGAAGAAGCCATTCGGCGGATTAACACTTATAATAAAAAGCATAAGCTACGCCTAAAATCGACCGTAGAAGTTAGAGACATCCAAGAGCTCAAAAAAGTACTCAAAGTCGGCAAAGTCAATCGCATTATGCTAGATAATTTTACGCTGCCGCAAATGAGAAAAGCCGTCAAATTAATTGATGGAAAATACGAAGTCGAAGCATCGGGTGGTGTAACCATGAAAACCTTACGGAAAATCGCCAAAACAGGCGTAAATTTCATTTCGGTAGGTGCCTTAACCCATTCCGCCAAATCAATGGACATGAGTTTAAAAATTATTTCCACCCCGTAGGACAATTCATGAATTATCCTAGGTAAACAAAAAAAAACAGAGTGCTTTCGCACTCTGTTTTTTTTTGTATAAATTAAACGTGCGAAGCACAATTGAACGCCGAAGGCAAATTGAACGTGCGAAGCACAAATCAACGCCAAAGGCAAATGAACGTCCGCAGGACAAATTGAACGCCGAAGGCAAATGAACGCCCAAAGGGCAAATTGAACGTCCGAAGGACAACTACCGCTTCACCGCCTTAATCAACCGCACGCCCCCATCCTGATCCATAATTTTAACAAAGTACAGCCCCGCAGGATAATCCACCATATCAATACTTGTATTAGAGCGATTAGGAGATTGGCTAGTAATCAATCTTCCTTGGGTATCAAAAACATTGACTTGTTGGATGATACGGCCTTCTTTTCCACGAATAGAAAGCGAAGTACTAAAAGGATTCGGAGCAACAATCATTTTATCATCTTCCAAAACTTGGTCGGCATCTAAGACCAACGAACGAGTACCATTAGCAAACCAAGTACCCCAGCCTGCATTGTCAATAATTTGTTGTAAGCTACCACCATATTGATACTTGCTCGGCGCCAGAGAAACCGTATAGATTTCGGTAGCAGGTCCCCCGTTAATACCAGAGTCGGCAATCAAGAACTTGTCACTAGGAGCAAAAGAAGGGCGCGCATACACATCGTTTTCAGCGATTTCTTCGGCATCTCCAGTCTCGATATTTGCTCCCCAGAGCCAACGGTTGCTATCATCAAAATAATCAAAAGCAATGATATATGGAGAGTTTTTTGCAAAAGTAGGATTACCTACGCTGACATTTTCCGGAAGGCCGGAAAATAGTTTTGTAATGTTTCCGTCAGCCCAAGTATTAGCTCCATTGTCCCACACATGTATGAAACCAATATCCCAATAAGACACATCCGTTCCTTGGCTATTTTTATTGGTACTTTGCGCATCGTACATGATGTACTCTCCAGAATAATCAAAATGAATCACATCGGCAAAATCCACATTGTAAGTCACCGTAGAGTCAATAGTTGGGTTGTATAGAACAAAATCACTCCAAGCTTGAAGTCCAAAGTCATAAACCCAAATGATACTATCATTATTCGTTGATAAAACAGCCAAACGGCTGCCATCTGGAGACACGGCGACATTTCTATTATCGTTTGAATTAACAAACACTTCATCCATGGAAGTACCCACCTGCCAGTCCAAGGTAATATTACGGACGGTATAATCAGATGCCACATAAAGAATATTTGCCCCGTCATCCGTGACTGTCGGCTGAGTCAAAGACTCCATAGTCGATGAAAAGTTAGGAAAAACAGTCCAAGCGCTATTGACCATACTCAGTTTATTTCCCTTAGTAGAATCCCGATAAACAATAAAATCTAGTCCAGGATTAGGCGCTAAGTCATCTTGGTAATTATTATTAGGGCTGGTCGTACCGCCGCCGCTATTAGGCCCAGTAATACCCACTTGGTCAAAAGCGGGACCAATCGCATTCACTTCGCTAGAGCCCGCCCCATAAATATCTTCCGCTGCTTTTAAAACAGCAATACGCAAGTCTTTAAACTGTGAGTGCTTCGTCAAATAATCCGTCAAAGCCTTATAATAAACTTTCTCTGCTTTATCCTTTGTGATGGCCGTAGCAATCAAAAAATAGGCTTTGTTGGTAATTCCACTATTAATATGTACACCGCCATTATCTTGGCTGCCATTATATTGTTCGTTTACGTGGGCGGGCTGAAAACCGGCCTGACCAAGCTGTGAAGCTCCATTATGTGGATTGGATAAGTCTCTCAAAGCTCCTGACGGAAAAACAGAAGTAAAGACCACATCTTCTCCCATCTTCCAGTCATCACGGTCAATCATTGCTCCAAAAATATCCGCAAAAGACTCATTTAAAGCACCAGATTCTCCTTGATACTCTAAGTTTGCCGTATTCTGAATAACCCCGTGCGAGATCTCATGTCCAGCCACGTCCAGCGCGCCCGCCAAAGGCTTAAACGCGTCCTTTCCGTTACCGTAAAACATGGCGTTACCATTCCAAAAGGCATTATCCATACCTTGGCCATTTTCGTCAGCTACATTCACGATGGAGATGATGGTACCACCTTGCCCATTGATAGAATTACGCCCAAAAGTATTTTTGTAATAATCATAAGCCAGACCCGCATTATAATGTGCCGAAACCGCCTTTTTGTCTCCCCAGTTATTAGACCCATTGGTTAGGTGAGTTACTTGAAAGTCATTGCCCTGTGGGCTGGTATTGTTTCCGTTAATCGTCCAAATAGCCCCCGCAGGCTCATCAGGCAATGTGGAGCCTGCTGCATTGTACATAGATCTGGTCACATCAATCATAAAATTAGTACTCTGAGCCGTTATACTGTACGTCTTAAACTGGCGAAGCAAATTATTCAAATCCAATCCACTAGCGTCTAAGCTACCATCCAAAGGATCCAGCTGGACACTAGTTGTGGCATCCACCTTCTTGGCTTCTTTGGCTTGCTTGATTGCTTCTTTTATTTGGTCGTTGTGCGCAAATTGACAACTGTTGATATGGGACTCTAAGATTTTGCCCGTATGGGCATCCACCAAATACAACCATTCTTCGGTGATATTTGGGTGTATATTTACTTGCCAAGCCAAATGAGCTATTGGAGCATCATCATAATAGACAACCAATTGCGTTTCATCTTGGTGCGCTGGTGTAAATTGTGCGGCTAATTTTCCTTGCGGAAAAGGCGCAAAAGTCGCTTTGGTCGCAAGATCATCTTTAACTAGGCTGATGGCACTGGCTTTCGCCAAACTAGGATTAATGTCAATAGCTGGAGTCGGTTGGTAATGACCATTAAAACCTACAATTTTGTCACCTTTGGCATGTAGGATGATTTCACTGGCATAAATCGGCAAACCATTAAAAGATTGTTCCATGCGGATGTGTGTCTTTCCTTGGTCATCTTGTTGTGTCTTAGTGATAACAAACTCATCGTTGGGATTGGCAATGCGCATCCGAGATTTTAGTTCATCCAAGTAAAGGTATGCTTGGTCTGCGATATTAATGTCCCTGGTATTGATGGACAAGTTGCCTTCTACCCAGGTAGGTAAGCCTTGCGGCGAAAAAGCGACCACTTTAATAGGGCTACCAATCATGACATTAGAACGACTCTGCCCGGTAGGTGTGCCCAACGATTCAAATCGGTTTAAGGTATTATTAAAGTAAGAAGACCCTGACGGCAAAGTGGCACGATTCAGTGAGCCAACAGGAGCTGTCTTTATGCCGTTAGATGCTTTTTTAGGTGTAATTTTTTTTAATCCTTTTTGGGCAAAAATAGGATTCGCAAAGAACATGAGCCCTATAAAAATAGGTATTAGAGATTTCATAATCCGTAATTTTAAAGTTTTGGGTTTGATAATTATTTTTCACTGGACACTCCAGTAGGTTTATTTTTCGGTAGGAGCTCAAAAAATGTCTTAAAAAAGGCATCTAAAGGCTCATTGATAAGGTGCTTTTCACGCCCCCAAGTAGATTTAGAAAATTCATTATCTTTTTTGTAGCCGATGTAATAGTACATATTCCCAGGCTTTTTGTAGGACATTTTCATCAAGTTCATCTCAATCGCCTTTTTGAAGAGTTTCTTAGCTTTTTTCTTTTTAATTTTTGCGTAAGCAGTCACTGCTCCATCATTTTTCTTAAGAAAAACTTGACCGTTGGGAAAAACCGTATATTCATCTACGGCACCCGTAAATCCGCCCCCTTTGCCAAATATGAGCTTGGGACCTTTATAGTCTTTAAATGAGATTTCTTGTGTTTTGCACCCTTGCCAAACAAGAGCTGCACCAATAAATAGTAGAAAAAGTAGTAGAAAACGCATGGTTTTTTATGCGAAAGTAAAGACTTTTTGGGAAAGTTTCACGCTAGTTTTGTAGATGTATTGTTAAGATACTTAATATTGAGTCTAATATTTGTTCAATTGTGCAAGCGTACGGTTTGAGAAACCTTGGCTAGCCAAAGCCCCTAGCGATGAAAAAGCCTAGAAGATCGATTAAAATTCGTGGATTCTTAAACCTTTGCGAAGTATTACAACCTAGCCTAGGTCAGTCAAGCATGGAATGGACGACAGAGCTTTATTCTGTGGGCTCCAATTTAAACAAAGATTTTCAAGCTGGTTTCAGTTGAACGATTGAGCGATTGCACAATTGAACAGAGTAAACAAAATAAAAACATCAAATCAAAGAGCGAATAGTCACAAATCCGCCCTTCAGATCATAGATTTCTTTAAACCCAAGTTTTTTGAGTAAAAGCGCTGCATAAGGGCTGCGATGCGCCGTCAAGCAGGTGATAAAAATCGGCTTAGTATTGTCGAGTTTTGCTATTTTTCCCTTGAAGTTGTACAAAAAATTGATGTTTATGGCTCTTGGATGATGGGACAGCTTATATTCTAAAGGCGTGCGCAAATCCACCACCAAAGCATCAGGCATCTCCTCTATTTTTTGGAGATACGCTTTTGCAGGCAACTGCTGGATGGTGGGCGTGTCAAAAATCTTTGTCAAGCTCTTTTTGGTGCTAAAGCGCTGAATGGCATAAATCGCGTACAAGGAGTCTCCTATTTTGGACATTTTTCTTTTTTGTCCTTTTAACAAGGTTGTAAGTGATTTGTTTCCTCATCTGGGCTATGATAAAATCAAGTAGTCAAGCCAAAGGTCAAAGGAATTATAACTACAAAAAAAATATACCGTCAACTATCATTGTTTTGGTTTTAATTCAGGTGAGATGTTTATGGTTGCGGAAGCCGCAGATTTGTTGCGCCACAAAATGACTTTGACATCTGATGAGAAATATATTTCACAGAAACAAATTTCAGATGACTTAGGAATGACACACACTCAATTTCAACAAACGTACAAAGGTCTTGATGTTGAATTTGGGCGTTACAACGTGCATGCGAAGGACGGTTTAATTAAATCTTTTAACGGGGATTATTATAGCGTTGGCGATTTGGATGTAAATCCTAAAGTAGCAAAACATCAAGCCTTAGAGCTCGCAATTGCTCATGTCGGCGCAAAGGAGTATATGTGGGATAGCCCCGATGCAGCAATAATGTAATATTCAAAACCAAAAGGTGACCTAGTCATACTTCCGATTTTGAAAGAAAAAAGAGGGAAGCCCCAAATAAAATTGGCGTACAAGTTTGACATTTATGCAACGAATCCAGTGAGTCGGGCATATATTTACATAGATGCAAATTCGGGCGCATTTTTGTATGCTGACAAGATTATTCATCATGTTGAAGCAGCGCATGAAGCACCCCCGTCGGGGCTAGCAGAAACAAGATATTCTGGAACTCGGACTATACAGACAGGACTTACGTTAGGAGGCTTTCGGCTGCGAGAGACAGTTAGAGGTCTTGGGATAGAAACTTATGACATGAATACTGGCACCAATTATAGCGCAGCGGTTGACTTTGTCGATAATGATAATACTTGGTCTGCTGCTGAATATAACAATGCTGCAAAAGATAATGCGGCACTGGATGCTCACTGGGGGGCAGAGATGACTTATGACTACTGGTTGCTAAACCATAGTCGGAATAGTTATGATAATGCAGGAGCTAAAATTAAAAGCTATGTCCACTATGCCAATTCTTACAATAATGCTTATTGGAATGGAAGCGTAATGACCTATGGTGACGGCAGTGGGCCTGGTGGATTCGATGCCTTAACATCCATTGATGTTGTTGCACATGAAATAGGCCATGCCGTAATGTCTAATACTGCTAACTTGACATATTCTTATGAATCAGGAGCTATGAATGAAGGTTTTTCTGATATTTGGGGTGCATCTATTGAACACTTCACAGATCCGACAAAGCAGCATTGGCTTATTGGAGAAGAGATAGAGATGAGACCTGGACATATTGCGCTTAGGGATATGAGTAATCCGAATGCTGAAGGGCAGCCTGATACATATTTGGGGACAAACTGGTACGTTGGTGCCGCAGACAATGGAGGTGTACATACCAATAGCGGAGTACTAAATTATTGGTATTATCTGGTAAGTGATGGAGGTACAGGAGTAAATGATTTTGGATATGCATATGGAGTTACAGGAATTGGCATTGATGATGCAGCCAAAATTGCTTATCGTATGATTAATGTATATCTTACTCCTGGTTCTCAATACATAGATGCTAGAACAGCAGGTATTCAGTCAGCAATTGACTTGTTTGGGGCTGGGTCGGCAGCAGAGATTGCTGTAACTGAAGCTTGGTGCGCAGTAGGTGTTGGTACATCATGTGGGGGGACAAATAGCTGTGCGTCAACTGTAACAACCTATCCGTATTTCGAGAGCTTTGAAAACACCTTGGGGTTATGGACGCAAGGAAGTGGAGATGATTTTGATTGGACAGTTTATTCTGGTTCTACTCCATCAACAGCTACAGGCCCAAGCTCTGCGAATACAGGAAGCTATTATATCTATGTAGAGTCTTCTAATCCTAACTACCCTTACAAAACGGCGATTGTGAATAGCCCTTGTATAGACTTGACTGGAATGAATTATGCAAAATGTAAATTTTCATATCACATGTATGGTGGTTTTAATATGGGTAAGTTATATTTTGATGCAAGTATAGATGGAGGTGTAACTTGGAATAATATCTGGGCGAAAAGCGGAAACCAAGGCAATCAATGGCATACTGCGTTTATCGACTTAGGTGCCTATGCTGGCAACATGCTGACTTTGCGATTCCGTGGTACTACTGGTAATACTTGGCAGGGTGATATGGCAGTTGATGGATTTGCACTTAATGCCGCAACTTTTGCCGGCATTACAGGGTTTGCAGGAGAAAATCATGTAGAGACTACTCAGAGTAAAACACAATTGGAAGATGATTTTACAAATGATGAAGTATCAATTTATCCTAACCCAGTTCATGAAAGGTTGAATATTGAGTTTTTAGGAGAAGTATTGAGTGATTTTAGAATCATAAATATGGTTGGGGAGACGATATTGAAGGGTAAAGTTGCTGAAAATGGAATTGATGTATCAAGTTTAGAAAAAGGTCTTTATTTGATTGAGTTTTCAAATATAGATAAGCGTTTAGTGAAACGATTTGTGAAAAATTAATCTAATCAATTACCTAAATTCTTGATTTTTAGAAGTCCAAGTAGTGCTTACATTACTTGGGTTTTTTTACGTCTTTTATGGGTAAAATATGCCAAAACTAATTGCTTTATCGAAAAAAACAAGAATCCCATCCAAAATCTCTGCATTCTGTGTATAAAGTTTGTAATTTCGTGGTATGAATTTTAATTATCAAAATAGAAGCAATAATCCATTCGGGGGCATCTTGTCGATTGTGCTATTGGTGGCCTTCCTATTTGGATTGTTTTACCTATTTTCGGCATTTGCTAAGTTTTTGTATTGGGCATCGCCAATACTGATTATTGGGGCGTTAATCATCCGACATAAGGTGGTGGTGAATTATGTCAAACAGCTGTGGGTTTTAGTTCAGCGAATGCCGATGTTGGGTATTGGAGCGATATTATTGACTTTTTTACTTTATCCGTTTGTGGCTTTGCATTTGTTTCTTAAAGCCTTGCGGAAGCCTATTCCCGAAAGTGATGCCCCGCAGTCGCCTTTTGATTTTTTCTTTGAGCCACCACCGACGGAGGAAAAAGAGACTTTTACAGAATTTGAAGATTTGACGGAAGTCGAGCCAGAGACCAAAGAAAAATCGAATGATGAATATGACCAGTTTTTTGAGCTGTAGTCGATGAATACGGTGTCTATTTTGGGGCTTATTCTGGGGCTTGGGTATCTAGTGATTACGCTTTTGCTCAAAAATAAATGGCAAACATTTTCCGCAAGGAAAACTCCTGAAGATTTTTTGCCCAAGACGCCTATTTCTGTTCTTGTTGCAGCAAAAAACGAATCCGAGAATATTGGCTCATTAGTCCGCCATCTGCTTGCGCAAAATTATCCCAAAAACCTTGTGGAGTTTATTATTGTCAATGA
>CAMZKG010000181.1 GCA_947311105.1 uncultured Saprospiraceae bacterium
ACTTTTGGCAGGGATTTCTTTTTATTCAAATACCTTCAAATTTTGCCTTAATCAAGGAAGACGTCGGAGGCGTGGCAGGCTACGTCGGAGTATTGTTTTTTTACCGAACCATTGATTAGGTCACTTTCGTAAAATGGAGAACCGCCAAAAACTGTCAAAAAAAGGGCAAAGTATGGCTTTCTTCGCTTTTTCTAAAACAAAGATAAGAACACAACGTTTTTTCTAGACCCAACTGATTCATCAGTCACCCTTTCATCATAAAAACAAGAAGATGACTAAATATTTACTCCTGCTAGGCCTTTGGTTCGTAGCTTTTGGTGCGCAAGCACAAGATAAAGAACACCTGCAATTAATCCAAAACGAACAACGCTGGACCCAAAACATCATAAACTCAAGGGGCAATACCGAAGCAAGGGGTTTTGATGTTACCCATCAGGATTTGAATATAGAAGTAAACCCCGCTATAAAAGCCATCGCGGGATCCGTCACTACGTCCTTCAAAGCAACAAAAGACAACTTGTCAGAATTGGTCATTGACTTGGTGGATCAACTGACCGTAGATAACGTCTTCTACCATGGAAACAGCGTCAACTTTTCCCACACGGATGACAAAATCACCATTCCTTTTCCTAATCCCTTGCCACTAGGCACTCTCGATGCCGTTCAAATAGTCTATCACGGCATTCCACCTTCGGGCGGCGGTTTTGGCTCCTTCATCACAAGTACCCATCATAGTGTTGATAGTATTCCTGTCATGTGGACACTTTCCGAGCCTTATGGTGCTTACGAGTGGTGGCCTTGCAAACAAGACCTAATTGATAAAATCGACAGCTTAGATTTCACCGTCACGGTGCCGATAGGCAACAAAGTAGGAAGCAATGGCTTGTTAGTGGACGAATCTACCCAGAACGGTAAATCCACCTATCATTGGAAACACAGATACCCTATTCCTACGTATTTGGTCGCTTTCGCAACAACCAACTACGTAGAATATACAGATACCATCGTCTCCGACTCTGGCAATATAACCATGCTGAATTATGTATATCCAGAAGATGAAATGACCGCTAAGGAGGGTACAGGCAACCTAGTCCAAGTCATGGAAGTATTCAATGATTTATTTGGTGTGTATCCTTTCTGGAAAGAAAAATATGGCCATGCTCAGTTTGGCTGGGGTGGCGGCATGGAGCATACGACCATGACTTTTGCCGTTAGTTTTGATCATGGATTGCTATCTCACGAGCTTGGACATCAGTGGTTTGGGGATGACATAACTTGTGGAAGCTGGGAAGATATATGGCTCAATGAAGGGTTTGCGACCTACTGCGAAGGGCTAACCTACGAGCATGGGCTGGGAGGACAAAACTTTGAATCTTGGCTTGATAATAAAATTAATACAGTCGTCTCGCAGCCAGGCGGCTCGGTAAAAGTAGTTGACACCACTATCGTCGGCAATATTTTTAGTTGGAGATTGAGTTATAGCAAAGGAGCGATGTTGCTCCACATGTTGCGTTGGACAATTGGAGACGACAATTTCTTCCACGGAATCCGCAATTATCTAACGGATCCCGCTCTCCAATATGGATTTGGACGGACTTACCAATTAAAAGCGCACTTAGAAGCCACTAGCGGCATGGATTTGACCGAATTTTTTGACTCTTGGTTCACCGGTGAAGGCTACCCTCTATATGATGTCCAGTGGTCACAAACCCCTGACAATATCGTGCATATTGCCATCAACCAAGAACAATCCGTGGCAGCCAACTATTTCAAAATGAAAATCCCTTTGCAAGCTATCGGAACAGGCATCAATCAAGAAATCATCGTCCAAAATGACTTCAATGGTCAAACTTATGACATCCAACTTTCTGGTCCTATTGACGAGCTTCAATTTGACCCAAAGCACTGGATTGTCGCCAAATCAGGAGTTACTTTAGTCAACACTGTTGACCCATCTATTTCAGAACAACTCTCACTCGCCCCCAATCCCGTTCATGACATCCTAAGTCTTTCGACGAATGACTTATCTATTGAAAGTCTAGAGATTTTTGACCTTTCGGGAAAACTCCTTTTGCGTTCTGGCAATGCCTTTACAGGAAAACAAAATATTGACGTTAACCATTTGAAAGCGGGTAAATATCTCCTTGTAGCGCATACCAAATCAGGAAAAGGAACCATTTCCTTTATAAAGCTCTAAGGCATTCTGATTATATAGCTTACGCCAAAAGCCACAAATACCATCTAGTATTTGTGGCTTTTTATTGGGTTTGAGCAAGAGTTTTTCGAAATATGCCCAATTGCTGTTCAAGCGTTCAAGTGCGCAAGTGTTCAATTGAATGCAAAGAATCAAAATCTTACACTAGAAATAAACAAAAATACTCGTATCGCTTCGCTACTCGAAGGCGTGAAATGAATTTCACGTTCCATTGCCTGCGGCGGCTTCCACCTTGCCTTTATCTTCGCTTTGGTTGATGACTTTAGCACCGAGCCCCTTTCGCCCTTCGCCTTTTGCCTTTGACCTTCAAAAAATACTCGCTACGCTACTCGAAGGTGTGAAATAAATTTCACAATCCATTACTTGGCGGCGACCATCGTTATACCATTACCGAAATTCAATTCAACTGCGCCAACAACCAATCCCGCTCAGCCACAATATCCAAATCAATAATTTCTTGTCGCAACTTTGCACGCCCTTCTGTATCATCTATATCTAATCGCATTATCTTTTTCAGCGTAAGCGCAAAAGCTTTATAAATTTTTCGGTGATAAACCATTACTTCTTTTCTCCGCAAATAAGCCAAAAAGCTATCAATAAAAGACTCTAAGACCAGGTCTTCATCCAATTCAAAATATATTTTCGCCAAAAAACTCTTTGCAAACAATCCCATCAAGATATCATCAAATACGGTCTCATTTATTAATGGCATCGCCTGCCGATACTTCTTTTGTGCATAATAAAAACTAATGTACGATAAATTAACCGTGCTTTCGCGAAAGCGCTCTTCCAATAAATGACTATACTCCCTTAGCAAGGTCTCCACCCAATCATAATCCTTTTCATGCAAAGCAGCCGAAACAATATTAATAAAAGTATAGCGGGAAATTTGTCCATTCATTAGTAACGTACCATCTTCTACGCCCTTTCGATAAAGCGGCAATACCTGCTGATAATACGTTTTGTCTCCTTCATTTATCTTGCCTATACAAAAATTAATGGCAAGTAGAAGGATTTCGCGCTCTTCATCATTGGGCAAGACAGACTTCCATTTGCCCATATCTTTCAATAATAAATCAAACCAATGCCGATCTGTCTCCGTCAAAGCCCGATAACTATAATAATACAATGAAATCGCAGGATGATCCAACCAATTTCGTTGCTCCACATACTCTAGCACGACAGCCAATATACCAAAGTCATAATCCTTCTTAAAAACTCGAGCATGAGACAACATCATACAAGCATGCCGCAATTTTTCCGCAAGGAAATGACGCTCCAATGTATCTGAAAGACTTTGCAAATTTAACTCCTGAAACCGACCACGTGCACTCGTAAAGTCATATTCTTCTTGTAAAAGCAAGTGCTCATATTTCAGATGGTGACGATTTCTATAAGGATACTGTTGCAGGGCTCGATTGGCCTTTTTCATTGTTTTCACAAAAGGCTTGGCTAGCTTCTTCTTTTGATAAACATGCGCCAAAGTACGCACCGAAAACAACTCATCTTCTTGCACCGCCTGATAAACCAAGTAGCTTTCTAATTCTTTTTGCAAAAAAAACATCACCTGACGCATACGTGCATCATCATATTCCGTTTTAGGATAGATAAAGTGATACAAATTCTCTTTTGTTGCGTTAGTATTATTGGATTTTGTGAGCAAATCAAACAATTTGCTTACGTCCCGACGCTTGTTGTGAATGGGTGATTGAAGCCAATTGCGGATATATTTGTACTCCTTTTGGTCAAAATCAGCGATAATCTCAAATAAAGTGCTTTTTTGCATACAACAAATATGGTTTTTTTTCAACAAAAAAACAAGTATGCCGCGCAATACTAAAAACACAAAACCCTAATATTCAACTACTTAAACAATAAAGAATGAAAAATAATTACTTTTCTGCCAAAAAAATCATCAACAAATCTATTTTTTTGTCTTTTGGACTCCGTAAAAAATCCAAGACATTTGTATTATCCGAAATCGAAAAGAGTCCAGCAGGTCATCCCAACCACCGAAAACTCAATTACTTAAAACTTACCATGTTGAAAAATTGCTTACATATCATCTTGTTGACTCTACTTTTTGCGCAAGCGAACGGGCAAGTGACATTTAGGGCAATAGGTGGTGAATCCACGGTAGGCACGGAGCTGTATGTCGATATTGTTGTAAGTAATTTTATCGATGTAGCTGCTTTTCAGTACACCATCAATTACGATACCAGCTCCCTGGACTTTTTTGAAGTAGTCGATGTCAACATTACAGGTTCTTTGGCTTATAATGAACCGTCCAAAGGAGAAATAAAAATCAATTGGTTTAGCAATCCCAATGTGACTATTACCGACGAAACAAGCATCTACAAGCTTAAGTTTTTTACCAAGAGCAAAACATTTTCAAAAGTACAATTCGTTTTAGACAATTCATTTGTAGTCGCCGATAGCAGTAGTACTACATTAAACCATGACGCATATTTTGGCGGCATCAATGCAACCTATCTTAAAGGTAAAGTGATTTATGATTTTAATGAAAATTGTCAGCTAGACCCATTCGAAACTGGCTTAAATGACATCCCTTTAAAAATAGAAATTAACTCTTTTTATGAATATACCACATCCGATGCTCTAGGTAATTTTGAATTTGCCTTTACCGAACTTGGCAATCTCAACCTAAAAACGTTACCTAGAACGACTTCGTGGCAACCATGCACACCGACTCAGTTTGTTAATATCGTCAACTATTCTGAAAATAGAGTCAATACCCTTCTCCCGCCTACCAATGGCTGCCCACACATGGAAGTGGATGTCTCTTCTGCCTTTGTCAAGCCCTGCGAGACTCTGACGTACTGGGTCAACTACAGAAATAATGGCACAAGCCCTGCCTTTGCTTCTAGTATTGACATTACCTTGGATAGTTTCATGACTTTTGCTGGGAGTAGTATCGCCCCCGCTCTACTCGACGGCAAACATCTCCAATTCAATATTGGCAATGTAGCACAAGATCAATCTGGAAGATTTAGTATTACGGTCACCAATAGCTGTTTCGGCACCATCGAACAGCAAGCTCAATGTATGAAAGCAGAGATAACCCCTAATATGATTTGCGAACCTGTCTCGCCTTCATGGGATGAGTCATCTGTCAAGGTTACAGGAGCTTGCAAAGGGGATTCTGTAGAGTTTACAATTCAGAATGTGGGTGCATCTGACATGACCGCACAGCAGGATTATATCATCATTGAAGACATGATTATCGGCAAAGAAGGCAAAGTACAGCTTCCATCTGGGGCTTCCCAGACCCTTACGGAAAAAACAGATGAGCACACCTACCGACTCATCGTCAATCAATCTCCTAACCATCCTGGCAAAAGCTTCCCAACGGTTGCTCTAGAAGGATGTGATGGCTATAATGCTGGTATAATGCTTGGCTCGGTGACAGAATTTGCAGAAGATGACTCTGATTATTTCATCTCCATCGACTGCCAAGAAAGTACCAATACACCGACCCCAAATACTGTGACAGGCCATCCCAAAGGCTATGGACCCCAATTCGAGATTACATCTCATACCGATTTGACGTATTTGATTTATTTCAAAAATGTCACATCAACCACGTTGACGAGTTTGGTGATTAGAGATTCCCTTTCGGAAAATCTAGACATCATCTCGGTTCAACCTGGGGCAGCAAGCCACCCTTACGATTTCAGCCTTACTGATCAAAATATTGTCTTATTTACTTTTGAGAATATATTGATCCCACCAAATGGTGAAGGTTTTGTAAAATTTCGGGTCGCCCAAAAACCAAACAATCCCGTCGGCACTCAGATTATCAATTCTGCCCAAATATTAATGGGTCAAACCATCATCAACACCAACTCGACCTTACATACCACAGGTGGCGACGACGAGCGACTGTATGTTATGGTGGACGTAAAGAACCCAATCAACGAAAATATCAAACTGGATGTCTATCCTAACCCATTTTTAACGGAAGTGACCATCCAAGTAAAAGATTACCCTTCAACCGATTTAAGATTGCGTCTATATGGGATTAATGGGAGCGTTCTAATAGACCAATCTACCACAACTGGAATTTTTCAGTTGTCCCGAAGCAGCATATCCAAAGGTGTTTACGTTTTTGTTATA
Organism: uncultured Saprospiraceae bacterium; assembly: GCA_947311105.1. Classification (GTDB taxonomy): domain Bacteria; phylum Bacteroidota; class Bacteroidia; order Chitinophagales; family Saprospiraceae; genus HyVt-613. Next base: position 6,353 of record CAMZKG010000181.1, read on the forward strand.
GAAGACGGACGCACGCCTATCGCTTCTGGAAAAATAATCGCTCCGTAAAGAGCGGTTAACTCCAAGAGACACCTGACTACTGAAAGCAGGGTTGGGTGTTTCTTTTTTGGGGTATTGACTATTCGGGTATTAGGCTTAGCCTTTAATACCTTCTTAAATATTATGTATAGGGATTTATAGGAGTCCCAAAACAGGTCTGGCGAGTGGTTTCGCAAGTCTTGTTGGTTTTAAAAAATGAGCAAAATCCGTTTTCCCTTAGCTGGGAAAGCGGTTTTTTGTTTGGTACAACCTGAGTTATTGACAGCCATTCGCAGAAAAGCCATTCAAATTACAAAAAAAAGTTGACTATTGACAGATAATATTTTATCTTTGCAATCCAAAATCAGGGCCTATAGCTCAGCTGGTTAGAGCACCTGACTCATAATCAGGTGGTCCGGGGTTCAAGTCCCTGTGGGCCCACTAGAAAGACCGTCTCGTTTGTAGGCGGTCTTTTTTTTATTGCAATGGGTCTATTTATTGCTCTTCCCCACCGCCCTTACAATCCCATCAATCATCGTATCCGCATCAAAGACCGGGTATCCTGCCAGCCCCATCCGTACAATCACCAAATCTTGACTAGGCAAAATATAGACATATTGCCCTTGATACCCATCACAATAAAACATATCCTTGGGGCTTTTGGGATATTCTCCACCTACATTTAACCAAAATTGGGCGCCATAATCCCCATCACTTCCTTTGGCAGGCATAGCAGTGTATTTTACCCAGCCTTGCGGCAAAATACGCTCCCCATTCCAAACGCCATCATTTAGGTATAATAAACCAAATTTAGCCCAATCACGTGGCGTTGCCCAACCATAAGAAGAGCCAATAAAACATCCAGACAAATCGGTCTCCAATACCATGGAAGTCATACCCAATTTATTAAACAATCGCTTATAAGGAAAATCCAAATACGCTTCTGGGGTGTCAAATTGTTTTTGGAGCAATCCGCAAAGCAAATTAGTTGTGCCCGAAGAATAAACCCAATGCTCCCCTATCGGAAAAGCCAATGGTTTTTGACGCTGCACCATAGAAACGTCTTCTGCTTCAAAAAGCATTTTCGTTGCATCCGAAATCGAACCATAATCTTCTGCCCACTCCAAGCCGCTGTTCATTTGCAAGAGATTATGATAGGTAATCGGGGCGCGCTCATCATCCGCCCAATCCTTTAGCCCAACTGCCTTATGAATATCGACCTGACCATCTAAAGAAAGGATGCCATATAGGGCATTGACCAAGCTTTTGGACATAGACCATCCCAAAAGCGGCATCTCTTTGTCAAATCCTGGCGCATACTGCTCGGCTATTATTTTTCCTTTATGCACCACGACGATTGCTCTAGTTTTCTTCACCTGCTCGCCTTTCGCATCAAATGCTTGATTCACAACTGTTTGTACGTTTTCATCCAAATGCACATTTTCTTTTTTGCCGTAAGGCCATAACAAGGTATCACTTAATGTACTTCTGGTGGGAACAAAATCATTATTAGCTGGAAAGGCGCCATCTAGCCCAAGCAAAACACAGCCTAGTCCCTTGCGATAAATGGCTTTTCGCTTTCGCAAACCAAAAATACTGGAGACCACAGATTGATTGGCTTCGTCGATACTATTTTTTGCTTGGCTAATCACGTCTATATCATTGTCATTCTGCTCAACAGATGCTTGATCGCGATGCCCAATAAAGTGACACGAGCATACACTATGTGCTGCAAAACCTGTGATTATCGGCGTCTTTGGGTAAAAAACAAAAAAGAATACGCCAACTACTATCACTACCAAAAATAGAGAAATATATCCTAAAATCTTTTTCATTTTGTTTCTTTTAAATACAACCAATTCACGAATTGGCTCCAATAATGCACAATATTAACAAGGTTTAAGAAACCCCTGCTTTAATCTACTCGCTTCGTATTTTTATTTTTCCTACTTAGGTTTACCAAGGTTTCTCAAACCGACGACTTTTCGGAACAAGCTCAACAGTTTACAACAACAATAGCTCCACCCAGACAGGCTGATGATCTGAATATTCAAAATCGACATTAATCACCTTGGTCTTCACCGCCCGCAAATTTGGCGAAAGCAAAAAGAAATCAATCGTCGTCACAGGGGTCTCGCCTTTGACATAAGGGTCTTTCACACTCCTATTGGTTGGAAAATCTGGCGCATAGACCCAAACCCATTCTTCGGGAAACGCATCTGTTGCAATAGGAATCGCTAGTTTCGTAGTATATCCAGGTTGATAAGTCTGGGGTCGAAAACCTGGCGGATTTTGATTCCAATCGCCCCCCAACACGACATAGTTGCCTTTTTGGTAGGCATCCATGGCTAATTGTTTGATAAAAGCCATCTGTTGTTTTTTGAGTTCTCCACCTTTGTCAAATGCAGAGTTATGGACATTCATCACCACCAGTTTTTTCCCATTTTTCATTGGAAACTCATGGTACCCCACACAACGATCCAACTGAAAAACCCGCGTCGGCCAGCTATAACTACCAGGCAATTGCAACCGTGTAACAATGTCTGGTTGATACTTAGAAAAAGTTCCTAATCCACCGACCACTTTCCCATAGACATTCCAAGGCTCTAGCACAGGTAAAGGCACTCTTTTTACGTTATAATTAGTGGCAAAACTGGCAAAACTATTCGGTAGCACTTCATGAATCCCTTCTAGTTGATTGCGATGATGCCCCCTTTTGGAGTCAATATCTACTTCTTGAAGCAAATAAAAATCAGCTGGATTACTTTTTATCGTTTTTTGGATGCCTTCAAAATACATATCCGATGTGGCCTTATCTGGTCGAACCGAACTATTGCCAGAGCGTAAGCTGCCTTCATCTTCATAGAAAAAATCGGATTTTGCCCCGAGCCCACCGTAGCCGATATTCCATATAAAAAAAGTCAAACTACTATCCCCAATCTCTGCAACTTCCGCATCAAAACTGGGCTTAATCGCAATAGTATCTTGGGGCTGATAATCTGTCAGCGTGGCATATAGAATGGCACCAACCACATACAACAAGAACAAACCAACCAAGGTGAAAATAAGTCTCAATCCTTTCCTAAGTGGGGATTTCTTTTTCATAACTGCTTTTTTATCCATACAAGATTCGTAAAGATAGAAAAAAGAAGCACAAATTTATATTCTTTGAAGCACAATCTAGATTTACCCTAATCTCACTTGCAAAATCTGACAAGGGAGAGACTTACAAGCCAGCCCAAAGGACAAATTAACGCCCAAAGGGCAATTTGAACGTCCAAAGGACAATTGAACGCCGAAGGCATTTGAACGCCAAAGGCATTTGAACGCCGAAGGCAATTTGAACGCCCGCAGAGCAACCTACCGCAACAAAGTAATATCTCCACGATAAAGGAGTTTCACCCCGTCAATAAACTCGACTTCAATCAAGTAGATATAGACGCCGGGATTCATAAATTTGCCCCTATACATTCCATTCCAAGACTCCGAAGAATTATCTCTTGGCAAGAAGTTTTTGGCTTCATAGACTATTTCGCCCCATCGGTCATAGATATTCATAAAGCTTACTTGTTTTACTCCGATGCCTGTCTTTGGAAAAAAGACATCATTAAATCCATCATTATTTGGCGAAAAGATATTGGGGATATAGACATTTCTGTTTCTATCCACTTCTACTGTCGTTGCCGCTTCCGCCGAACAACCATTAGCATCTACAACCACCAAGGTATAGTTTTGATCGTGTGTCAAGCCAACGACCTGCGGATATAGCAAGCTATCTGGCATCAAATAAGTCAACGGTGTCCAATAAAAAGAATCAATCGGCAACGCAGAACTAACGACTGGATTCAACTGCACACTATCTCCTAATTCTACTGTAATACTTGGTGGTAGATTGACAAAAATCTCATCAGGCTCTGCTATCGAAACATCTAGCTCCGTATTACACTCATACACATCAAATACACGAATGCTATGATCACCAGCAAAAACAGGAAAGTCTAAGCTAATACTCTTAGGTGGACTATAATCAACGGAGAAAGTATAAGGCCCACCAGAACCACCTATCACCGTATCAACCGAGATAACTGTTTGATAACCATAACACTCTGGCTCTAAGATAGGGTTTAGCGTAGCAGATATAGGTGGATTTTCCGAAAGGACATGGCTCAATGATTGCGTACAACCCTTACCATCAGAAACAGTCACAGAATAAGTACCTGCTGATAATAGTGAAGCAACATTAGAATCCGAAATATTCGGTGTCCACGCATATGTGTAACCGGTACTCGGATTCCCGCCTACGGGCTGTACATATATCTGACCCGTAGAATCTCCCGCACAATATACATCCACGGTCTTCGTCAAATCAAGCAGTAACTCCAAAGAATCTGGCTCATCGATTACGACATGAAAAACTTCTGAACAGCCCACTCCATCTGTAACCACTAAGTCATAATTACCCGCAGGAACATTGGTCAAATTGGGCCCTGACTGACCAGAAGGTGACCAGCCATATGAATATGTCGTACCTGTACCCCCAGAACCAATCGCCACGATACTACCATCACTATACCCATAACAAGACGTATTGGTAATAGCTGTAGTAACCAAAACACTATCTGGAGCAGGAATAAAAATCGTATCTTTAACATTACAAACACCGTCGCTCACGGTCACAACTCTATCTCCTAGCCCAAGGTTCGTTGCCGTACAACTTACCGCACCTATACAGGAATAACTTATCCAATCAAAATTAAAACTGCCTGTTGTCCCATCAGAATACATCGCAGTACAATTAGCGCTACCATCCAATGCAGAGCCATCAAAACAACTTACACCTTGCAACAAGGTAACATCAGTCACTATCGACGGCGGATCTAACAACGTAAAGGTCGCATTTATCGGTGGACAAGAACTTGTATTTCCAGTAATGGTCACATTGTATGTCCCCGCAGGAATATTAAACAAAACACTCGTATGGTTCGTGTTGTCATAATCCCATGCAAAATCGTATGTCTCGGTTGGATTACTCATTTGCAGAATAATCCGGCCATCAGAGTCCCCTGGACAAGTAGGAGCTATATAAGACGTATCTTGGATAAAAAATCCTTGTGTTGCCACGATGCTATCTATCGCAGTCGCCTGACATCCATATTCATCCGTTACATTCAACTTATAAACACCAACACCGATATTCGTATTATTAGCAGTCGTCACGTTATTGTTGCTCCAACTATAAAAAAGTTGGGTACCATTTCCGTTGGTCACGGTCGGGATTAGGCTACCATCAGTATTGCCTGGGCAGGCGACATCTACTCTTGCGATGTTCGTAATTACTGGTGGCGTCTTAGGCAATATAGAGTAAGTAGCCGATTTGGTACAACCATTAGCATCGGTCACAACTACCGTATAATTAGCAGGAGAAAGCCCATTAATAGTCGGAGTAGTTAAGCCACCGCCCCAATCATAAGAATATCCGCCAGCACCGCCACTCGCTGTAATAGAAATAAAACCATCCATCCCTGGTGCATTACAAGATTCATGACGAAGACTATCCAATACAATATTCATTGAATCAGGCTCACTCAAAGTCACACTTGTACTATCCACGCATCCATCTCCATCAGTCACCGTTATTTCATATAGTCCAGGTGCCAATGAACTAGCCACAATAGAATCAACAGTTGGTTTATTTGTCACCGTAACTGTCGGATTCCAAGTATAAGTATAAGGCAATGCTTCCGTACCACCGACATGACTAGCTTCACCAAAAATCTTTCCATCATCACTACCAAAACAACCAATATCTTGACCCGTCACCGCCAAGTTGATTACTTTTTGATAACTTAACTCAAAGGAATCTGACACTTCGCACCCATTGTCATCGGTCACTGTAATATAATGCTTGCCTGCCCCTAATCCAGAAATTAGAGAAGAAGTATTGGTATTAGTACCCACATTATCCCAATTGAAGGTATAGTTTCCTCCTGGATTTGTTGGTGTTCCACCACTAGGTGTTGCTTCTATCTGCCCATTATTAACCCCTTTGCAGGAAGGGTGTGTCACTACTGGGTTGATCTGAATGATTGGTTTTTGGGTAATTGTCTGAGAAGATGACGCCGTACACCCTGTAGGGTCTGTCACCGTCACCGCAAAGAATCCAGACGGAATCGTATCCTTACACTGGGCGGTACTGCCACTATTCCATAGAAATGAATACCCTGTCAAATTTGCTATTTGAATACCATCTACCGAAACAATAGGACAAATACTCATGGTGTCTCCATAACACAAGGTGTTTGCCTGTGGCAGCCCTGCCCCTAATTCATGACCATCTTCTACGGTAATAGCTGTATCTAATACCGCCCCCACGTTATCCACAAAATGCAATAAATAATCTCCAGCTGGCAACCCATTTACGGTTACAGTTTGTCCATCAGTGTTTAGGGTCTCACTGCCAGAAGGCGCTCCACTAGCTTCCTGCCAATCCATGGTTACGGGAAATCCACCGCCACCACTGACCGTTGCCGAAATCCCCCCCGTCAAATCGCCTTTACACACTACCGCAGTAGAATCCAAAACTATCGTCATCGCATTAGGATTCAAAATAGTCACAGATCCCTTTTTGGAAGAAGGAGAAAGACCTATTTCGCCATTCTTGTTAGCTAGCGCGATGCCATTACCATTAGGGTTGCCTCCAATCCAGATAGGAGAAGTACTCCCCCAAGGCCCTGTTAGTTTAAAACAAATCTCTATGATAGCATCCCCATCGGGCAAAGTTGTCCCTCCTAAATTACCCCAAGAGAAGACTAATTGCCCAGAATTAATTAAATTTGCATTAACACCACCAGACAATACACCCAAATCCATCAATTTATCAAAAGTAATCACAGATGTATCCCAATTAATTGTAAACTCCAGCCCAATCATATCCGTAAAGTCATTCACAGTCAGTGGGATACACACCACGGAGTTTTGAGCCGATATGGTATCCCCAAAATCCAACCCTACGCTTGTACAACCAGGCATATCAACTGTTGTCTGAAAATCACAACTTTTACCATCCGAAATATGAATACTATATAGTCCTCCTTCTCCTACTTCAAAGGAAACGGCATGATCGTGCGTAATATTAACAGTAGAGATGATGGCCTTGATGCTCGGATCCGACACTTTTGTTATCTCGACAGTGTATTTTGTACTGGGATTATATTCTGGAAGCCCGCCCTTTATAATAAAAGAACCTCCGCAACCAAATTCATTAGGAGCAGTACCCGTATGATTCTGAATATTAGCTGCTTCCAAGGGATTAAGATAAACCACCGGAAATGCTTCATCAATACTTACTTTTACACAAGTACCCCCTTCATAAACAGCTTGGCAGCTTGATGGAGATGGTGGATCAAGCTTATCATAAGTAATGGGCGCAAACCAAATACAAACAGGGTCTCCACCAGCTAAATTACCTTGTATTGAGCCTGTATTTTTAAAAGTTTGACTACCAGACAAATCACATCCTGTAGCGACCAAAAAATTCGCCCCACTCATATAATGTGGATCCTGAAGTACCATAAACATATCGGAACCAGCAATCTTCGGCTTGTCGGTATATAACGCATAGCCGACACCAGCAGGTGTGGACATATCTGGATCTCCCGTCAAATCTTGACCAGAGATCGTCAAATCAAACTGATCCCCATTAGTAGAGATATCACCACACAAATAGATAGTATCCACCGCAGGATCGCCCCAGATATCATTACTCATTCCGACAAAATTAGAAAAAGTAACCTGACCAGGTGTTTGTTCGGCACAACCTTCAGGGCTTCCTTGGGTACTCACCTTTCCTTCCATTTTTATGGCGACTGGATTTTGGGCACCAGCAGTAACCGACACCAAAGAAAACAACAGAAACATAAAAATATTTAAAGTAACACGATTTCTCATTCTATTTTTTTTCAACTGTAAAACAAAGCAGGATAATAGGCAAAAATAAGCTTTTTTAAGCATACATTCTCCAAAAAACACCAAAAATGACAAGAATAATCCTTTTAACAAAACAATTATCCTTTTCTTTATACAGATGTATATGCCTAAAGGTTATTTTTCGAATTTTGGACAAGCATCCGCTACATACACAAACTATTCCCGAATCTACCCCCAAGTGCACCATGCTATTTCCCAGCACAAAAAACGCTTTTTTAATCGGGCTTATTGCTATTCATATAACAAATACCCTAATAAGTCATTTTGCTGCTTCTCACAACACTATACTTTCGTAAAATAAACGAGCAAAGCGACATTCAATCGGAGCAAAGCGACAATATCAACGGAGCGAAAGCGACCCAGTTCTAATTGTCATGACGAGAAAATCCGTGTCCATCCGTGTCATCGGCATCATCCGTGTTCCCCACTTGAACGGAGCGAAGCGACACTTGAACGGAGCGAAGCGACATTTGAACGGAGCAAAGCGACATTTGAACGGAGCAAAGCGACACTTGA
>CAMZKG010000182.1 GCA_947311105.1 uncultured Saprospiraceae bacterium
AAGTAACTGTTTAGGTGTCCTAGTTTTTAGGCAGAAAATAGGCATTTTTGTGTATGTTGAAGCCATATTTTTTGAAGCGTAGCTGGGCTACGTGAGAAAAATAGGGCAAAAACAGGCGCAAAAAGGGCATTTTATGGCAAAAATGTGCGGGTACCTAAACAGTTACAAAACAAAAAAGCTGGCAGCAAATAGCTACCGACTTATGGATAGGTTCAATCCAATCATATTATTTCTAGCGCATAATTACAAAATTATGATACGCATTCATACCTTCCGCCTTTACAAAATACATTCCAGCAGGGAGTTCCGACACATCAAATTCCACTTCGGACACACCTTGCGGCAAATATTTTTTCTCCGAAAGGAGCCGTTGACCACGAGCATCGTAAATGGTAAAAAAAAGAACTTTTGCTTCCATAAGGCTAAGCGACAAATGAAGAAAACCATTTACAGGGTTTGGATACAAAGAAACCAGCGTTCCACCTTCTACAGAGGACGAACCTACTAATGTATTATAAAAGGTAATATGCTCATGATTATTCAATGTATCAACATCAATATTATGCCCTGATGAGGCCTTAACACTAAAGCTTACAGTATCCAATGTAGTTTTAAAATTAGCTTTTGCAATATGGGTTTCACCAACATCTAAGTGATTTATGATATAAACCATATACTTATAGCCTGCAGCATAATCAATACTATCGACAAGAACAGGTATAAAACTATTACCAATGTTTCGGACTTCAACTTTGATATTATAGGCTTTTTGCCCCCCATTATTAGTCACCTGCAATTCAAAACTCCCCAAACCATCAACTAAGCTAGAATCTTGCACTACTGTTTTAATTGACAAATCCGTGCTAAATTTCTTACAATAATAATCAAATTCCTTTTCGTACTCAAAATGTGGCACAGTAGGCCTTTTTTTTGCAATATAATATCCCCTTACATAAGACCAACCATGAATGTCAATATAATTGGGATAATGACCTGGTAAATTCAGCAGCCATCCTGGCACAACAATAGACATCGTCACTGAATCATTAGGTTCAAGCTTTGGGACGTCAAATTCTCCAAGAATAGACCCAATACATTGCTCACAAATAACACTTTTAATAAAATATTGTTTTTCAGGCGCAATGGTAGCTCCGCCAATATTTTTAAAAGTAACATCCAGCTGCATACTATCCTGATTAGGGTACTCTGTAGGACATGCCATAGATATCAACAGCTCTCCTTCCAAAGTATCGGGCACAGTCATTAAGTAGATTAAACCACCCTGCTCCCCTGTCAATGCAAAAAAATTATTTTCCAAATCTAATCCATCATATGCATGGCTAGGCACTTTCCTTTTCCAGACTGTATTTCCTGAAGCATCCAATCTTCTCAGGGTGTGATCCCTAATCGGCAAAGCTCCGTCTAGCCCCGTATAATCTACAGCATCTGCACAAATCAACACCCCACCATCCAGTGCTGAAATAGCAGAGAAATATTCAACTTTTTTCTGAACGTCCCCAAAATTGCTAAACCCACTATCTGATACAGTCCAAGCACCTAGTTTATTATAAGTATAGTTAGCATATTGACTTAATCCCACTTGCCCACTAATATTTAAATTCACCGCCAAGATACCACTATCTAAGGGTATTACATCCAAAGTTTCAGTAGAAAAAATAGACATATACTCTGTTTTAACACTCGCCAAACTGCCTGACTCTTCCAATCTAAATACCTGCCGACTTCGTACACTATCAGCAACTACTCGGCCACTTGCTATGACAACAATACGACCATTATTACACTGAGCTATTCTAGCTTCTCCATCAATAGTAATAGCCAATACTCCCAGTGAATCAAAAGTATTAGTCATAAAAGCTGACCATTCTTCCTGCCCACTTCCAGATATCTTCTGAATATTTAAGGCCTTATATTCATAACTTTGAGAAGAACTCGTATCATAAACTAGCGTATCCACTAAAGACAGCAGCGCAATTCCACCATCATTTAAAGCACAAAAATCTATAGTTTTTTCATTTTGATAGCTCTGATTAAAATTCGACCAAAGGACATCCCCGTCACCCCCCAGCTTTACAAGCGTATCGGTTGACAACAACTTAGTAAATCCACCATCTTTATTTTGTATGATTTTGACACCTATTTCCCCTAAATCTGTTGTACTTATTTGTGCGCCACTTTGATTTGTTTGAATCCCAATATAATTAGTATCCCCTTCTGCAACCAGATAAAAACCAACATCATTTTTGACAACTGATAGACCTTTTCCACTACCATAAAACTGCTTAAAAGGGGCTTGCGCAAAAAGTAAAGCAGGACCAAATATAGCTGCGCACAAAAGATACAGTACTACTTGTTTCATTTTTTTCATAAGATAAGTTTTTCGTTCAACACCAAAGGTAAATACTTATACATTAGCAGAAAAATACATTTTTTTTACTTTGTAGAACAAAAAATACGAATCAGCACCAACAACTAACTAATTATCAATATTTTATGAAGAAAAAAAAATTAAAATATAGAATTTTATAGATTATTTTAACGTAACTGTTTAGGTGTTCCTATTTTTAGGCAGATAATAGGCATTTTTGTGCATCTTGTAGCTTTTTTTTGAAGCGTAGCACCGCTACGAGATATAAAAAGAGTAAAAACAGGTGCAAAAAGGACATTTTATGGCAAAAATTTGCGGATACCTAGAACAGTTACACTTTAACTCAATCGCCCCAAAGCCGCCCCTATCCGCCTAACCGCTTCCGTCAATTGCGCTTCCGAAGCTGCATAAGAAATACGAATACAATTAGGATCTCCAAATGCCGCCCCCGAAACAGTCGCCACCAAGCCCTGCTTTAATAGATATTCTGCAAGGTCGTCTGAATTATTCACTTCAAACCCATTGGCACGCTTACCAAAAAATGCACTCATATCAGGAAAAATATAAAAGGCACCTTTCGGAAAATTAGTTTTTACTCCAGGTATTTCCTTCAACAGGCCGATGACTAACTCTCGCCGCTTCATAAAAGCATCCCGCATGGCCCGAGTCGGAGCCATATCAGAAGTCAAAGCAACCGAACCCGCCTTTTGCCCAAAAGAAGTCGCTCCAGACGTGACCTGACTTTGTATTTTGGCGCAAGCCTTAGCCAACCAAAGCGGCGCTCCAATATACCCTAAACGCCAACCCGTCATCGCAAAACCCTTAGCAAAACCATTGACGGTCACCGTTTTATCTTTTACTGATTCGATAGTACCAATCGACGCATGCTTATCCGTAAAATTAATATATTCATAAATTTCATCCGAAATTACCACAATATCGTACTTGGCAATCACTGCCGCCAAGCCTTCCAATTCTTCTTTCAAATATACAGACCCCGTCGGATTACAAGGTGATGAAAATAACACAAATTTAGTCTTGGGCGTAATCGCCGCTTCCAACTGCTCTGGTGTCACCTTAAAATCTTGATCAATATCTGCTTTCACAATCACAGGCACACCCCCGGCCATCTTGATAATATCATGATAACTCACCCAGTAAGGCGCCAAAATAATCGCTTCGTCCCCATGATTCAACAATGCTTGACTCAAATTATAAATCGACTGTTTGGCACCATTGGAAACCACAATCTGGTTGGCTTCATACTTCAACCCATTGTCTCGCTCAAATTTCGTAATAATAGCCTGCACCAACTCCGGCAATCCAGACACAGGCGTATATTTGGTATATCCATCCCGTAATGCTTGAATCGCAGCGTCCTTAATATGATTAGGTGTATCAAAATCGGGTTCCCCCAAACTTAGGCTAATTACATCTTTGCCTTCGGCTTTTAATTCACGTGCCAATCGTGCCATTTTTAGTGTGGCTGATTCGGGTAAGTTGATTACTTTGTTAGATAGTAGGGTCATTTTTAAGTTTTTGGTGGTCTGTTTAGTCTGTTTAGTCTTTAGTCTTTGGTCTTTAGGACGGGCTACGCCCTTTAGTGCTACCGCAGCGGCTTGCATCTACGGCGTGTACGTCGCGGTGGTAAGTCGCTGCGGCAGCACCAAAGACCAATAGCGAGCGAAGCGAGCGCACCAAAGACCAATAGGGCGCAGCCCGAGCTCTACTCCATCAGCCCATTCATAAACGCCACAAATTCATCCACGGTCATAGAGCCGACATCTCCTTCCCCTTGCTTCCGCACCGAGACCACATTTGCCCCTTCTTCTTTTTCTCCCAAAATCAACATGTAAGGAATTCTCTTTAGCTCAGTGTCTCTAATCTTACGTCCGATAGACTCCACACGTCGATCAATATCTCCGCGCAATCCTGCGACCGCCAATTCATTTTTAATTTTTTCGGCGTAAGCCATATACTTATCACTAATCGGCAAGATAGCATATTGCTGCGGCGTCATCCACAAAGGAAATTTGCCCCCACAATGCTCCGTCAATACCGCAATAAAACGCTCCATCGAACCAAAGGGCGCCCGGTGTATCATCACCGGTCTATGTGGCGCATTATCCGCACCAATGTACTCCAACTTGAATCTTTCCGGAAGATTATAATCCACCTGAATCGTACCTAGTTGCCAAGACCGACCTATCGCATCCTTAACCATAAAGTCTAGCTTGGGGCCATAAAAAGCGGCTTCACCATATTCTATAACGGTCTCTAAATCAACTTCTTTGGTTGCTTCCAAGATAGCATTTTCTGCTTTATCCCAATTTTCTTCCGAGCCGATATACTTGCTTCTATCTTCTTGGTCACGGAGTGAAATCTGTGCCGTAAAATTTTCAAAGCCCATCTTTGCTAAGACATATTTGGTCAATTCCAATACATCCAAAAACTCTGCTTTCACCTGATCAGGTGTACAAAAAATATGTGCATCATCTTGCGTAAAACTTCTCACTCTCGTTAGTCCATGCAACTCTCCACTTTGCTCATAGCGATACACCGTCCCAAACTCCGCATAGCGCACAGGCAAATCTTTATAAGACTTAGGGCGATGCCCATAAATCTCGCAGTGATGCGGGCAATTCATCGGCTTCAACAAATACTCTTCATCTAATCCAGGCGTCTTAATCGGCTGAAATGAATCCGCTCCATACTTTTCATAATGCCCCGAAGTGACATACAAATCTTTCTTTCCGATGTGCGGCGTAATAACAGGTTGATAGCCGCGCTTCAATTGTTCTGCCTTCAAAAAATCTTCCAATCGAGTCCGCAAAGCCGTACCATTAGGCAACCAAATGGGCAAACCTTGTCCGACCTTTTCAGAAAACATAAACAACTCTAATTCAGCTCCAATCTTACGATGATCCCGCTTTTTTGCTTCTTCTAAAAACTCTAAATACTCCGTCAATTCCTTTGCTTTCGGAAACGTAATACCGTACAATCTAGTCAGTTGCTTCCGCTTTTCATCCCCACGCCAATACGCCCCTGCAACGGACATTATTTTTATTGCTTTAATCTTTTTGGTATCAGGAATGTGCGGGCCACGACAAAGGTCTGTAAATTCTCCCGTCTCATAAAACGTAATCGTTCCGTCTTCTAATTCATCAATTAATTCGAGCTTATACTCATCCCCTTTTTCGGTAAAATAAGCAATGGCATCAGCTTTGGACATGTCCTTGCGGACAAAAGCGCTTTTTTGCTTGGCCAATTCCTTCATCTTCTGCTCAATCTTCGCAAAGTCTTTCGACGAAAGTACAGTATCCCCCAAATCAATATCATAGTAAAAACCCCGCTCAATATCTGGCCCAATACCAAATTTTGCCCCTGGATAAAGCGCTTCAATCGCCGCCGCCATCAAATGCGCTGAAGAGTGCCAAAAAGCCGCCTTCCCTTCATCATCACGCCATGTTTTCAACTCAATCGTCGCATCTTCCAAAATCGGTCTAGTGGCATCATACATCTCACCATTCACCTTGGCAGCCAACACATTACGTGCCAAACCTTCGCTTATAGAAGTGGCTATTTCTAGCGCACTACTTCCTTTGGGGTACTCCCTAACATTGCCGTCAGGGAAAGTAATTTTTATCATAATTCGTCCTTATTCTTTACAAAATCAGTAACTGTTTAGGTGCCCCTATTTTTAGACAGAAAATAGGCATTTTTGTGTATGTTGAAGCTATTTTTTCTGAAGCGTAGCACCGCTACGTGATAAAAAAATAGCAAAAACAGGC
>CAMZKG010000183.1 GCA_947311105.1 uncultured Saprospiraceae bacterium
CCACCTTCAAGGGCCAGTGTGACCGCTCCATTGCTATCACTATGGCAATCAGGGTCTCTTGTGACTACTTTTTTAAGGGAGAAATTAGGCGCTTCTTTTACTTGGACGTGGCTAGAGCCTGTACACCCGTAAGGGTTGGTTACGGTGACGTTGTATAAATCTCCACTTAGGTTAGTCACGGTGGATTGGGTAGAAGATCCTGCTTTGTTATCCCATTGGATAGAGTAGGGGCCTACATTTCCCGTGATTTGAGCCACAGTAACAGATCCGTCTTTATCGCCTGCACAAGTTACGGGTGTTGTCGTAAGGCTTACATCAATGGGGTCTGGCTCTGAGACAAACACACTTGTAGTTCCTTTACAGCCAGTAGTGCCTGTGACAGTTACGTAATAAGATTTGTCACCTTCAATGTTGTTTAAAGATGTGCTAGTACTAGATTGGTTAAGCCAAGAATAAGTATAATCGGCAAGATTGGTACTATGACCACCTTGAATACTAGCTACGGTCACGGTACCATCACTACCGCCGTTACATTTTGGCTCGGTGAAGTCGATCGTAATTTCGACAGGTGCATATTCAGTGATCGTTAAATTGGTAGAAGCCTGGCAACCGTTGTTGTCGGTAGTTGTTACAGAATAATTACCAGGGGTTAAGTTATTAGCGATGGCATTGTTTTGACCGTTGTTCCAAGTGTATGAGTAAGGAGCCGTACCGCCATTAGCGACTGCATTTGCTTTGCTACTATTTGTAAAGGCGCAGGCTGTAATTGTTTGAGAAGCCGAGACCGCCAAAGCAGCGCTAGGCTGGGTAATGGTTATCGCGTTTTGAGCGGAGCATCCATTGGCGTCCGTTACGGTTATTTGGTAGGTTCCAGCGGCTTTATTGATGATTGTTGCCGAGTTAGCCCCGTCGCTCCACGCATAGGTATAAGGTGTTGTGCCACCAATTGGTTTTGCCGTTGTGCTTCCATCAGCAAGTCCAAAACAGCTGATATTATTTGTGTTTTCAAAGTCAATGGAAAGGGCATCGGGCTCGGTGATGGTGGCAGTACCATTAAGCTGGCAGCCATCTGCATCCGTTACGAATAAGTCATAGCTACCTTTTGCTAAGTTGCTGATTGACTGTGTACTCTGAGTTGGAGATGTTATCCAATTATAGGTGATGGGCGTTGCAGGGCCACCAGTAATATTTGCGGAAGCAGTACCATTGTTGTCTCCATTACAAGTGACATCTGTGGTGCTGATATTAAGTGTTAGGTTTTTGGCTGGGTCTAAAGAGAAGATCAAAGTGTCCGCACAACCCGCCGCATCGCTAATAATCGCAAAATGATTACCAGAAGTGAGATTGGTAAAGCTACTGGAAGATTGAGTTGCGCCGCCGTCCAAAGCATATTGAATAGGTGGCGTCGCATTTGATGCAGATAATTCTATTTCTCCATCATTGACACCTACACAGGCAGGTGCTTTGACTACGGTATGACTAGAAGTCAACAGACAATCGGTTATTTTTAGTTGAATGTTCGCATCACTACCATCGCATCCGCTAGCAGAAAGGGCTTTGACATTAAAGGTAATTTCGTCACCCATGACGTATCCGTCTAGTTTTTGCGAAAGCGTACCGTTGGGCGTAATCCAATTACTATTATTGATTTTTACAAGGTAGCTGCTTGCATTTTGAACGGGTAGCCAAGTGAATATGACTTGTCCATCGACAAACTCCGGCTCCATAATTACAGGCGGCGCAAGTGCATCAATAATATTGACATTGATGGTGTCTTGATAGGCACAATTCAGATTGTCATAGATTTCTACGATGTAGGCTCCAGAAGCTGTAGGTGTGACCGTAGGAGTTGGACAATCGGTGCAGGATAGCCCATTACCGGTCCAGTGATAACCCACACTGATGTCATTTTTAAAGGCAATTTTCCAGCTATTTAGTGTAGTAGGTATGTCGTTTTTGTTACTAACTAAGAGCTTCCAATCGCCATTGGTCGGTTCTCCTTGTAATGTGGTCCAGGCATCGGCGGGTTTGTAGCTTCCGCTAAAAGGCGCACTAGAGAGTTGACTGGTTGCACTTGGTTTTAGGCAAATGGTCGAAGTACCTATTACATTAATAGAAGAGCCAATTAGGAGTTTTTTTCCGGAAGGAGATTGCAAATAAATGCTTAGCTCGCTCGGTTGGTCGGTTGAGAAAGTCATCTCCATAGAATCAAGTCGGTAGGCAATGCTCCCAATGACAGCAGGATTGACATCAGAAATGGTGATGGTGCTGATAAAATCGGCGCCTTCGATAGGTGAGTTTTCCATTGCTTCAAAAGCTAAAGACTTGATTAAATCTTTGTTGAAGGTGGCGTCATAGTCAATGTTTTGTCCCAGACAGATGGCGGTATCTTTTAAGTCGGCCTTGAAAGAACTACAATTGTAGCACTCTGGCGAAGTAGGAGGTAAGATGTTTACGGTAGCATGGGTGGTGGCTTTGCAGCCAAAATCATTAGATACTTCGACCGTGAAATTCTTTTTGCCCGCAGTAGGAGAAAGGGCGTCGATATTATCGCTGTTGTTGGATGTAATTAGCTTATTATCAGTCCATTGTATGTCAGAGATGGTCGGCTTGAAAGTCTCTCCAGAAGGGTATAAATCTTCATTAAACTCTAAACCCCAAGAGAAAATAAAACCATTGTCACTAGCCCAAAGGTCGGTGACTTCAATTTTCCAATTACCGTTAAGTGGACATCCGACCAATTGAGACAAAGGCTCCGAAGGCGAATATTCTCCAGCGGGAAGAGTGGCTGGTAAATTTTGATTAATATAATCAATCCAATTTGGATTGGTGGCGGTAGAAGACCAAGCATAATCATAGCCTACACCTGGGATAGGAGTGGATAATGCTTCGTCCAATTCATTGGGCTCTCCAAGAAATACTTCGCCACCTGTGTTGCCAGGATGGTGGTTTAGTACCGCTTTTTGTCCATTCGGGCATTCGATGGAAATCTCCAAGTCTCTAAGCCAAGAGTGCTCCATATTGACAAAAATCTGCTTTAAATCTGCTTCGTTTGTCAAGGTTTGACCTTGATTAAATTCATTGTAAAAAATAGAAGATACATAGGAAGCGCCGTTACCGTCAGGTAAAGCTAAAGAATCCGAATGAGACTTAATCAGAGAATATCCTCCTTCTGGTTGTTCAATTTTTATGGTAGCAGATGCATCATCAGTAGAAGCAGAAAGGTTGAATTCGGTGTTTGCACAAATATTTTGAATGGTATTTGTCGCAAGACTTAATGTAGGCTCTTCTGCAATACGTACATTGATGCCAATACTATTGGTGCTTTCGCAACCGTACTGGTCTGTTACTTTTAGGGTGACGGGATAGCCGCCCACTACATCAAATAGTTGCGTAATATTTTGTCCTGTTTGGGTGATTCCATTACCGAATTCCCATTCAAAGGTACAGTTGGCAACGTCTTGATGATAGTTTTGGTCGTTATTAAGGAATAGTGCGTTGCCGCTAAATTCGACTTCACTACCTATACATAGGTCAATATTGTTGTTTTTGACAGATGGAAAACTAGACATCAACTCGGCATTGATGCCTTGACAAATTGGCGTACAGGAGATCGCTGCTTCCCAACCTTCTCCTTCTTGGTAGGCATTGGATACAAATACACTTGTAAGGCATCCCGTTGGACCAGTCGCCTGAATGGTGTAGTTTTCTGTTGCAAAACTAGCCGATGAAGCAATTAGTGGCTCATTGGAAGAAGTGCCATCATAAAAAGTGATGAAATCGCCCGGTCTAAAAGCAGCTTTTGTAAAGCTTAACCGAATGTTGCCTCCTTGTGTGCCAGGACAGATGGTAAAGGTATAGTTTTCGTTCGGACTATACGTTCCCGTTTTTTTGCCTGTATCAGTGAAAGTACCTTCACAAGTATTGATAGTACCATTAGTAATAGGTACAACCTGCGCAGCTAAACCAGCCGTTAGGAAGAAAAAAAGGCTCAAAAAGTAAAATTTTCTCATAGCGCCAAATAAATTTATTACGCTAGATCCGAAGACCTATTGTTTGATTTTTGTTTCGTTATCCCATTGGTTTGCCTAAAATCTAGCATTATAGCCATCTTTTAAATCTGAACCGTGGGGGTTACGACCACAGTAGTATGTAAATGAATTTACTTCGTAAGTGGGGAAGCTACAAAGTCAGGTGGTGTGTTATTCTATGAGATAGCATTGTTCGAGAAAGAAAAGGACAATATTAATGCCAAATAGGGGCTGTTTATTTATATAGTTTTTTGTTATGCGTTAGTGGCGGAGCTTGATTGGGTAATGGGTGGTTTTTTTTTATATGTCGCTTTGCTTTGTTCAAGTGTCGCTTTGCTCCGTTCAAATGCCTTCGGCGTTCAATTTGGCTTCGCCGTTCAAATGTCGCTTTGCTCCGTTCAATTTGGCTTCGCCGTTCAAATGTCGCTTCGCTCCGTTCAATTGGGCTTCGGCGTTCAATTTGCCTTCGGCGTTGATTTGGCTTCGGCGTTGAAATGGCGGTCGCTTCGCTCTTAGTGATATTAGTCATAAAAGTAGGGGGATAACGTCATTGTTTTTGATGGGTAAGTACTGTTACCTTTGTGGGTAGAGAAGATGAAGCAAATTAGTCATTTGGTTTTTATCTTTTTTGTAGACTGTTCGATTTTTTGGGTTGGGTTAGTTCCAAAGGGGACTGACCCATCTTTTTTTGTTTTTGTAAAAAATATTTAATGATATTACAACTCAAATTTTAATTGGTGGATCATTCTTGAAGCCCTTTGACCTTTTTGCTCTTAACTTTTACCTTCCCTGTGGCGATACTCGCTTTGCTTGTCTCTACATCTTGCAAATTAATTTGCAAGCCCACTCGTTCAACATGCCCGATTTGTCTAGCTAGGCTTTGAAAAACATAGCTTCAACATACATAAAAATACCTATTTTCTGTCTAAAAATAGGGGCACCTAAACAGTTACCATTTTTTTTAGATAAATAGCCAATTTCTTGTAATCCCTTTACCTTTTATCCCTTGATTTTTTACTACTCTTTACCCTAACCCAATGCCGTTAAACTTGAGTACCGAAACTAAACTCAATTGATTAATTCTTTAGCATTGGCTAGAGCGGCATCACTAGGAGGATTCTGGCTGAGCATGACTGCAATGGATTTGATGCGCTCTTCTTGGGTTAGTTTTTTTACTTTAGTGGTTGTGTGTGTTGCTTCGTCTTTTTTGTAAATAAAATAGTGGGTTTGTGCTTTGGCTGCTACTTGGGGGGAATGAGTGATGACCACTACTTGATGACCTTTGGCGAGTTTTTCAAGGATTTGTCCCATGCGTAGGGCTACATCTCCAGAGACACCCGCATCAATTTCATCAAAAATAATGGTCGGTAGTGGTATCGCTCCAGCGACAAGCGACTTGGTGACTAGCGCCAATCTTGATAGCTCTCCACCTGATGCCACCCCTTGAACGGGTAGTAAGTCCCCACCTTTGTTGGCAGAGAATAAAAAATTGACATCGTCAATACCTGTCGCACCAAGGTCTTCTTTAGTTTTGAAATCAATTTTTAGGAGGGCATGGGGCATCGATAAATCTTGCAGCCCTTGGGAAACGGTTTTTTCGAATCCAGGTGCTACCTTTTTTCTTTTATTAGAAAGGGTGGTGGCCTTTTTGGTTAATTGCTCTTTGAGTTTGTCTGTTTCGGTCTGGAGCGTAGCAATTTTATCGCCCAAATCAGTAAAAGCTTTTGCTTGACTAGATAAATCTTTGAAAATATCTATTAGACCGTCCACATTTAAGGCTTGGTGTTTCTTTTGAAGGCGATAGATAAGGTCTAGCCTAGCACGTGTTTCTATGGCTTCTTCGGGACTCACTTCTGTTTCCGAAAGGGTTTCTTCTAGGTTGTCTGCAACGGCTTCAAAATCAAGGATTAATCCATCTAGAATAGAGGCTTGTTCTTGGATTTTGGGTTCAAACTTAGCTATTTTTGCTAGATCTGTAGCGATATTACGGAGTGTGGCTTGAACGGATTTGTCTTCACCACTTAGGGTACTAACCACCTTGCCTAAAGTGGCTTGTATAGACTCTGCATTATCCATTTTCTTCATGGCAGCTTCGAGCTTGGTGTCTTCATCAGGGATGAGTTCTGCTTGGGCTAGTTCATTGATTTGGAAGTTCAGAAAATCTAGTTCTTTGGCGGCTTGGCTATTTTGGGTGATTAGATTGGCTAGTTCTCTTTTCTTGGCGATGTATGATTTGTAATTTTGGGTGTATTTTTTGACCTGTTCTTTATTTCCCGCAAGGGCATCAATCATGCGAAGCTGGAAGGAGACATCGTTAATGTCTTGGGTGTCAAACTGCCTATGCAAATCAATCAGTGCCCCCGTTAGCTTGCGCAAAATGTCTAAATTGACGGGTGTGTCGTTGACAAAGGCTCTAGATTTTCCGGCAACGGTAATTTCCCTTCTGATAATGACTTCGTCGTCATAATCGAGCTCATGTTCGTCAAAAAAAGGCTGAAGTTGGTAGGGTTTTACTTGAAAAGTACCTTCAATGATGCACTTTTTGTCCTTTCGGTAAAACATCTTTCGGTCGGCTCTTTCGCCCATAATTAGGCCTAAGGCGCCCAAAAGGATAGATTTGCCCGCTCCCGTTTCTCCTGTAATAATGGTGAGCCCTTTAGAGAAGTCGAGTTTTAGCTGCTCAATGATGGCATAGTTGTGTATGTCGAGACTCGTAATCATAAGAGATTGATTTATAGTGCAAAAGTACTAAAATTTTGTTCAATTGGTCTCACAGAATCAATGGTTCTGTAAAAAAAACAATACTCCGACGTAGCCTGCCACGCCTCCAACGTCTTCCTTGATTAAGGCAAAATTTGAAGCTGTATGAATAAAAAGAAATCCTTGCCAAAAGTCTTCAAATGTCACCTTACTCAGCGTCAGAAGTTTCCGACGTGACCCGCTACGCCTACGTATTTACATCACAAACCTTTCTTAGCCCATAGCTTCACTATGGGCTAAGCAGGGAAACCCCTACGGGGTTTTAGGTCGATCGCCTATTTATTTTTTCAAACTTCGATTCAGGCATTAACTTCTATTTTATGCAACTCA
>CAMZKG010000184.1 GCA_947311105.1 uncultured Saprospiraceae bacterium
AATTGAACGGAGCGCAGCGACAAATTGAACGGAGCGCAGCGACAAATTGAACGGAGCGCAGCGACAAATTGAACGGAGCGCAGCGACAAATGAACGGAGCGAAGCGACAAATTGAACGGAGCGCAGCGACAAATTGAACGGAGCGCAGCGACAACTATTTGCCGATAAAGACACAGCCTGACGTTGGGGTTTCGTAGATTTCAATTCTTGATAGAATGGGTAGGGTGGGTTTTAGTTTAGTCCAAATCCATTTGGCGATGTTTTCGGCTGTTGGATTTTCTAGTCCTTTGATATCGTTTAGGATGTGATGATCCATTTGGTCAATTAGTGGTTTGACGGCCGCTTTGATTTCGCCAAAATCTATGACCCATCCAAAATGTGGATCTACTTCGCCTTCTACTACAATTTTGATTTTGTAGGTGTGCCCGTGCATGTGGTAGCACTTGTGACCATCTGGTACATTAGGTAAAAAATGGGCTGAATCAAATGTGAATTCCTTAAATATTTCCATGGTTGCATTGTGAGCGTGCAAAGGTAATGGATTTTATGGTAATATTGGTGGGGATAATTTTACGTTTTGCTGTTGCCCACGATCTGTTTTTTTTACATAGGAGCACCGTTAAGCCGCTAGCCCCATTAAACCGCTACACCGTTAAACCGCTACACCGCTTATAACCAGTCTAACAAATCACCGGCTTTCATACTTTCCATGCCTTTTTCTTCCGCGACAGCATCGCCTGCAAGTCCGTGCATATAAACGGCAAAAAGACAGGCATCTGTGGGGGTAAGTCCCCTTGCCAGCAAACCAGTTAAGTATCCAAGTAAGATGTCTCCTGTGCCGCCTTTCGCCATACCAGGATTGCCCGTTATATTAAAAAATACTTTTCCGGAAGGGATGGTGATGCAAGTATGCGCATTTTTGTAGATGATAAATACTCCGTGGGTGCGTGAGAAGGCTTTTTGTAGCTCGATGCGCTCAAATCCATTGCGCCATGTGCCAACTAAACGCTCAAATTCTTTGGGGTGTGGTGTGAGAATGGTGTTTTTCGGAAGAGATTCTATGATGTCTGGATTTTCCGCAAGGATGTTTATTGCATCGGCATCTAATACGAATTTTGCATTGGATTTACACAGTTTACGTAGAAATTTGACGGTATCTGCGTGCTTGCCTAGTCCTGGACCAACGCCGATAGCTGAGTATATACCCGTAAAAACAGACATTGATGCCAAATAACGCTCTGATGTCGTAGGCAAAAGTAAGGCTTCGGGAGCCCCTAATTGTAGAATGGTTTGGTTACATGTAGGGGTTAGGACGGTGACTTTGCCGCAGCCGCTTCTTAATGCCGCTCGTGTCGCAAGCAATGCGGCTCCTGCCATGCCATATTGTCCTGCTATAATCAATGTGTTGCCGTAGGTTCCTTTATGGGAAAAAGTAGGACGCTTGGGAATGAAAGGTAGATTCTCGTCTGAGATGATGTTGATATTTGACGGGGTTGATGCGATGGCATCTTCATCGAGAGATATATCCGCATAGTCCCAATCTCCTATAAAATCTTGGTTTTCTGGAAAGAAGAAACTTAGTTTTGGACTGTGAAAGGTGTAGGTCGTAGTGGCTTTTATGGCTGCTCCTTCTGTTGGTGCATTTGCAAACATTCCTGACGGGATATCTAATGCTACAATGTCTAAACCTTGGGTGTTTATTTTTTCAACTAGCGTCGCCCAATAGCCAGTAATGGGACGATTTAGCCCAATGCCAAAAATGGCATCAACAATGACGTGGTCTCGGCCGTTTTTGAAAATCTCCTTGAAAATGGTCGATAAATCATCTCCTTTGTTGATGGAATATTGAGCTACTTTTTCGTGTTTAGGAAGCCGTTTTAGATTTTCTTGATAGCCGACAGTTGGGGAGCCGATTTTGACCTGTACGACGGTGACATCTAAGCCTTCCATGCTCATTAATCGGGCAGCTACTAGCCCGTCGCCGCCATTATTTCCAGACCCACAGAAAATAGTTACTTTTTCGGCAACGGAATAATCCGTAAGGAATAATTCTGTAAATGCCGCTCCAGCTTCTTCCATTAAAGCTAGATAGGGGACGGGGTGCGTTGGGTGGTTGAAAGTGGCTTCTTCTATTTGGCGAATTTGGGTGGGTGAGAATATTTTCATTTTTTGTGGGTTTCTGATTACTGATTGCTTTTGACAAAACGTAGAGTCCAAACTTGGCTGTCCGTTATCACTTTGGCAAAATATACGCCACTAGAGAACGAGCCCATATCGTAACTTAATTCATGAATGCCGGTTGGTAAAATCTTTTTCGGTAGGGAGTCTATTTGCTTGCCGCTCATGTCATATATCTCTATTCGAACCGTCGCTTTTTGCGCAAGCAGAATAGAGAAATGAATCCAATCTGAAACAGGATTGGGATAGTATGATATTTTTTGGATTGACTCTAATTCTTTAGTGGAATTTGGCTGAATAATTGTTAATTCTAAATGCACAATACTGTCGCAGCCAATGCTCGTTGTGAGTGTGTCGGTATAAGTTCCTTCGGTCGTATAAATCGAGCTGCCGACGGTATAAGATTCCCCAACATGGATAGAGTCCACCAGAAATGTGTCTTGACTTTCCATGAAATGGAGCTCAACATGGAGCAGGGTGTCGCAACCATTCGGATTGATTAATTGAATCTCTCCTGTTGGGTGGTTTTCATCGAAAACAAAACCTGAAATAACTAGGGAGTCTCCACTGCAAACGGTAGGACTCAAAAATTCATTTTGCTGTCCATTGATGATGATTTCTTCTACTATCGTGTCTGCCCCAAATTCATTAATGGCTATATGGATGACTTGATAATTGCCTGGTAATGAATAGCTTACATAAGGACTTTCTTCAGTAGAAGCAGCAGGGGATCCGCCTTCAAACTCCCAAAACCAAGATGTAGGATTGTTGAAGCTATTATCAATAAAGTGTATGACAAAAGGCGTGTCGCAGCTTTGGATAAGGGGTATGTACGCGGTAATCGGTGGAGCGCTAATTTCAATATTAAGCATCACTGTATCTGCTCCACAATTATTTTTAGCAATTAATTGGACAGGAAAAACGCCATTGGTATTATAGTGATAGTTGGGATGGGCGGGATGGTAGGTGCCTGTATTATCTCCAAAATCCCAGTCATAGGTGGTGGCATTTTCCGAAAGGTTGGTGAATGATACTTGATTGCCTGTTACTTGATATTCAAAGTGGGCTATTGGGTTGGGTAATATCGTGATTGAGTCTGTATATTTATGACTGCCTGCGGGGTTAGAAACGGTTAGGCTAATCGCGTAGGTGCCTGCTTGCGCAAAAACTACATTAGGGTTTTCTTGCGTGGAAGTGGAAGGCGTGCCTTGCGGAAAAATCCATGTAAAATTAGAAGTATTTTCGGTGGATTCATTGGTGAATTGTATGGGGTCGCCAATACATCCTTCGGTAGTGCTAGTGGAAAAATAGGCAATTGGTGATTGTAGCAAGTCTAAATCTTCTACAAAGAAAACAGGGCTACCTGTGAGATGTAGCGTCGGCTCCGTAATAGTATCATGAATTCCCGTATAAGAAAAATGCCAAGGCAAGGCATAAAAAGTGCCTGGAAATAAACTAGTAGGGAAGTCATAGTCTTCTAAAACAAATTCTTGCAAATCGTCTTTTGTTTTTGCCCAAAGGACGTAGATTGGTTTACCTTCGCCATTCAAGAAGGCTGCTCCATCTAATGTACTTGGTAGGTTTAATACCGAAGTCAAGCTGTCCGAATAGGCCGTTCCGTAAAGAATATCAGAAGCTGTTTTGTAGGCGCTACCTTCATTAGTCAAGCTCATCTGGTAGGGGACAGTGGCGTCTAAATTATTATATAAGCCCATGGCATCCATTGCATCGGCAGGATTTGCACTTCTTTCTGCGATGGAAAAAATGCCTAATTGGCGGATGTCATTTTTGATGCAACTGATGTAGGCTTTGATAATCCAGTTTCGTTGAGCGGCATCTGAGCCGATAAATTCATCAAATTGAATTCTAGGTAAATTGGCTTCACTGACAATCCATTCTTTGGTAGGATAGGTGATTCCATCATATCCATGGCTAGCAAAAACATCTTCAAATTCGCCCTTGACTCTTGCTATACCACTCACAGCTGCATCCGAATGCCTGTCATAGGCTAATCCGCCGATATTACCATCATAATGCGATGTGCTTCCGTCAAAATGCGGAAAAGATTTGATACCGATAGCATCAAAATAGGCGCCGCCTTTTCGTTCATAACCCGTTGATACACTGCCATCTATGGGGTTGTCGGTGTTTCTCAAAACGGCATCCAAGAAGCTCGGAAAAGCTAGTCCAGGAATAGTGACGTAGGAGTCAGGGTCATATTTTTTGATAATTTCGTAAGCGACTCGAAGCATTCGATTGTAATAAAAAATGGGCGCACCCAGTGCGACATCGCAAGGCTCGGGATTGCTATCCCACCAGTTGCCTAATTGTCCAGGAGGGAGCCAGCCTTTTTTGCCAGATTCATCAAAATCGGGGCTGTTAAAAATCTCCCAATATTTTACGTAGTCCCGATAGGTGATAACGGTATGATAGACATAGCTCGCGAAGTAATTCTCATCGTTAATAGGGGTGCCATCGGTACCGTCATCCCAGATGTCTTCATATAGATTGTCAAAGATAGCGGCTTGTTTGTTGGGGCAATAGGCAAAAGAATCTAAAGAAGCATAAGTCGGAGTGCCCAGGGTTATGGTGTTATCAATAATGTCCAAATTTTCATAATGCTTGAATGCATCCAATCGGATATCATATCCCCAAAAATCCAAAAAGTTCTCTCCT
Source organism: uncultured Saprospiraceae bacterium (assembly GCA_947311105.1). Taxonomy (GTDB): domain Bacteria; phylum Bacteroidota; class Bacteroidia; order Chitinophagales; family Saprospiraceae; genus HyVt-613. The sequence goes on from CAMZKG010000184.1 coordinate 4,855, forward strand.
AGAATGGTTCTGAATGATTTTACTCCAGCGCCTTTGATGTTTTTAGAGATATTTCCAGCGGCTATGTCAGCGATTTGGCTATCGGTCCAATTGGGCGAAGTTTTTAGGTTGGCGCCAGGTCTAAACTGCCCGTCTTGATGCAAAACGGTGTCATTAGCGGTGTAGGGCAAGGAATTGTTGGTTGGCACATCAATATGTATGACCTTAGTATAGGTGTTGCTTCCGCAATTGTTGGTCGCAGTCAAAGACACTGTATAGTCCCCAGAATGTAGATAAAGGTGGGTCGGGCTAGGGCTAGTGCTGGAGTTTCCGTCGCCAAAATCCCATTGAATAGTGTGTGCATTAGTCCATCCAGTAAGTGAGTCAATTCTAAGGATAGGGCCCTTTATCGTTAAGTCAAAATAAGGGGATGGGGGGCTTTCTACGATTAAATCTATGGTTTGCTGTTTGATGATATTGCCAGAAGCATTATAAATTTTACAAGAGATGGTATGCTTTCCTGCTTGCGCAAAAGTTGAAGTAGGATTTTGCAGACTAGAAGTGGTGGGATTGCCGCCATCAAAAGTCCAGGTATAGGATGTGGCGCCTGCGATGCTATTGGCTTCAAATAGTACGGGCACGCTTGCGCAAAAAGAATTGGAATTGGTTTCAAAAATTTGTTCTGAAAAGAATTTCGGGGTGGCAGATAAGGGGATGTCCGTTAAGGCTGTTGTTTCAAATTGGTTGGATTTGCTGTAATCCCAGTTGTAGGTGTTTAGTTCAACAAAACCCAATCCTGAAGGAAAAGAGTAATTTGCGAAAGCGACTTCACTTTGGTCGATGGTTGTTTCAGCCCAAAGGACATAGGTGTAGTTTTCATTTTCATCTTTAAATGCAGCACCGCGCACGCCTTGCGGCAAATTTAATTGCGCTAGTCTGGCTTCGTCAAGGGTTTTTCCGAAAAGAAGTTGAGTTGTTGAGGCAAGGGCAATTCCTTCGTCTGTCGGATTTTGGAAAATCGGAGCTTGATTATTCAATTTTTTGTAAAGCCCCATTAAGTGAAACTCATAATAGGCTCCATCATAGTCGGTATCTTCAGAAATTTTGTAGTAGTGCATTTGGGCAATGGTATCACGGATACAATGGATGTAAGACTTGATGATGAAATTCTTTTGAGCGTCATTACTTCCAATAAAGTCTCCAAAAGCTTTTCTAGGAAGGTTGCTTTCTGTGATGATCCAATTTTTCTTAGGATAAGTAATGTCATCATAACCATGGTTGTAAAGGACAACTTGCATAGAATCTTTGGAAGCGCCCAATCCATCAGACGCGGCATCAGAATGTCGATGGTAGGACCAAGATTGGGTACTGTCCACCCAAGTACGGAGACTTCCGTCAAAATGTGGGTAGGCATGATAGCCCATGACATCGAAATAGGCTCCACCCCCCAAAGGGTATTCGGGAGTAGGGCTGCCATCTACTGGGTTGTCGGTATTTCTGAGAATGGCATCTAAAAAACTTGGATAGCCTGTTCCAGAAACCGTTACATAGGCGGTAGGATCTACGGTTTTGATGACTTCATAGCTGATGCGAAGCATCCTGACATAGTGCATGATAGGTGCGCGAAGCTTGTAGTCGCATGGGTCGGGATTGTTGTCCCACCAATTATCTGGCGCTCCAGGTGGTAATGGACCAAGCGCCCCAGAATAGTCAAAACCTGGTTCATTCCAGATTTCCCAAAACCGAACGTAGTCTTTGTAGGTGGTGACTAAGTCATAGATGTATTTAGCATAATAATTACTATCGTTGATGGCAGTGCCATTAGCGTCATCCCAGATGTCTAGATACATGTTTTTGAAAAGAGTGGAATGGATGGTCGGGCAGTAATAGGTTTGGTCGGTATGCTCTAGGGATGGAAAACCGACGATGACCGTATTTTCTTTCATACCTAATTGTTCATAATACTGGTAGGTGTTGACTCTAGCATCAATCCCATAAAGCTCTGTGAAAGCTTCAAACAGACCTGGTCGGGCGGCTTTAACGCCGACACCAGGAATTCCCTTTATAGGGTTGCCCGCAGCTAATTCTGCTAGTTCTTCGTCAGAATAGGTAGGATAGGAGCCGAAATTGATGCCAGGTCTAAACTGTCCAGTATATACTTGAACTTGGTCATTTGCGGTGTAATTAATCTGTGTTGCTGATAAAAAAGGAAGGTAAAGGCATACAATCAGCAGTGCATATTTCATAAACATGCTCGTAGTGTTTCGTGTAATCAAATAATGAGGCTTGCTTGCAAGCAAAGGTAGGTGCTTTTGTGTTGAGAATCAAGACGTCGAGCCGAACGGCCGTTCGGGTATCTAGCAATCAGGTTACTGGTGTCTAGAGCGTGGGATGTCGAGCCGAACGGCCGTTCGGGTATCTAGCAATTGAGTTACAGTTCTGCAAGATGAAAAAAAAAGCGATTTGCTTTAGGCAAATCGCTTTTTTTGAAGAGAGAGAGAAAACTAGTCTCTGCTTCCTAGTTGGATAAACCTTGAATCCGTAAATGTTTGAATTTCAAGAACCAAGTCATTGGCAGGGAAATTGGTCAAATCAATTTCATAAAGACTGTTAACAGGTAGTTCGTAAACGGATTTGTTGACAAAAACGTCTCCGTGGCTGTTCAAAACTTGAATGCTCTTAAGGTTTACGGGGATTTCGCTAAAGTCAATAAATACTTTAGTTCGGTCATCACTTTGGTAAACAGCCTTGCGATAAGTGTTAGAAGGTATTTCGTAGCCAAACGATTCTGATAAAGCTTTCTGTTTTTTTGTTGGTGGGTCAATAGCATTGGCAAGAGCAGCACTAAACAATAGAAAAGCCCCTAGGAGAAAAGAAATGTATTTCTTCATGTTTGCGAGAAATTGAGAGATTTAGGTTACTTGATGATGGCAAAGGTAAATTATATTTTGTTTGTACACAAATAAATAACGAATTTTTTTAGGTTATTATTTGGATTTTGGTGTTTTTGTCCTTGTATGTTTAGGGGTTCGTGCAGCTTTTCCAAATAATAGTTTGTTAAGGTGGTTGTTACAAAATATTATTATGGCAGTATAATGTTCTGTTGTGGGGCGCGAAGTGGCTAGAAATATTTGATTTATATGGTGATTACGGTATTATACAATTTATTATTTTATTTGTGGGCGGGGAGTACCTTGAATTGGTTATATAGATGAATGAGACTGACTCTTCCGAAATAGAAGATTCTTATTGTATTTTGCCTAATAATGTTAAATTTTAAAAAAATAGAATAAAGTTGGATGCTGGAAGCTTGTTGTTAGTGTCTAGAGTGTGGGATGTGGAGCCGAACGGCCGTTCGGGTATCTAGCAATCGGGATTGCTAGTTTGGTAGGTAGGATATTTGGGGGGGCAAATAGTATTTCGTGACGGGCTAAAGCCCGTCGTACTAGAAGGCCATTTCCCCAATGTCCATCATGATTTTTTCCGAAAGGTTCTCTGCTACGGTCGGAGTAGTGCTTTCTGAAATAATACGCATGATTGGCTCTGTATTAGATGCCCTGATATGAACCCAACCTGCATCCAAGTAGATTTTTAAGCCGTCATCTGTATTGGTTTTGTATTTTTTGTACTTGTCTTGAAGTCTTGTTACTACTTCGTTGATGCGCTCTTGAGGAAGCGTGACTTTATTTTTGGACAAGTAGTAAGAAGGGTAGGAGTTGCGTAAAGAAGATGCTTTTCTGCCTGATTCTACCATGTAGGTTAAAAATAAGGCTATGCCGATGATGGCATCTCTTCCGTGGTGTAAAGGCGGGTAAATGATCCCCCCATTACCTTCTCCACCGATGACTGCTCCAACTTCCTTCATCTTTTTGACCACATGAACTTCACCTACTGGTGATTCGAATCGTTCGCAATCATATTTTTTAGCTATATCCGCTAAAGCAAAGGATGAAGACATATTAGAGACTACTGTACCTTTCTTTTTGCTTAATACATAGTCGGCAACAGCTACTAGCGTATATTCTTCACCAAAAAAGTCCCCTTTTTCGGAAACGAAAACCAATCGATCAACGTCAGGATCAACAGCTATGCCTAGGTTGGCCTTTTCACTTACGACCGCCTTAGTTAACGCACGCAAATTCTTTTCAACGGGCTCTGGGTTATGGGCAAATTCTCCATCTATTTTGCCGTTTAGAAGAATGACTTCACATCCCATCTGCTCTAGAAGTTCAGGGATAACCAAAGCTCCAGTTGAGTTAATGGTGTCAACAACCACTTTAAACTTAGCTGTTTTTACTAATTCGGCATCGACTAACTCGTCCTCTAAAACTTTTTGTATATGGTAAATGTGTTCGTTGTCAATCTTCGTGCGTACACCTAAACTGGTTACTTCAGCAAAGGTATGATTTTTCTTTTGGAGATTATCAAGTAGAAGTTGGATGCTATTTGCCGAAAGGAATTCCCCATTTTGATTAAGGAATTTGAATGCATTCCACTCTTTAGGATTGTGGCTTGCTGTAAAAATAATTCCACCTGTTGCTCCATGATGAGTGACGGCCATTTCGACGGTAGGTGTCGTAGAAAACCCAAGGTCAATGACATCAATTCCCATGGATAAAAGGGTGTTGATGGCAAGTTCACTAACGATTTTGCCCGTAATTCGCCCATCACGCCCGACGACAATTTTTGGATTGGTAAATTGCTTGTTTAGCCAATTTCCATAGGTAGCGGCATAATTGACGATTTCGTAGGGGGTCAAGTTTTCTCCAGGTTCATTGCCAAAAGTACCCCTGAATCCAGATACTGTTTCTTTTAGTGCCATCGTATGTGTTTTGAGTAAGCGTTTTGAAAAGATAGTCAAAGGGATTAATTGATTATCAAATCGTTCACAAAAGTCGGTTTTTTTTTGCAACTTTACAACTTATAGGGCTTGTTTTAATGGCTTTATAAAAAAAAATAGATATGAATAACAAGGATTGGTTTGTGGATTGGTTTGATACGTCATGGTATCATCTACTATATCAGAATAGAAATTATGCGGAAGCGCAGCGATTTATTGATAATGTCGTGGATTATCTTGGTGCGCAGTCTGGAGATTTGTTTATGGATTTGGCATGTGGGAAGGGTCGCCATTCTATTTACCTTGCGGAAAAAGGATTTGATGTAATAGGTCTAGATCTGTCGCAAGAGAGTATTCAGGCAGCCAAGCGCCAAGAGAATGCTCATCTGCAATTTGATGTGCATGATATGCGTGAAAAATATGTTGCTCAAAAATTTGATTATGTGCTGAATTTGTTCACTAGTTTTGGCTATTTTGAGAAGGATGAAGAGCATTTAGACGTATTGCTTAATATGAAGAATGCCTTGCGGAATGAGCGAAGTTTATTGGTTTTAGATTTTTTGAATGCTCCGAAGGTTATAAAGGGCTTGCGCCCAAAAGAAATTATTGAGCGGGAAAATACTGTTTTTAAAATTACCAGGACTGTTGAGTCTGGTTATGTTCATAAAAAGATAGTGGTAGTGGAAGGGGAGAAGGAGTATGTTTTTTCGGAAAGGGTAAGGTTGTATACTTTGGATGATTTCGTGGCGTTGTTTGCGAAAGCTGGCTTGGTGGTGGTGGATGTCTTTGGGGATTATGACTTAAATGGGTATGGCTTTGATGGGGAGCGGCTGATTTTGGTTGGACGGGTTGAGGGAGTTGAGAGTTGAGTCGCTTGTCCTGCGGACTTTGCTGGTTGAGACGTTCGCTTTGCTCGTTGGTTGAGTCGCTCGCTTTGCTCGCTGGTTGAGACGTTCGCTTTGCTCACTGGTTGAGACGTTCGCTTTGCTCACTGGTTGAGTCGCTCGCTTTGCTCACTGGTTGAGTCGCTCGCTTTGCTCGCTGGTTGAGTC
>CAMZKG010000185.1 GCA_947311105.1 uncultured Saprospiraceae bacterium
CTATCATAATTTAGGGCAACCGTCACTTCTTCTCCTTGCGGAATAATCACGTCAGGCCCTAAGTCCACGTCAAATTCATAGCCTTCTTCAATAAACAAACCCACTGTATCCAGACAGTGGTTCTTATCCATGACAATTATTTGATGCCACCCCGAAGCCAATTCTTTTTGGTATGTATATGGTGCATTTTGCAGAGAAATTTGATAGCTATCAAGCAATAAATCAAAAGGCGGCACTCCTCCATCAATCCCATCAACCATCACTTTGCCCAAAGCTCCATTACACCCTTCCGGAAAAGACTCCATTTGCAGCTCGATACGCTCTGGCGCCACCAATTCAATCGCGGCACCACCCAAACAACCATCCGAATCAACCACCGTCACCCGATACGCCCCCGCGCCCAGACCACTGTTTATACTTTTATTCTCCCCATAATTCCAAAGATAATCATAAGGTGCCGTCCCATCATACACCAGCGCCTGAATAACTCCATTCGAGTCGCCGCTACAAGCTAAACCATAGCCATCAAACTCCTTAACTAACTGAATATCAGCTAATAAACTATCAAATTCAATCTCTACCGTGGACTGTCCAGACGCACATTCTCCATTACCGACCATATTTGTTGTCAATGTCAAAGAGACTTTCCCTTGACTAATTTCTTCATCGCTCGGATAATACTCCGCCCCCAATAAATACACATTATTAAAATCGCCTAGCCCACCACTCCACATCGCGCTAATCGCACTCCCGCCTATGTCTCCATTCAACTGAACCACCGTGGACTCCTTCACACAAATAGACACATCATTTCCTGCAAAGGCAGTAGCAGCCAAAGGTAAATCAACCACTGGAGTCACCGCACAACCAGCATTACCGTATTGCTCATTTCCCGCAAGGGCTGGCGCAAAATAAGCCCCATTCTGGTCATCTAACTTCGCTCTATCATAAGTACAAACCTGAGTGCAGCCATTTCCATTGACCCAAGAAACAACCAAAGTCCGCTCCCCAACTCCATAATTACTAAAAACGCCAGACGCTCTATCGCATGAATTTTTGGTCACATAAATACACTCGCCGCCTCCACACAGTCCACTAAAATCATAAATATGCGATGCCGTATTGCCCAATTGTACCACCAACAGCGAATGGGGCGGTACATAATCCCCATCCAAAACCGCAATCACACTCGCACATCCACCAATCAAGGAAACATCACCTGCGACAAAACTACATGGCTCAGGAAAACTTGGACTATTTCCGTGATTGATATGAATATCATTGTTTAGTGGACCAAAATTATTGTTATTCGAATCAAAATCCAACTGCAAATCACTAATATTAAATCCATTCTCCCCCGTATTGATGACCAAAAACTCGTCTTGACGCTCCTTCCCACAAGCATCCACCAAAAAGGATTCCACCGTGGGGCACTGGGCATAGCCTACAGAATGAAGACCTATAAAAACTCCAACAAAAATAAACCAAAAACCACACACGCTCCATACCGCTTTGATTATCAATATTTTACGTAAGGATATTGTTATGTTTGCGCCTACTATCATCTTAATAAAGTTTGGGGTGACGAACTAAGCAAATATACAAAAAAAATTTAATTTAAGGAACAAATCCAAGCAGCAAAAATGTATTTGCAGCAGCAAAATCATTTTTAGATAAAACTATGTCCAAATAATTGAATAAAAGAATCAATTATGCGTACTTTTGTCGCTTCAAAAAATTAGTCGTACTATGCAACTATCAGATCAGGAAATAGAAAGAAGAAAAAGCCTTGAAGCACTCAAAGCATTAGGCATCAACCCCTACCCTTCCGAAGGCTACAAAGTCTCTGCTTTCGCCAAGGACATTAAGGCAGAATTTGACCCCGAAAAAGAGAATTTTCAAGATGTACGCCTAGCGGGACGCATCATGTCGCGCCGCATCATGGGCAAAGCTGCTTTCGCAGAATTACAAGACACTACTGGTCGCATCCAATTATATCTCAATCGCAATAATCTTGCAGTGGGTGACGATACTTCCATCTTCAATGAAGTCTTTAAGAAATATACTGATATAGGGGATTTTGTGGGCATCCAAGGAGAAGTATTTACCACAAAAACAGGGGAGATTTCCGTAAGGGTCAAAGAATTTACTTTTTTGGCGAAAGCCCTACGCCCTCTACCTATCGTCAAAACCGATGAAGATGGCAATGTACATGATGCTTTTTCGGACCCCGAAATGCGCTATCGGCAGAGATATGTGGATTTAATCGTCAACCCGGAAGTCAGAGAGACCTTTCGGAAAAGAAGCACCATGATGCGCACTATGCGTAATTATATGGAAGATGCTGGTTATTTAGAAGTTGAGACTCCGATACTCCAGCCCATGTATGGTGGCGCGGCAGCACGCCCTTTCAAAACCCATCACAATACCTTGGACATGCCGCTTTACCTGCGAATTGCCAATGAATTATACCTAAAGCGACTGATTGTAGGTGGTTTTGATGGTGTATTTGAATTTGCGAAAGACTTCCGTAATGAAGGAATGAGTCGTTTTCACAATCCCGAATTTACCCTAATGGAGCTTTATGTAGCCTATAAAGATGTCTATTGGCTCATGGACTTTACAGAAAAAATGCTCGAAAAAGTAGCCATCGCATTACACGGAAGCACCAAAGTCAAAGTTGGGGATAACATCATCGACTTTAAGGCACCCTACAAGCGTTACACTATGTTTGAAGCGATTGAAGAATATACAGGGATTGATATTTCAGAAATGGATGAAGCAGCCTTGCGGCAAACAGCCAAAGACTTGCACGTCCCTATTGATGATAGTATGGGGAAAGGAAAGTTGATTGATGAGATATTTGGTGAAAACTGCGAAGGAAAGTTAATTCAGCCCACCTTTATCACAGATTATCCGCTAGAAATGAGCCCTTTGGCCAAAAAGCATCGCAGTCAAGAAGGGCTAGTCGAGCGTTTTGAGCTTATCTGTAACTCCAAAGAAATCGCCAACGCTTTTTCAGAACTCAATGACCCTATTGACCAAAGAGCACGTTTTGAAGACCAACTCAAGCTTGGAAAACGTGGAGACGAAGAAGCGATGCAGCTAGATGAAGACTTTTTGAGAGCTTTAGAATTTGGGATGCCCCCAACGGCAGGAATTGGTATTGGCATTGACCGCCTAGCCATGATTATGACCAATCAGCCTTCCATCCAAGAAGTTCTTTTCTTCCCGCAGATGCGCCCTGAAAAATAACAACAAGCAGGCGCAACTATTAAGTAAAATGAAAAGTTTAAGCATCACATAAAACCAAAAAATAATTTGTTTCCTACCAGAAAGCTAATAAGAAACAAATTATGTTTTTTTGCGTAATGTAAGAAAATGATAAAAAGTGACAAGACAAATTAGAAAAACAACCTAACACTAATCTATAAATCACTAATAATCAGTACATTTACGCTTTGATAATTTAAATTATACTTAAATTAGGGTATGATTCGTTGACATTTAAGGAGATTGCCTCTACTTTTGTTATACAAACAGCTTACACACAATGAACACAGAGATAATAAAAAGTCTAAATCATTTACTTTTTGAACAGGAATTCATCACTATTCCTGCTTTTGGTTCATTTGAGCTAAAGCAACAATCTGCAAAAATTGACCCCGTAAGCGGTAAGATTCACCCACCGGGAAGCGAAGTGGTTTTCATCCCTATTGTCCAGCCGGACGACAAACTTTTAAAGCTAGTCCTAACCAACCATTTTGGCTATTCTGACGAAAAAGCCGAATTGGAGATAATGCAATTTGTCCGAGACATCAAAACAAACCTTGAGCAAAGAGAAATAGTTTACCTTGACGGTATCGGCAAGCTTTTCCTAGACCAAAACGATGAGATTGCTTTTTTACCCACTACTTTTAATTTTACTAGAGAAAATTATGCCCTACCTGATGTAAATTATGCTCCAATACCTAAAAGCAGCATCTCCGCGCCCAAGAAACAACCCCAAAAGTCTTTCTTCCGAAGAAGAATGAGTGCTACATCGCTGACACTCCTAACAGTAATTGCTTTTACTTTTATTTCTATCAATGTTTACTTCTTGGTCAAGCGTAATATCCAAAACAAGCCTACGCCCATTGCCCAGACTATACACATCAACAAAAAACCATCTTCTATCCTGCCTTCACCCACTCAATTTATGGATGAAATAGCCAATATAGATACCGAAGAAAAAAAACCTACCAACGAAAAAGCTCAACCTGCCATAGAAGTAGAAGACGAGCTCAGTATCCAAGAAACCAAAGCACGCATCCTAAACACCAATGAATGCGTTATCATTGCAGGTACTTTTTCTACTAAAAGAAATGCGGGAAAAATGATTCAGAAGCTTCTTGACCAGGGATACGCCCCTTACAAGGACAAAAAAGGAAAACACTGGAGAGTAGGCATCATTTTCCCTTATCAGTCTGTCTATGACATCAAGCACAACTTAGAAGACCTTAGCGAAACCTACCACACTAGTGCTTGGATTCTTAAAAAATAATTATTTGAAGATATTTAGGACGGCTTTGCCTTTTAGGTCACTTTGGGAGTATTGGGTGAGCACGTCTCGGGCGGCAGCATTCAACTTCTCAACCAGCGAAGCCCGAAGGGCAAGCAACTCAACCAGTGAGCAAAGCGAACGACTAAACCAGCGAAGCGTCTAAACCAGCAAAGCCCAAAGGGCAAGCGTCTCAACCAGCGAAGCGTCTCAACCAGCGAAGCCCGAAGGGCAAGCGTCTAAACCAGCGAAGCGACTAAACCAGCGAAGCGTCTCAACCAGCGAAGCCCGAAGGGCAAGCGTCTAAACCAGCGAAGCGACTCAACCAGCGAAGCCCGAAGGGCAAGCGTCTAAACCAGCGAAGCGACTAAACCAGCGAAGCGTCTCAACCAGCGAAGCCCGAAG
>CAMZKG010000186.1 GCA_947311105.1 uncultured Saprospiraceae bacterium
CTCGACTGTGCTGCCGCCCACAACATTTTTTTAAACACATAGAAGCATAGGAGCATAGTGCTGCCGCCCACGACATTTTTTTAAACACATAGAAGCATAGGAGCATAGTGCTGCCGCCCGTGACTTGGGTGTGATTTGCACAGATTTTTCTTTTTTTGCTGAGCAAAAAATACGCAGTGGCGGTTACCCTTTACAATTTTGTCGCTCCTTGCTCCTTTTGAAAAAAAAAATTGGATATGAAGTGATTTTTTTTTGAATTAAATTTTATCCCTTTTTTTTAAGATAAAAGTAAAGCTACTGCACTCATTTTCCCAATAACAGGTGGTTTTCAGCATCCCCCTTAGTCATAAAATGACAAATTTTATTCTCATGTGACATGGCAAAACAAATATCTCAATCCAAACACATAAAAATAACCTTTAATGTGTGATTTATATCATTTTAATAACTTGCAACATACAGGGGAAGAGTAGTAACTTGCACGTAGTTAAGGAGATAACAATACGCTCATCCCTGAGTCAAATTCAAGATAAAGGACTAAAAATCAATGGTTTACAAAAAAGCTAGTGCCTATTTCGCCCACCAAACCACTTGGAGCGAATTAGCCCCCCCCTAAATAACCCAAAAGCAAGCAATAGATAAGGTAGTAGTACCCAACCAAAAAGCTCAACAAACATGAGCTATTTTGTATTCGCCGAAAGGTATTTAATTCATTTCAAACATTAAAAAAAATGACAAAAAAGACGTTTTACGCCCTATTTTTCTTCTTACTTGCTTTGCAAGTATCTTATGCGCAGCAATATCCCAGTGACGGGCAATATCAAGGCATTGCACCGCCAAACACGCCAGCATTGCCTGATTATGGGCAATCGATTACCGACAATACTGTGCCTACCCATATAAAAATGACAAGAGTTACTGAATACCAAGCTCAATGGGAATGGTATCCTTTCCACGAATATTCTAAAACCCAAGTTTGGAATATAGACCAGACCAGATATAAAGTTGCTTCTTGGAAAGTATATAATGCGACAACTTATGTAGAAGAACGCGAATTTTCTAGTATGTATCCTTGTTATTGGTCAAATACAGATCCTGACATAGTTTGGAGTTTTAGAGAAAATGGAGCTATAAAAAAATACAATGTCTCCACCGATGTCACCGAAATAGTTGCCAATATCCCTGGTTATGAAGTCATAAAACTTGGTCCTGGAGAAGGAAACATAGATAAAAACGATCATTATGTAGCTTTAGTTGGTAAAAAAGCAAATGGTGCTACTAATGACTTAGATGTGATTGTTTTTGATTTACAAACCAACCAAATAACAAAAACAATAACATTTGCAGGTGCATGGGACGACGGCACTGATTATGCGCCAAAATATATAGATTGGGTATCAGTATCACAATCTGGTAATTATGTGGTTGTTTTATGGGCTAATGCTTGGAATGAAACTGCTGGGTATTATACAGACCAAAATAATGTTGACCACTATGGATTAGAAGTTTATGATAGAGCCAATATGCAATACCAACGCCGTATTGACGATTCTGCAGGACACGGAGACCTAGGTTATGCTGTTGATGGCGCTGAAGTTTTTGTGCAGTTCAAAACTGGGGTATCAGGTATTTATATGTATAAACTAAATGGACAAGGTGGAGAAATAACTATTAGCACAAATTCAGATTTTTTTGCAACTGGTCACGTTTCTTGTAGAAACATCAATCGACCAGGGTGGGCATATATTACACAAACCAAAGATGATTCAAAGGGGCAAATAGTTGCCGTAAAACTAGATAATTCTGGTATCGTTGAGCATTTTGGACATCATTTTAGTAGTGATAATAGTTACGATAAGGCGCCAATGGCCGTTGCATCGCCTAATGGAGACAAAGTTTGTTTTAAGTCAGATTTTGGGACTGCTCCAAATATTAATGATGCAGCCTATGATTTTATTGCCGAGATAGCAAACCCTTTGGCCGTTGAGTGGGTGGAGCGCCTAGAAGCTTTTCAGCAAAAGAATACTGTCAGCCTAAGATGGACAGTCGCCCAACAAATCAACAATGAAAAATTTGAGATTGAACGTAGTGCGGATGGCATTCATTTTGAGCCGATAGAAAGCAGAAAAGCAGATGGTAACTTGGCGGTTCGTAAAGAATTCAAAGCAATAGACACCCAACCACTAAAGGGATATAACTACTACAGAATCAAGCAGATATACTACGATGGTCAATTTGATTACAGTAATATTGCTTCGGTGTATTTTGACAGAAACGAGATTTCTATTTATCCCAATCCCGCCCATAACGAGATACATATTGCGAGCCAAAAAGATGTTTTACGTCGGATAAATGTCTATAACCATATCGGACAGTTAGTCCAGTCGCTTACGCAAAAAAGCAATGTGGTGAATATTAAATCCCTACCCCATGGAGTTTATTGGGTTCGGATTACAGAAGATGCACAGACTTCTACTATTAAGTTAGTTAAGGAGTAATTAACAAAATCCCCTACTGACTAAAAGACTTCTTTTTAGTCAGTAGGGATTTATTTTAACAGTCACTAAAAAAACTAAAACAAATGAAACTAAGACTTTGGGTTTTCACCTGTCTATTCTTGCCTTTTTTTGCGCAAGCACAAGTCATCAATGTTGATGATGCACCGTATAATGCTGCAGGAGATGGCATCACCGATGATCACGATGCCATCCAAGATGCCATCTGGGATTTAAGAGCCGCAGGAGGCACGTTACAATTTACATCCGGCAAGACGTATATTATTGGCTCAGGCTTAACCTTCAATACATTTCCAGCTGACAAAACCTATCTAGTCACTTCATCTGGAACCACAAAAGCGACCATCAAAGTAAAAGATGGGTCTCTTTTAACCTGGGATCATTGGGGAATTCGACTTAGTGAATCCCGCAATGTAACCCTCCGCAACCTAACCATCGATGGAAATCGTGACACTAGAAATCCTGTCCAAGAGTATTCTGGTGTAGATGTACTGTTTATTGATGGCGCAAGTGATGGGACCAGGCTAGAGAATATGAACTTGATTAATTCGCCAGCAGATAATCTCTACATTGTGGTTCACTATAATCAGAATCAAACAATTATGACAGATTTTGAGATGCACAATTGTAAGCTAGATAATGGATTTCGCAATAATATGAGTGTCATTTCTGGTGCTAATTTTAAAATTATTGGGTGTGAGTTTACCAATGCCAAAGGTACACCGCCAGAAGCGGGTATTGACTTTGAGCCAAATGCCGGTACAGACCCCTACACGAATATGTTGGTAGAAGGTTGTCTTTTTGAAGGTAACGCCAATTTTGGTCTGGAACTCACTTATATCGTTAATGGCTCAGGGACTTCAATGATTAAGGACAACCTTTTTGTGAACAATGGGCTTTTGATTGCTAGTAAAGACAATTCCATTCACAATAATATTTTTGTCAATCAAGACCATCAACATTCTTTTGGCAATGATACCAGAGATGGGATTATTTACTTTCATACAGATGACACACCATCTGGCAATGATGTTTTTAACAATTATTTTTATGACAATAATATGCCCGCTGGCTCCCATTTAATCAAATTCATGTATTATTCTGGCAATAGCAACTGGGTACATGATAACTATGAATACAACAATACCGTTGATGGCTTTGTCGCCAATAGCACCAATCCTGCAAACAACCCTGGACAGACCATCGAAAACAACGTGACTCTTCCTCGAAGAGAAATGGGCTACTGGAATATGGACGCCAATGAAATCACCAATAACTCCATCAATGATTTGTCCTATTTTAATCATGATGGCACTATAACGGGGGCGACATCGACTACTGGAGCGGCAAATGAAGCGCTGAATTTTGCGCCTGATGATCGATATATTTCCGTGCCTACACCCGCCAATAGTAATTTGGACATTCAAATGAACTTTACAGTCATGGCATGGGTCAAATGGGCGGGTATTAATAATAATGAACCCGAGCAAGTTTTTGTAGGGCGAGAAAATGACTGGCGTTTTGGCGTAAGCAATGATGGAAAATTGAGCCTACACGCTCCCTTAACCCTCAACACGCTTGAATCCCCCATCAACACGCTACCTACCAATCAATGGAAATTAGTAACCGCTACATATAATGGACGCCAAGCAGCATTGTTTATTGACGACACTGAAGTGGCTAGAGAACAAGCGAATGGACATCTTGGAACTGCATTTGCTAATTTATTTATTGGTGCATCTAATGGCACGACTCATTCCTTTAACGGAGCGATGGATGATGTTCGGATTTACAATTATGCTTTAAGTCAGCAGCAAATAGCTGAAATTTTTGCGGCTACTCCTTTAGCCGTAGAATGGGCTCAACCACTTTCTGCTATCAAAAGAGACAATACCGTCTTACTAAAATGGACTGTCGCTCAACAAATCAACAACGAAAAATTTGAGATTGAACGTAGTGCAGATGGTATTCGTTTTGAGACGTTACAAAGTATAAAAGCAGACGGTAACTTGGCTACTCGCAAAGAGTTCACAGCTCTAGACTCCCAACCACTAAAGGGACAGAACTACTACAGAATCAAGCAGATAGACTATGACGGAAAGTTTGATTACAGTAATATTGCTTCTGTGTATTTTAACAGAGACGAGATTTCTATCTATCCAAATCCCGCACATGACGAGATACATATTGATAGCAAAAAAGAAGTTTTGCGTCAGATTAATGTCTATAACCATATCGGACAGTTAGTCCAGTCGCTTGCGCAAAAAAGCAATGTGGTGAATATTAAATCCCTACCCCATGGCGTCTATTGGGTTCGGATTACAGAAGATGCACAGACTTCTACTATTCAATTAGTTAAGGAGTAATCACTTAAAACCTATTGACTAAAAAGAGTTCTTTTTAGTCAATAGGTTTTACTTATTAAATGAAAAGAAAAAATTGGTAAGGTTTAAGAAACCATCGTTTTCTTCTTCTTCGCTTGGCATTTTTATCGTTCTATATTTTGCTAGGCAAGGTTTCTCAAACCGAACATAATTTGCTTCTGGCTACGAGCCAAGCTTGTTAAACGAGTGGTCTTGCAAATTTATTTGCAAGATGTAGAGACGAGCGCAGCGAGTATCGCCACGGAGAAGGCAAAGGGTTTCAAAAAATTGGTAAGGTTTAAGAAACCACCGTTTTAATCTTCTTCGCTTGGCATTTTTATCGTTCTATATTTTGCTAGGCAAGGTTTCTCAAACCGTTTTGCTAGGCAAGGTTTCTCAAACCGTTTACTTTTTCCGAATAAAAATACTAATGGGCACTCCCGAAAAATCCCAATTTTCTCGGAGTTGGTTCTCTAGATAATTTCGATAATTTTCTTTAATATCCTTAGGGGTATTGGCAAAGAAGGCAAAAGCAGGATAGTACAAAGGCAACTGAGTGACATATTTAATCTTCGGATACCGACCACGAAAAGGTTGTGGCGGGTGACGTTCAATCGCATCTAGCATCACATCATTCAGCTTACTAGTAGTTATTTTTCTTGTGCGGTTTTCATATACTTTTAGAGCCGCTTGCAATGCTTTATGAATCCGTGTTTTGTCCAAAGCAGAGATAAAGATAATCGGCACATCTGTAAAAGGTGCGATCCGTTTTTTAATCATGGCTTCATAATCTCGAGCGGTATTGGTTTCTTTGTCCACCAAATCCCATTTATTAATCAAAATCACGATGCCTTTGCTTCGTTTTTGGGCAACCCCAAACAAACTCATATCCTGCGCTTCAACCCCTAACGTCGCATCCACTACCAACAACATCACATCCGCTTCTTCTAGCGCCTTAATGGCACGCATTACAGAATAGAACTCTAGATTTTCTTTAACCTTAGCTTTCTTCCGTATCCCAGCCGTATCAATTAGCATGAATTCCATATCATACTTCTTATAGACCGTATGAATAGAATCTCTGGTTGTGCCCGCAATATCTGTCACTATATTTCGCTCTTCACCGAGTAAGGCATTGACTAGAGAAGATTTACCAGCATTTGGGCGACCTAAGATGGCAAACTTCGGCATGTCCACTTTTTCGGGCGGCTCATCGACCACCAACTCACTCACCGCATCCAGCAAATCCCCCGTTCCCGAGCCCGTCAAAGAAGAAATAAAGAAAGTATTTTCAAAACCCAATGCCCAAAACTCATTAGCGGATAGCATCCGTTCCAAATTCTCCACTTTGTTGACTACCAAAAAAATCGGTTTTTTCACTCGGCGCAACATGTGGGCAATTTCGTCATCTAAGTCAGTAATCCCCGTTGTGGTATCCACCATAAAAACGATAATGTCTGCTTCATCAATGGCAATCAATACCTGCGAGCGAATGGCCGCTTCAAATACATCATCCGAGCCTTCGACAAAGCCACCAGTGTCCACCACCGTAAATTCTTTACCATTCCATTCACTCAGTCCATATTTACGATCCCGAGTCACCCCCGAAAAATCATCAATAATGGCATCCTTTTGTCCTAGTAAACGGTTGTAAAGTGTTGATTTACCGACGTTTGGACGTCCTACTATGGCTATTATGCTACTCATGTTTCGTTTTAATTAAATGCAAAGGTACGGGAAATAAAGGGAAGCATTAATAATGTATTCTTTCTCCCCAAATACTCACTTTTCCTTCTCATAATAAATCTTATAAAATTTTCGACCATCTGGCTCCACCCCTTGCTCTATCAAGTTTTTGTCCCCATGAATATAGATAGAAAAATTTTTATCTAGCTTGAGCACACTTTTAAATATTTTTGCCTGCTTTTTTACGGCTTCAGGCGAGATGGGAAACTCATGCTGCACCGCCACCCCAGCATCATCCCGATAAGATGCTTCATACACACTAAACGACTCTATCATCGATTGATCCTGAAAAACATCATCGACAAAATCGCTTTTCTCGAAAGAGTCATTAGTCTTAAAGTAGTCCAAAGTACGATTTAACAAATCAATTTTATCCGTCTTACTCACTTCATATTCTTCGGGTAACTGCTTGGTAACGAACTCTTTAGCTACATTTAAAAAATCTTTGGTGTGGTTATAGGCATCACTCCTTGGCGTCAACTGCAAAAAGTCATCAATCCAATATTGGGCATCCTTATTCTTATTAGTATGATCGACCACCAATACAGAATAACCTTCAGACTCATCCACATCAAATACAATACATGCCTTATCAATCCCTTTCAAATAAAACCCAAAATCATGGTCTATCTTAAATCCAGTCTCTTGATATTTCATTTTCAGAAATGCCATGTCTTCTTCCGACTTAAATATCCCCACGGCATCGACTACTTCGCCAGCATAAATAATATTAGATAGATGCACAACATTGAGCTCGCCCGATTTGATATTTGGATGAGAAGAACGATCATAAAGTAGCTTTGCCAGTGCTTGCGAATTTTCTACAAAAGCATCTGCTTGCGCAAAAATATCTCTTACAATTTGATACACTTCATTCATTTGGAGCTCCACAGGATGCGTAAAACTCATGAAATCTTGTGGCTTAAAAGGAGATAAAAAATACTCCAGCAAATAATCCAAGGTCTCTTCGCTCACTTCTGTCGCGTCTTCCGACAAAACTAAAGCTTCATCATTAGAAGGATTGCCCACATGGTGGGTGATGATATGGTCAGCATTGGTTTGAGAAAAATCGAAATCTGTCATATTTAGGGTATTAGGTGGTTAGGGCAGGTTAGGGCATTGGGTGGCACTACTTGAATGAAATTTTAAGTACATTAGTAGCCCAAAAACTTCAAAGTGCGCGTATCGGAGCGCCATTTTTCTTTGACTTTGACGGTCATATCCAAAAACACTTTGGAATCTAACCAAATTTCTAAGTCTTTACGAGCGGCGGTACCCATTTTTTTGATGGCAGCACCACCTTTGCCAATAAGTATAGACACTTGACTTTTTCTTTCGACAAATATCGTTGCTCGAATTCGTATCAGCGGTGCACCTTTTTTGGTTTGGGTCTCTATAAATTCTTCCACATTCACATCACAAGAGTACGGCACTTCCTTTCCATATTGGAGTAATATCTTCTCTCTGATGATTTCGGAAACGAAAAATCGCTCTGGGCGGTCTGTCAATTGATCAGGCGGATAGAAGGGTTCGCCTTCCGGCAAAATAGCCACAATCCTACTTTTCAAGAAGTCAATACCCAAATTATCCGCAGCTGAAATAGGTATAACTTCCTTAGCATCAACGAGTTTGGCCCATTCATCCATCAACTCCATCAAAGGGTCTTGTTCCATCAAGTCCACTTTATTGAATATCAAGAAAACAGGCACATCGGATTTGTTTAAAATTTCTAAAATGGCATCATCTTTTTCATAAGTATCCGATACATCCATCACAAACAACATCAAATCCGCATCTTCTAGGGTGGATTCTACATAAGAATTCATCACTTCGTGCATCTTATAAGAAGGCTCTTCCACATATCCTGGGGTATCCGAATAGACGATTTGATAATCATCTTCGGAGACGATACCGATGATACGGTGGCGGGTTGTTTGTGGTTTGTGGGTGATGATTGCCATACGTTCACCCACGAGTGCATTCATGAGGGTCGATTTCCCTGCATTGGGCTTTCCGACGATGTTGACAAATCCAGATTTAAAGGCCATTGAGTTCTTTTTTGCAAAAGTAGTGATTTTTTGCTTACCCTGTAGCTTTGCTATGGGCTAAATTGGGCAAGCCTGGCAATGAAAGGCTGCCAAAAGTGACCCGCCAATTAAAATTTCTTTTTGCTAAGGCAATAATACGCTAAGGTTTAAGAAACCACTCCATCTGCCTATCATTTGAACGCTTGCACGATTGAACAATACAGCTAAGGTTTAAGAAAATCTGCTCGAGGATGTGGGGCGGGCAAGTTAAACGAGTGGTCTTGCAAATTAATTTGCAAGATGTAGAGACAAGCGAAGCGAGTATCGCCACGGGCAAGGCCCTAATAGCTAAGGTTTA
>CAMZKG010000187.1 GCA_947311105.1 uncultured Saprospiraceae bacterium
AAATTAAAAAGGACATTGCTTTTTCGGAGTGGGCTCAATCGTTCAACTGAAATATGACGTCCAAAGGCAAATGAGCGCCGCAGGCAAATAAAACGCCGCAGGCAAATAAAGGCAAAAACTATTCTAACCCAAGTTCTTTAGCTTTCGCAAACATCAATTGCCTAGCAGCTTCTTCATCATTAGGGATAACTCCGTCTAAGATGGCTTCACGGATATGGTCTTTGATTAAACCCACGACCCGTCCAGGGGGGATGTTGAATGTGGACATGATTTCTGCACCATCAATGGGTGGCTGCCAATTACGGATTTGATCCCGTTGTTCAACTTCTTTAAATTTTTTGCGCAAGATGGCATAATTACGTAAGTAGCGTTGTACTTTTTCTTTGCTTTTGGAAGTGATGTCGCTTTCGCAAAGATCCATTAAATCATCCAAGCTGTCACCAGCTTCAAAGATAATTCGTCGGATAGCAGATTCGGAGATTTCTTTATTGGTAAGAGCTATGGGTCGTTGGTGTAATCGCACGAGATGTCTCACATATTTCATTTCGCTGCCCAAAGGTAGCTTTAGTCGTTTGAAAATACGTTTGACCATATTAGCTCCGATGGCTTCATGCCCATGAAACGTCCATCCAGCTTCATCCGACCATCGTTTGGTGATGGGTTTACCGATATCATGGAGCAGGGCAGCCCATCTCAACCAAATGTTATCTGATTTTGCCGCCAGGTTATCCAAAACTTGAACGGTGTGATAAAAATTATCTTTGTGTCCGACATTATTTTTGATAGAAACCCCTTGCATGGCATATAATTCTGGAAAGATAATCTCTAAAAGACCAGATTTGAACAGAAGAATCCAACCTACAGAAGGTTTAGGTGAAGCCATTATTTTTTGAATCTCTATGGTGATTCGCTCTTGTGACACGATGTTGATTCTATTTTTGAATTGGCCAATAGCTTTAAAGGTTTTGTCTTCTATGGTAAAGCCCAATTGGGTCGAAAACCGAATAGCACGCATCATGCGAAGTGGGTCGTCACTAAAGGTTTTGCCAGGTTCCAACGGAGTGACTAAGATTTTTTGTTGAAGGTGTTCCAGTCCGTTGAAAGGGTCGATCAACTCTCCAAAATTCTCTTGATTAAGGCTTACCGCCATAGCATTAATGGTAAAATCTCTTCGATTTTGGTCATCTTCAATAGTTCCATTTTCGACGGTAGGCTTCCGCGAATCCGATCGGTAAGACTCTTTGCGAGCACCTACAAACTCTAATTCGATGCCAGATGTAGTTCGGATCATAGCTGTGCCAAATCGTTGATAAATGGCTATTTTTGGCTTGCCGGGGAGCAAGCTTTGCACCTTTTTGGCAAGACTGATGCCACTGCCCAGGCAGACAATATCTATATCTGTGGAAGGCCTACCCAAAAAACGGTCTCTAACAATTCCACCAACAATATATACGGGAAAATTTAGCTCTCGCCCTGCTTGACTTATCGTCGCTAAAATCTCTTTTTCCTTTTCGTGTACGTTAAAAATCATTGCTCAAAGGTACAAGAATTTGTTGGTAATAGCATAGAAATTTTTAGAGCAATTTATCTAGGGTCTCCACCGTAATGGCTTGAGAAGGTCTAGACATGTCAGCATCGAGGACATTGCCTTTGGGGTCAAGTAAGATGAATTTTGGGATGCTATTGATACGGTAGGCTTTCGCAAAATCAGATTTCCAAGATTTGTCGGCAAATAATTGGGTTCCGCCCATGGCTTTGTCTTGTATCATTTTTCTCCAAGCGTCATGCTCTTTCTTCGAGTCAACAGAAATACTCACAAACTCAATATTTTTGTCATGGTATTTCTCTTCCAAAGTTTTTAGGAAGGGGATTTCGGCTTTGCAAGGACCACACCATGTTGCCCATACGTCGATATATACGAATTTTCCTTTTAATTCTTTGAGCGAAGTGGTGCCGCCGTTGTAGTTTTCATAGTTTTCAAAAGTCGGAGAAGGCTTGTGAAGCATTTTTAGATTGGCTTCCTTTTGCTCTTTTATTTCTTTGTACTGTGCCAAAATACTTGGCTTTAGGCTTTCTATTTCAGCTTTTTCATGAGCAATAAGGATTGAATCTAGGTTTTTACTGTCGGCCAAAAAAGTCTTGAGTTTGGTAACCACAATGTCAATATTCGTATTCAAATCATCTTCTTCTAGATCAAAAAGGTCACTGTCATAAAGCAATTCTTCCTTTAACAGTGCACGTTGAGCTAGATAGTTATTATTTTCAGCGCCTACTCCAGTATATTTGATGGTTTCGTCAAATTCATCTGTATTTAAGCTTAGGTTTAGGTTGTAACCATTTTTCATGAATATTTCGGTGGTTTCATTGCCATCACTGAAAAACATGACAGCTCCTTCATCGGATAGATGAAAAGTGTCAGAGAAGCTACCATCGGGAGCTATTTTTATCTTTTTGTTATAGCCGTCACTTACCGCAAGTCGTCCATCTTTCCCAAAGTGATTGGTTATTTTTCCCGAAAGGGTGGCGAAATCAGTAGTTACATCTTTTTTGCAAGAGAGCAAAGATATGGAGAGTACGAAGAGTAGGAGAGTTGATTTTTGCATGACTGTTTTTTTTGAGTCACAAATATAAGAAATAGGACGGGATAGTTAGAATTGTTTGTCCAATATCAAGTAATTAAGCCTAGTTTTTATGGGTTTAGGGCTAAGAAAAGAAAGCTATTAGTCAATTTCTTTTTTTAGCTTTAGAACAAACTCCATGTTAATATTAAATTTGCGAGCGATTTCTTTAGGCTCTTCATTGTTTTTTAACATTTCGATGATTTCTAAAGTGTAATGAAATCCTTCCTGTCTTCCTTCTTGTCTTCCTTCCTGTCTTCCTTCCTGTCTTCCTTTCTGTTCGCCTTTTTTGAGAATACTGTCGTAAAGTGTCATAGCTTTAGATTTAATGGGTTTAGGTAATTGGCTAAA
>CAMZKG010000188.1 GCA_947311105.1 uncultured Saprospiraceae bacterium
AATTTCACCTTACTCTGCGTCAGAAGTCTTCACCGTGACCCGCTACGCCTCCGTATTTACACCACAAACCTTCTTTAGCCCATAGCTTCGCTATGGGCTAAGCAGGGAAACCCCTACGGGGTTTTAGGTACATTTTTTTCAAACTTTGCTTCAGGCAATAACTTCTATTTTACGCAACTCAGCTAAAAACATCATTGGCATTAAATAGTAAAAACCTAGTGTTTATTACTACGTTTTTGCAAAAAAAATAACCGAACCATTTATTCTATGAGCGTTAATTTAAACAAAGATTTCTGGTTGGTTTCAATTGAACAATTGCACGATTGAACAATTGAACAAACAAAATCAGACTTTTCGGAGTAGGTTCATTTTTTGTCCATAGAATCTTTCTTTGCAGGCACAAAATCCAGTGATACCGAATTGATACAATACCGCATCCCCGTAGGTCTAGGCCCGTCATTAAAAATATGCCCTAGGTGACCGTCACAGCGTGCACAACGTATCTCTATGCGGTGCATTCCGTGGCTATTATCAACGATTTCTTTGACGTGAGATTTATCGAGACTTTCGTAAAAGCTAGGCCAACCGCATTCCGTGTCATATTTTGCTTCGGAGCTAAACAGTGGATAGCCACAAGCCGCACAAACATACTGACCATCTTTCTTATTCGTCAACCATTTCCCTGTAAAGGGGCGCTCCGTCCCACGCTCTCGCATCACCCAATAAGTTTCTGCTGACAATTCGGACTTCCATTCATCATCCGATTTTTTGATGGGCGCAATAGTGTCTGCACTCGTAGTAAGTGCTGATTGTGTCTGGAAGCTACTTTTTTGACTAGTGCCCGAACAAGCAAACAAGACGACACTAAAAAGGAAAAGAAAGCTGATTTTTTTCATATTATTGAACGATTTTTTTGAGATACTGCACATTATATCCGCCCCACACACCTAGCGCATCGGAGACATTACCTTTGATACGGACATACGACGAAAAAGGACCTTGTGCCTTGCTAAATTCAGCCGTTTTTCTAAACTTATGGTGCGCTTCATCAATGGTTGTCCATTTTAGCGAAAGCGTATCCCCCAACTTAAACAAACCATAAGCAAAAGGATCTTCTCCTTCGGCTAGTTCTTGCCCATTATTCATCACAAACTCCAACTTTTGACCACTAATAAACCCATCATCATATATCGAAAAAGAAGCCGTCACATAACTACTGTCATTGATACTTGTAAAATATCGCCAATAATCCTTGGCGTCTCCCAAATCGTGCATATAAGCATGCAACTCCCGATAGTCTTGAAATTGTTCGCCTGGCAACTCCTTAAAATTAATAGAATCCAAAGGCACCATGCGTGGTATCGTCGTCGTCGCTTCATGGGTCTTGCCTTCCGATACAATTTTTAGGTCGTACTGCCCACCCGAATGCCCTTGCAACTGAAACGTCATGTCCAAATACATACAAATATTCGCTTTGATAGAATCCGGCTCTATCCCCAAAAATTGCTTCACAAACGCCTTTTGAGTAGGTGTCAAATCTTGCAAACATATCTCCGTCAACGGGTATATCGTGTCATTGGATGTAACCGTCACTTCGGCATCATGCACATACAAGTCGGCAAAAGAAGTGCTATCCAACTCCCCAAAAAATGGTTTACTTTTTGTCAAAATCACATACGCAGGAATCGGATTTTGCCCCGCTTCGATGTAGCCTTCCACCACCAATTCGGGCGGAGCACTACTTATCTCTGGAGTAAATTCTCTTTCGCAAGAACTAAAGAAAAGGACAATTAGGAAAAATAAAATTATTGGACGCATCTTTTGACTGTTTTCAGTTTACCAAACGGCAAATATGGGATTATAGTTTTTACATGTCGCTTTAATTTGGTCAATTTTTGACTTATTTGTATCTTTCGCATTCCTTTCAAAATGGCTCGACAAATAACAAAAGCAAAGGTAAATAGCATTATCTCCTGATATTTGTCACAAACGGATTTTTTTCTGCTCTAACTAAAAAAATATGATTTTTTCCAACACTTCGATAGACGTCAGCCAATTACCCACGGTTCATCAAGATGATTTCACCCAATTAGCGGCAGGCTACCAAAAAGTCATCTTTATCAAAAACGCTATTCTGTCCTTTATTTTTCTAGCTATTTGGCTTGTCTTATATTTTACAGATGCCCTTTCGGAAAATGGCTATACGATTTGGCTAATATTGATAGGAATCATCTTGTTTTTGGGATTTCTTTTTTGGTTTAGACCCAAAGCTTTTTCCCGCAAGGGCTATCAACTACGAGAATACGACATCGTATTTAAAGAAGGGATTTGGTGGCAAGAAGAAACAGTCATCCCCTTTGTGCGCGTCCAACATAGCGAAGTCTCTCAAGGGCCAATCACTCGATTTTTTGGATTTTCAAAGCTAAAGTTATATACAGCTGGGGGGAGTAAAAGCGACCTTTCTATTCCTGCGCTGGATACGCAAACCGCTAGGAGGCTAGAAAACTTTGTCACTCAGAAAGCTGGACGAGATGCTGAAAATTGATTTTTCCCAACCTGCCCGACAGTCCAATGCGGCTATCTTCATCATCATTTACCATCTGTATAAAAACTGGATAAAACGCCTTCTTCCTGTATTAGCGGGCGTGCTTTTTGGCTCAGGAAAAACCTGGGTATTACTTTTGACTTTTGGGATTTTTATTGTTTTTGTTGCTATTTTGGGGATTATCTATTTTTACAAATACACGTTCCAAATCATTGACAATGAATTAATTATACACAAAGGCGTTTTCAAAACAACCAAGCTCAACATCCCCTTTGAACGCATACAGTCCATTAACTTCAAGCAAACCATCCTGCACCAAATGCTATCCGTCGTCGAACTCGAAGTAGATACGGCCGGCTCATCAAAAATTGAATTTGATTTGCGTGCGATACCCATCCAAAAAGCAAACGCCTTACGGCAAATCATTTTGGAATCAAATCCCCATATAGCAACCGAAGAAGAACCTACACGCCCAGCCCCTACCGAAAAAAAGCTCTTCCAATTATCCTTTGGGGAGTTGGTCAAGGTTGGGCTTACGCAAAATCACATTAAGTCCGGGCTTATTCCTTTTGCCCTATATTTTTGGCTACGCGATTTACTTCACAGTGGGGGGATTGAACTAGACGAACTCGCATCAGAATATGCCGAGCCTGAAAGAATCTATCAGCTAAGTTTATTCATCATTGGGATGCTAGTCATCATTTATGCGTTAGCTTCCATGCTGATTTCGTTGATAATGAGCATCATCCGTTTTTTTGATTTATCCTTGTATCGGCAAGAAGATGGATTTAGCGTTTCTTATGGACTACTCACTAAGCGCCAAATCACCATCAAAGACGAAAAAATTCAAATTGTCAAGTGGGAAGATAATCTTTTGCGCAAGCTTCCTGGAATCTATAATATGCAAATCAAACAAGCCGCTGCGGCTACCGTCAAACAAAAAAATAGTAGTATCTTTTTAGCTGGTATTCCGCAAGGGCGTATTCGTCACTTCCTGGACACCTATTTTAAAGATGTTGACTATGAGATGGAGCGCTACACGTCCATTTCCCAATGGTGGTTTATCCGTCGAATGGTCATC
The DNA here is from genome assembly GCA_947311105.1 of uncultured Saprospiraceae bacterium. GTDB lineage: Bacteria > Bacteroidota > Bacteroidia > Chitinophagales > Saprospiraceae > HyVt-613. Next base: position 3,627 of record CAMZKG010000188.1, read on the forward strand.
ATTACCCTTTTGCTATTGCTGACGATTGGAGTGGCGACATACTACCCATTTCATCCGATGTTTGGGATAATGATTGGGGGCTGGCTTTTTTTGTACCTTAGTAGTTATTTATACTTTCGTAAAAAACGAATAGGCATCAACGATGATGTGATACACATTAAAGGTGGGCACTTTGGGGATGAGAATGAATTGATGCAAATCTATAAAATCCAAGGGGTTCAGCTCAGCCAAAGCCCTTTTCAGCGGCGCAAAGACCTAGCTTCTATAGTCTTGTTCACGGCTGCAGGCAATTTAAACATCCCGTACATTCCGCTAGAAACAGCCCGTATAATCCGAGATTTTGTATTGAAGGTGGTAGAGACCGATCAACGCAATTGGATGTAGGAAAACCTTACGTGAATTTTGGTGTTGACAGGATAGTATTTTGCCTTCGGCGTTTAATTTGCCTGCGGCGTTCAATTTGCCTTTGGCGTTCAATTGCCTTCGGCGTTTGATTTGCCTGCGGCGTTCATTTGCCTTCGGCGTTCAATTTGCCTTTGGCGTTTAATTGCCTTTGGCGTTCATTTGCCTTCGGCGTTCAATTTGCCTTCGG
>CAMZKG010000189.1 GCA_947311105.1 uncultured Saprospiraceae bacterium
ACGGTTTTCATAGGAGTTTTACGGTATCTGATAATAAATTTAGCTTTTGCACTTTGAATAGCGTTCCCATCACAGAGACCCCGATGTACGTAGTATTGAATGTAGCGGAAGAGGAGACAGAGCACACGGCATGTCCGGACTTCGTCATAGAAGACCAAGGTTGTTCATCGTTTACCTTACGGTGGGCGTATATGCAAGGTGAGCCAAAGAAAGTGGATATCTATGTGGTGAATGCCAATAGCGCAAAAATGGTAGTTGATGCACAAGGGAACGAGAGAGCTGTCTTGCAAATAGAAAACGAAGCTTACAAGCTACAAGCAAGAGATTACAAGTATGACATCCGTAAGCACGGAATTGGTCACCTAAAGGCAGGCGAAAGCTACTACGTCATCTTTCTAATGAGGTGGGCGGATGGCTCGATTCACGAGTGTAGCACTGAAAAAATTACGATGCCAGAAGACGGTTTGTGTCAGATACCGTACTGGGATGGTTATGGCCCAGCACCATCTGGTTTACATTTTACGGCGAGTGTTGGTAGTGGTGCTGATGATGGCTTGGATGCGTTTACCTATCTAGGGATGGACTGTGCTAATTATGAAGAAGCTGTTGTGCCGGATTGTAATGTAGGAGATAATGATGATGATGGTATGGATGATTGTCATGACGCAGTATGGGATGCAGATAAGATGAAATACATTAATGATGAAGATCAAGATGGGATTCAAAATGGTCATGATGCGGATGATGATGGTATACCTGGAACGGATCCTGGCAAAATTGATGACGATGGTAATGGCATAGATGACCGATACGAGCAGAAGAATAACAAAATCTGGGAATGGCCAGGGGATGGCGTCAATAATCCGCAAATGATTATTGAGTTTAGTTCGGGTATTATCCTAAATTCTTTGAGCTTCTTACATACCACAGGAAACGGATATATTACCGTGGAGTACGAATTGTGTGGTTGTCCTGCAACGGAAGAATTTGGTACTCCAGGCCCAGATAAAGGATGGTATCATGACGTAACTATCGCACCTAATGGGTGGATGAATTGGGTGTATCTGAGTGAAGGCTTCCCAGCCAATTATGCAATATCAAGAATTAGGTTGACTAGGTATCAAGGTGCACAAATGTCACTGGCGCGACTTAGTTTTTGTGGAGAAGCGAGGGCATGTCCAACTGTACACGAGCCTCCAGGTGATGCTGACCCAGATAAAGGATTTAGGCGTGTAGGCATTACCACATCGGAAGATGGGACATCGGCCAAGTTTAGGATGGCGCCTATAGCCAATCTACCTAATGATCCAAGTGCCGGCTACAAGCCCGTTTACCACATGCTTTATCAAGAAGATAATGGGCAAGAGCTAGACTTCAGATCGGCGAAGTATCAAAAAGCCATCCTTTATGAAGGAAGTGAAGAAGTAACCGCAACAATAAAAGACTTGTTACCGGAAAAGCAGTACAAAGTGTATGTGTATCTATCGGATCCATGTAGTTGGCGTTGGGGCAGACGCTATCCGATAATACCCAACTTGGAAGGTGGTCCGACGATACCATTAGTGGGTGTTTTAGACACCATCATCTACTTCAAAACCTACCCGCCAGGGGTAGAAGTTGGCGATAAGCATACCACCAGTACTGCCCAGCCCCACTTGGTCTCCGCCAGCCCCAATCCAACCACTGGCTGGACGACGTTTAATTGGGATTTGACGGGTTATAGCCGATTGTTGATTTATAGCAGCAATACAGGTGAGCTAGTCGCTAGCTATCAAGTAGATACAACAGGAGTAAGCCACCTGGTAGATTTAACAGGACTAGGCAATGGCTCTTATTATATCCGCTTAGAAGGGGATAATTTATCGCCATTGTCGGGGCAATTTGTGAAAACGATAGAATAAGAACAGATTAAATCTGGATAGGAGCCAAATATGCCTTTTGGGGTGTATTTGGCTTTTTTTGTAAATTGTTATGTCGCTCTATGCTTCACTACCGCAAATTTTCATTTTGTTTCTTTTCATGAGACCCTTCCATAGGTTTCCCTTTCTTAAGGGTAACCGAATGGTAACAAAATGAAAATTTGCTCATCACTTCGAGTCGGGCTGTTAAACGAGTGGTCTTGCAAATTTATTTGCAAGCTGTAGAGACGAGCGCAGCGAGTATCGCCGTAGAGCCAATTCAGGGTAAAAGGCTCCCATAATTCCATCTAGCAATCAGCTGAACAATTGCACGATTGCGCAATTGAACAAAAATCTCTAAGCAAAATTCACTATTCATTCCCACTTCTAAGGGGAACAGGAAGGGGTTATGATAACGCATAGGGAATTTTGCGACTCTTTGGCGGCCATTGTGCCATCTGGGAAATCAAAATGCCCAATACCGTTAAACTTACCTACCGAAACTTAAATCATTAAGTACAGAAACTTGAGTAAATAAAGGAGCAAAATAAAAAAAACACTAAAAACCGTCCCTAGTCGTTAAAATCCTGTAACTTTGTATTAAAGTTATCTACAAAGAGAGAAAACTTCTTTTTCGGTTCATAAAACCAAAAGATATGACACATACAGCGAGCATTTTCTTATTTTTGCCAGGAGGTCAAGAATTGATTATTATCATGGTCATTATTCTGCTATTATTTGGTGGTAAGAAGATTCCCGAATTGATGCGTGGTCTTGGTAAAGGTATTCGCGAGTTCAATAATGCCAAGAGTAATATTGAAAGCGAGCTTAAAGACGGTATCCGCGAAGCAGAGCGCACTGAAGTAGATAAAAAAGTGGAGCACTAAAATTGAATTTCGTCCGCTAAAGTCAAAAGTCCATATATACAGCCAAGCAGTAGCTTGCTTTTAGAATGCGATTGCTAGACACCCGAACGGCCGTTCGGCTCGACATTCCGCACAACCAGCAACTAGAAACCTGATTGCTAGATGGTCGTTCGGATCGACGTGCCACAGCTTACCTTCCCAACAACTTTTCCAAAGCTGTCAAATGATTTTCAAAGGCAGTACGTCCTTCTTTTGTCAAGCTATAACTAGTATTGGGCTTGCGCCCGATGAATTTCTTAGTAACTAGTATATATTGCTTCTTCTCCAAAGCCTTTAAGTGAGTCGCCAAATTGCCGTCAGTCACACCAAGCAAAGCTTTAAGCTGCTTAAAGTCTAAGGAGGGCTCTACCATTAAGGCGGACATAATACCCAGTCTTACGCGGCTTTCAAAGGCCTTATCTAGATCGTATATGGAGAAATTTTTCAAATTTTTATTTTCTATCGTATTTGAAGTGCATAATAGTACCATAGACAATATGTAGTACCCCAAATCCCAAAGCCCAAAAGTAAAGACCATAACCTGGATTGGCGACAGCAAGTAGTCCTATAATAATCTCGATGATACCCAAAAACTTTATATCGCTAAAGGTAAAATTGCCCGCCTGAAATAATGCCAGTCCATAAAAAATTAAACTGACTCCAGCAACAGCACCTAAATATCCGCGATTTAGTAAGATTAGAATTAAAACCCCTCCTGTAATCAAAGGCACAATCGCATGAAAAACTAACTTTTTGGATGCAGGCGACCAAAGTTTCTTACCAGCGTTCTTGGCTTTTTGCCAACTAAACCAAATACTCGAGCCGATAGACAAGATTAATACCGTGATCGCTATCGCAAGAAGCCTAAACACATGTGATGTATATGCCCGGCTCTCCAATGAATCATAGATGATGGTATCAGAGAAGTAGATTTGTTGATAAGCAACGTAAGCTCCTATCAATGCAAATAATCCTGCCGCAATACCTGCCTTGCCACTAAACGATAAAAATCTCGTGGAACGCTCCATGATAGAGCGAATTTCTTGCAAGTCATCTAAGTATTTCTCTTTCATTTTTTTGATATTTGACAAAAGCACTTTGTATAACAAAGCGCAAGGTAATGGTTTTCTCTCGGCTCCACAAATTTTCATTTTGTTTCTTATCATGAAACCCGCCCACTCCGCTACCGTTTACACCGTTATACCCGTTTACACCGTTATACCCGTTTACACCGTTATACCCGTTTACAC
>CAMZKG010000190.1 GCA_947311105.1 uncultured Saprospiraceae bacterium
ACCAGCGAAGCGTCTCAACCAACGAGCAAAGCGAGTGACTCAACCAGAGAGCTAAGCGAACGGCTCAACCAGCGAAGTCCGTAGGACAAGCGACTCAACCAGCGAAGCGACTCAACTTCTCAACTCATTAAAGGCTCAGTACCCCGAAGTCAACAAAAGATCCAAATTAATCGTCTTTATACCAAATCTACGCCCAAGGTATTCATTCGTCAGACTTCCTTTGAAGGTATAAACGCCATTGCGCAAGCCTGTATCCGAAAACAACATTTGCTCTAATCCGCCATGGTTAGACGCTCGTTTCATGATACTTGTCAAAATATTGCTGATGGCCATGGAGGCCGTTTGGGAAACCATTGAAGGAATATTGGGCACACAATAATGTATGACATCGTGCTTGATGAAAGTTGGATTTTTGTGGGTCGTCACTTCGGATGTTTCAAAACAGCCGCCTTGATCAATACTCACATCCACAATCACCGATCCTGCCTTCATCTGCGTCACCAAATCTTCCGAAATAACCATAGGCGCTCGCCCGGAGTCAGAATGCAGTGCCCCGATGGCGACATCTGCTTCTAGTAGCTGTTTTTTCAAACTTATAGGGTCTAGTACCGAAGTAAACAACTGCTTTCCAATGTTATTTTGCAACCGCACTAACTTATCTATATTATCATCAAAAATACGAACTTCTGCACCGAGTCCCAAAGCTGTCCGTGTCGCAAACTCTGCCACTACACCTGCCCCCAAAATCACGACCTTGGCAGGTGCCACCCCTGCTATACCACCGAGTAAAATACCATTCCCCCCATGAAAATTAGTGAGCAATTCAGCCGCTGTATGCATGGCAAAAATACCCGAAATTTCACTCATCACGCGAACAACAGGAAAGATGCCTTTGTCATTGTGCAAATATTCCATAGCGATGGCTATGACCCGTTTTTGCTTCAATTTATTGATGTACTCGGCATTAATCATGGGTATATGAAGCGGGGAGATAAGAATTTGATTGGGCTTAAAAAACTCAATTTCTTTTAGGGTAGGTGGGGTCACTTTGATGATTACATCCGCTTTATAGACTGCTTCCGCAGAAAAGACGACATCCGCGCCTGCATCCGCATAAGCAGAATCAGAAATTTTGGATTTTTTACCAGCACCTGATTCGATAAAGACTCGATAACCTAGCGCAACCAATGTAGCAACCGAATGTGGCACTAGGGCTACGCGATTTTCTTGATGAGATACTTCATTGGGTACGCCAATGGCAAATTGTCCTTTATTCTTTTGGACAAGGAGTTGTTCTGGTTGTGTCTTCAAATGCTCTTCCAACAGATGCATCGGAATATCTACCTTCCCTTTTTGATCACCCATAATGCTTGAAATCTAGTTTTTATAGCTTGGTAGCTCCAAGCTCTTACAAAAGTACTAATTTTCGGGCGGAATTTTCAATCTCAACGATATTTATTTTGCATTCATCCCCATCCAAAAGCGGCTCAATGACTTCAGGCCATTCAATAAACACCCAATCCCCACTGTCCAGAATCTCATAAATACCCAAATCAAGGGCTTCTTCGGGGGAAGCGATCCGATACAAATCAAGATGATAGATGGATTTATTTTTTCCCGCAAGGGAGTACTCATACTTGTTGACGATGGAAAAAGTCGGGCTATCGACCATTTCTTCTACGCCTAGATGCTTACAAACTGTTTTCACGAAAGTGGTCTTGCCTGCCCCTAGCTCGCCTTCCAACAAAAACACGCGCCTAGGACAGCTATCCAATAACTCCTGAATAATCGGCAAATACGCTTCAATCTTCTTTACTTCATAGGTTTTCATGGCACAAATTTACTTATTTTTAGGTAACTTTTAGGCTCCTAATATTCGGGCACCTAAATAGTTGCTTTTTACAAAAAAATGCCCATCCCTAGATAGAGATGAGCATTTCTAAGCTACTTATATAAATTCCGACAATTAAAACTTATGCTTCGCTTTGCGCTTACCTTTCATCCCTGCAGCCATTTTCAATGCTTTATATACATTAACGGTTGCGCCTGTTTTGCACAAGCTACTAAAAGGCACTAACTCTTCGGAGCCAGGTTGCTTCACGCTATAATTTTGTCGTGGACCTGAAGCTTCCAAAATTTCTTTCAACTGCTTTGCCGAAAGGTCAGGATAGTAAGACAACAACAAAGCCGCTGCACCTGCTGCCGCAGGAGAAGCCATACTCGTCCCAGAAGCGTCCCCATATCCACCATCAGGAGTCGTCGAATAAATCGCCACACCTGGTGCAAAAATATCTACATTCTTTTTTCCATAGTTAGAAAATGTAGCGACTGCATCTTCTCCTTTTTCATAAGACAAAGCGCCAATTTCCATCCATGTACCGCAAGTCTTTGCCCCAAGACCTAGAAAACCGTGTTTGCGGTAATTGTCATTAGGGAAGTTGCCGCCTAGGTCATTATTGGAAGCATCATTACCAGCAGCATGTACCAACAAAACACCGTGTTTTTGGGCATATTTTACTGCTTTATCGACGATATCTTTGTTCCAAGCATAGCTTTTACCAAAGCTCATGTTAATTATTTGAGCACCATTATCTACTGCATAACGGATGCCATTAGCCACGTCCTTGTCACGCTCATCTCCATCAGGCACTACTCTAACGCCCATGATTTTGACATTGTTACCCACGCCTTTCATACCCAGGTTATTCGTTCTATCCGCAGCGATAATACCAGACACGTGTGTACCATGAAAGGCATCAGGGCCTTTGATGTCATTATTTCCATAATACTTTTCAGTGATATTATTGTAATTGTCACCGACTACCGAACGACCATCAAAATCTGGATTGTAGTGAAATTTATATTGAGAAGAATAATAGTCCAGCCCGCCTTGAATTTGCTCAAAGATATCATCTTTAATACCTTGTACAGAAGTTGCACCTTCTGCCATAGACCTTCTAGCGATACCAGCACCCATAGCTAAATTTTCGTCTGCCGACACATCGATTTTAGCAAGATTCTCCTCTGTCAAAGGCGCACCATCTAGTGCTTGCGCCAAAGCATCCAACGCATTACCAAGACGTTCTTTTGTACTTTTCATTTGCGCCAGACCTTCTTTTGCCTTTTTACGCTTAGATACCACAATATCTTTTAGCTCAAGATACTTTTTGTATTCCTTTTTGGCTTTTTTGGAAAGAGAAGAAGGATTTGTATTTTTAAATTTCTTATCATACATCACGTAAAGACGAGTAATTTCTAGTTGGTCAGGGCCGACGTTTTTGCCTCCTTTACCACCGATAAAGTTCCATCCATAGATATCATCAACATATCCATTGTGGTCATCGTCAATTCCATTTCCGGCAATTTCGCCAGGATTGTGCCACATCACCCCTTTCAAATCTTCATGCAACGGATCTACTCCCCCATCAATCACAGCGACAACCACCGTTTTGGAAGTTTTTCCTTTCAACAATTCGGTATAAGATCTTTCCGAACTCATCCCGTTAATTCCATCCTTTTCAAGATCCAAATTAAACCAGTTTTTGGGCCCTTTTTGGGCGTTCATTGTCCCAAATCCCAATAGCATTACTAATGCAAGCAATTTTAATTTCATGTTTAAGCTTTTTATGGCAAAGAAAGCCATCGTTATAATATTTAGGACGTCTTCGTTGTCCATGTTTTTTCTGCTGCATGCTTTCGCAAAAAATGAGTCGGCACAGAACATATTTAAACGCAAATTTCCTAAGAAATCTGATGAATCCCTAAATTAAAGTCATTTTTATTTCAACAAAGTTGCCTTTTGACGATAAAATCTCAAAAAGTGCTGTTTATAACGCCTAACTCCTACCCTAATATAGGTAATTATCACAATATTATCCCGTCACATTTGAAAAAAAAACTTATCCCCCTTAACTTTGTGGTCTTGGTGCTCTTGACGTTCCCTGAAGTTATATACGTTATGCGCCCAATAGAAATAATTTTCGAGTGAAAGTTTGTTTTGAAGTGAGTGGCCACTGGTTTTCCAGTGGTCTTTTTTTATGCACTTGCCTACCGCCCCATCAAAACCAACAACACCGAAATATCAGCAGGACTCACTCCACTAATCCTTGAAGCTTGGCCGATATTTTCGGGTCGGATGCTATTGAGTTTTTCTCGGGCTTCCGCCGAAAGCGAAGTGACTGTATGAAAGTCTAAATCTTCGGGGAGCTTGACCCGTTCTAAGCGATTAATTTTGTCCACCATCTCCTGCTCTTTTTGGATATACCCTTTATATTTGATGGCTATTTCGGCTGAATCCACTGCTTCGGGATGGAATTTGGAGAGCAACTCATCCAACTCTGGCAAGTTTTGGCGCAAGCCGCTTACCTGCACATGGGGACGCAACAACACCTTGTGCATCTTTACTTTTTGCGTAAGCGGCGCCGAATTCAAGGATAAGAGATATTCTTTTATATCCGAAGGAGCGACTGAAGTTTCTTTCAAAAAAATGCCGATTTCTTCGATGGCTTTTTCTTTTTCTCGGACTTTTTTCATCCGTTCGTCCATATTGGCGACACCTAGTGCTGCCGCTTTTGGCGTAAGCCGCAAATCCGCATTGTCTTGACGCAATAATATCCGATATTCGGCACGAGACGTAAACATCCGATAGGGCTCATCTGTCCCTTTGGTAATCAAATCATCTATCAATACACCAATATACGCTTCAGAACGCTTCAAAATAAAAGGTGCTTCTTCCTGTATCGCCAAATGCGCATTATAGCCCGCCATCAAGCCTTGGGCGGCGGCTTCTTCATAACCTGTAGTGCCGTTGATTTGCCCTGCAAAATATAGGTTTTTTATCCGACGAGTCTCTAGGGTCAACTTCAACTGGGTTGGCGGAAAATAATCATATTCGATCGCATATCCTGGACGAAACATCTTAGCATTTTCAAACCCAGCTATTTGGCGCAACGCCTTAAATTGTACATCTTCTGGCAACGACGAAGAAAAACCGTTGACATAGACTTCGTACGTATCTGCGCCTTCGGGCTCGATAAATAATTGGTGCCTATCCCTTCCTGCAAAACGCTCCACTTTGTCTTCTATCGAAGGGCAATATCTTGGCCCGATCCCCTGTATCCGTCCATTAAACATCGGCGACCGCTCAAATCCTTCTCGCAAAGTATCGTGCACTTCTTCACTTGTGTAAGTGATGTAACAAGGTGTTTGGTTGACTAATTTTGGGGTGTCGGAATAAGAAAACTTAGCTGGATTTTCGTCTCCATGCTGTATCGTCATACGGTCATAATCCAATGTTCGCCCATCCACCCTTGGCGGCGTACCTGTTTTCATACGACCAGACTCAAAGCCTAATTCTATTAGTTGTTCGGTGATTCCTTTGGATGCTTTTTCTGCTGCTCGCCCACCACCCAACGCCTTTTCGCCTATATGTATGATACCATTTAAGAAAGTGCCGTTGGTCAAAATGACCTTTTTGGATTTGATTTCTAGACCTAGGCTGGTTTTCACTCCGTAGGCTCTTCCGTCTTTCGACAAAATACCCACAACCATCTCTTGCCAAAAATCAATACTGGGGTGTGCTTCAAGCATCAACCGCCATTTCCATGAAAATTTCATGCGATCACTCTGCGCTCTGGGACTCCACATCGCTGGCCCTTTGGATAAATTCAACATCCTAAACTGTATCATCGAATGGTCCGTCACAATTCCCGAATAACCACCTAAAGCGTCTATCTCTCGGACTATCTGACCTTTGGCTACGCCGCCCATGGCTGGGTTACAGGACATCTTGGCGATGGTCTCCATATTCATCGTGACCAATAGGACTTTGGAGCCCAAATTGGCTGCCGCAACAGCTGCTTCACTTCCTGCATGACCCGCTCCTACTACTATGACATCGTATTCTTGAAACATTTTGTCTTTTTAATTGATTACAAAGATAGAAGAAATTCGTGGATTTCGGTGGGGATAGGGAAAATTCGTGGATTTCGGTGGGGGTAGGGAAAATTCGTGGATTTCGGTGGGGGTAGAGAAAATTCGTGGGTTTCGGTGGATGTAGAGAAAATTCGTGAATTTTCTCTACATCCACCGAAATCCATCAACATCAAATCCCGCCAAATCCATCACCCGACTAACTACCGTCCCGGCCAATTCATCAATGGTTTGGGGCTTGGAATAAAACGATGGAATCGCTGGACAAATCAACGCTCCAGCTTCCGCCAACTGGGTCATATTTCGCAGATGAATCAAACTAAAAGGCATTTCTCTAGGTACTATGATGAGCTTGCGATTTTCTTTAAGCATCACATCGGCTGCTCTAGTTATCAGGCTATCCGAAATGCCATTAGCTATTCGTGCCAGCGTACCCATTGATGAAGGGATAACAATCAGCGTGTCATATTTTGCAGACCCTGAAGCAAATGGAGCAAAATAATCATCATTTTCATAAAAATCAAAATTATCTGCTTTCGCAAAAGGGGATTCTAGCTCAATTTTCCAGTTAATATGGGCATTTTTCGTCAAGACAACACCCACCTTGTCCCATTGGTTAGGTATTTGCGCAAGCGCATCTAGCAAGAGTTTGGCATAAATACTGCCACTAGAACCTGTAATGGCGACGACAATTTTGCGCATTTTCATTATTTTGGTGCAAAGAACGGGTAATTTTGCCAATATCGAACAGGATAATTCAGTTACCCAACCCAATAGTCTATTAAACCAATAAAAAAAAACCATGAAAAACTTACTTCTTTTCGCTTTAGTGCTACCATTTTTTGCACTTGCCTTTGTTGCAGCGCCCAACAACCAAAACCCAGCTGTAAAGAAAATCCATTGGTACACATGGGAAGAAATGACCGCCGCTAACGCCAAAAACCCAAAACCTATTTTTGTAGATGTCTATACGGAGTGGTGTGGTTGGTGCAAAAAAATGGATCGTTCTACTTTTCAAGACCCTAAAGTCGTCAAGACCTTAACAGAAGATTTTTATGCCGTCAAGTTAGATGCCGAACAAAAAGAGACCATCTTATTTAAGGGGACGGAGTTTAAATTTGTAGGTGGCCGCCGTGGGCATAATGAGTTAGCAGCTTCGTTGTTAGATGGACGACTTTCTTTTCCGACTACGGTTTTGTTGACTGCTAATTATGAGCGCATCATACTTTCTCCGGGATTTAAAAACGCTAAAAATCTTATGCAGGAACTGAATTTTGTGACTTCTAAAGAGTATTTGAAAGAAACAAAATAGTGATAACTTTTTGAAGTCAGTAGTGCTATCAACCTATATTATCAATGAGCGAGCGCATTGATAATATACGAAAGCCACCAAGCTACTAGCAATAAACCAGCAATAATAGCCCCCAAAACAATTAAAACCACCTTGCCTGTGGTTCTAGATTTAGTTTTTTTGGGTTTCTTGTCCGTATTTTTATAGATGAAAACCTCATCAGAAAGCCGTATCTCACGAATTTCATCCTTACTCAACACCAATTCAGTCGTTTCATCTCCGCAACGTACAAATCTCACATCCTTATCCGATATTTTTTTAATCCGAACGTCAAGCCATTGTTCTGTCTTTAATAAAATCTGGTCACAATCTGTAGTATCTACTAGCTTTCTAAGCTTCTTCTGCTTACGTAGCTGTTTTTTTACTTTTTTGCGCAAAATCCATAGTGCCGCTTTTTCCTTCAAGCTCAACCTATGTGAATTAGGGCTTACGGTTACTTGCTTAGCGCTTGAATTAGGTACTACAATGGCACTTGCGTTAAAAGCAAAAAACATAAATGATACAATTAAAAAACGATGTCCTAAAGCTTTCATAATTTATATTTTTTGCAAAAAAAGTAGTTGAGTCCAATCCCAAAAGTCAGCATGTAGCATTTCTCATGACACCACAAAATTTCATTCTTTTATCTCTTTATTTTTCACCCCCAAGCCCTAGTAAAAAGCCACCAAAGAAACAAATAAGCACCCAGCAAACCAGCCAGAATAGCCCCCAAAATAATTAAAACCACTTTACCAGCACTATTAGATTTAGTTTTTTGGTTTTTTTTGTCCGTATTTTTATAAATGGAAACACCGTCGGAAAGCCTTATCTCTTGGATTTCATCCTTACTCAACACCAATTCTGCCGTGTCATCACAACGTACAAATCTCACATCCTTGTCCGATATTTTTTTAATCCGAACGTCAAGCCATTGTTCTGTCTTTAATAGAATCTGGTCACAATCCGTAGTGTCAACTAGTTTTCTAAGCTTTTTCTGTTTACGTAGCTGTTTTTTTACTTTTTTGCGTAAAATCCATAGTGCCGCTTTTTCCTTCAAGCTCAACC
>CAMZKG010000191.1 GCA_947311105.1 uncultured Saprospiraceae bacterium
CCCGCTACGCCTCCGTATTTACACCACAAACCTTCTTAGCCCATAGCTTCACTATGGGCTAAGCAGGGAAACCCCTACGGGGTTTTAGGTACGTTTTTTTTCAAACTTCGCTTCAAGCAATAACTTCTATTTTGCGCAACTCAGCCAAAAAAATAACCGAACCATTGATTCGATGGAGTTAGTGGTTATTGAAATCTTGGGTAATGGGGTCACTTTTGGCGCCTTTTGCCTTTTGCCCTTAACCTTTAACCTTTCCATTGGCGACTTTTCGGCGTAAGCTCAATAATTCATCGCTAAAAAAATAAAACTTCTAACACATTTTAGCTATCTTTGCCGCATGAGTGAATTCATTGTATCGGCCAGAAAATACAGACCTAGAGCTTTTGACGAAGTGGTGGGGCAGGGGCATGTCTCGGAGACATTGCGTAATGCTTTGAAAACCAATCAAATAGCTCATGCTTTCTTGTTTACAGGGCCACGCGGCGTGGGTAAGACCACGATGGCGCGTATTTTGGGGCAGGTACTTAATTGTGAAAACCCTTCCGAAAATATCGAAGCTTGCAATGAGTGCTCATCTTGCAAATCTTTTAACGAAAGTGCTTCCTTCAATATCATCGAACTTGATGCCGCTTCCAATAATAGCGTGGAGCATATTCGGGCGTTGATTGATCAAGTGCGTTTTCCGCCCCAACAAGGTAAGTATAAGGTCTTTATCATTGACGAGGTGCACATGTTGTCTTCGCAGGCATTTAATGCCTTTTTGAAGACTTTGGAAGAGCCGCCGCCGTATGCCATTTTTATTTTGGCGACGACCGAAAAACATAAGATTTTGCCGACGATTTTGTCGCGGTGTCAGATATTTGATTTTAAGCAGATACAGGTGCAAGACATTGTGCGGCATCTAGAAAAAATCACTAAAAGTGAAGGGATTGAAGCAGATACCGACGCCTTGAATATGATTGCCCAAAAGGCTGATGGAGCGTTGCGTGACGCGTTGTCTATTTTTGATAGGATTGCGATTGCTTCTAATGGTCACATCACTTATGATATCGTGATTGAGAATTTGAATATTCTTGATTATGACTACTATTTTCAGATTGTCGAGAGTGCATTGACAGAAGATGTTGCTAATAACTTGTTGATATTCAATAAGATAGTGCGTCAGGGCTTTGAGCCTGGGATTTTCTTAAATGGACTTTCTGCGCACTTGCGTAATCTGTTGGTGAGCAAAAATCCCAAGACGGTGGGTTTGCTGAACGTCGGTGATAAGTTGACTAAGCGTTATGCCGAGCAAGCTGCTTCTGCGCCCTTGTCTTTTGTTTTGACGGCTTTGAATATTATTAATGTAGCGGATACGAACTACAAGATGGCTCGAAATAAGCGCCTTCATGTAGAGCTAGCTTTAATTAAGTTGACGTATATCCAGCAGGCGGTTACGCTTGCGCAAATGCCATCCGAAAAAAAAAAGTCTAGTTCGCCGGTAGTCAAAGAGTCGTCCACTCCTTCCGTTCCTACAGGAGAAAATAAATCTACTCCCCAAGTGACATCCGATGTCGTGGTGGAGCCTCAAGCGACTTACGAAAAACCAACCATTCAAGCAGAGGTCGCTAAGCCTGCGCCAGCACCCAAAGAGCCAGCTAAGCCAAGTGCGGCTGTGGGGCTAAGCCTGAGTGCTTTTGAAGCAAAAGCAGAAGAAGATATGGCAGCGGAAAAGGCCAAAAAGCCTTTGCTTACGGAAGAAGTATTGGCGGCTGCTTGGCAAGAATACATCGATCAGGTAGGTTCGGCTTCTGTACGGCAGGTATTGATTCAATCTGCCGCTCGATTGGAGCAAAAGACCATTATCGTTCGACATAGTGGCGATTATGCGGAGCAAACTATTAAGCAGGAAAGGGGATTGATGGAGCATTTGCGAAAGCGGATGCAGTATAGCCGTCTTACTTTGGAGTATGAGTATGATGAGTCGCTTGCGCCAAAAAAGAACGAAAAGCTTCAAAAGAAAATCCTTACTAGAAAGGAAAAATACGACATCTTATATGCGGAAAATCCACATATCGAAACCTTTATAAAGATGTTTTCTTTGCATCTGGAAGACTAGACGGGATGTAAAGACGAACACCCGTTCGTCTGTCTAAATGCCTATTTTCGGGTCTAAAACAGGGTGAACTATTCAATTAAAGACTAAAAACAGTGTAAAAGTGGTCTGCGGTACAATTTTTGCGGCTGTTTTTTGTTAGATTCTGGAAGATTTGCGGGGATGGAACTTTTTTTGGTATAAAGTGATCTTTGAAAAGGGTGCGCTTTGCACCTTCATTGATAAACAAAAAATGAAAAAGCTTATTTATCACTATGGACGATATGCTTTTCTTGTGTTGGTTTTTGTGACTATTCTGCCCCCCAAAAATATAGCTCAAAAAGAAAAATACGAGAATATCATTCCCAATCCTGGGTTTGAGCAGTATTCCACCTATCCGATTGGTTGGTTCTATACAGGACGACACTTTTCGCGTGTGCAAAAGTATTGGTTTTCGGCAACGAATACATCCCCAGATGTATATGGTCCTAATGTCTTAGTGCCTAAGAACTGGAAAGAAAAAGGATTTGGAGAGATCAAGCCTAACAAAGGAGAATCTTTCGTAGGTATAACCACTTTTGGTTGCGCAAGCGAAAAGCCCCATTGCAAAGAGTATATTGAAGTTCAATTGAAAGAGTCTTTGGTGCCTGGACAGAATTATACCATTTCGATGGATGTAGCGCAGCTCCGAAATAGTAGGCCCGTCAGCAATCTCGGCGTGGTCGTCTCCGAAGAACGTGTATTGCATAGAAATGAAGATTGTTTGTTGAATCAGCCTGTCGTTAATTTTTCTAAAGTAATTGATAGTAGAAATCGATGGACTCGATTGCGTAGCAAGTTTGTGGCTAGAGAAGCCGCCCAATACATGGTTATCGGCAACTTCTTTAGAGATGACCAAACTCAATCAAGACCTGCTAAGTTAGATTTTGGATACTTCTATCTGGATAATATCGAATTGAAGAAAGTACCCCCAATTCTTCCCGTGCCTGTGGATAAAAATGATCTTCGTTTTGTTACCTTGCGGCAAAATAAGCTCATTGTGCTACATAATATTTACTTTGAATTTGATAAGGCAGATTTACACCCTAGGTCAGAAAAAGAATTACAGCAGCTTGTTGCCATCATGGAAAATGACCCGATGATGGAAATCGAAATTATTGGTCATACCGATGATATGGGCTCTCAAGAATACAATCTAAAACTATCCACTTTGCGCGCCAGAGCCGTCAAAAAATACCTTGTCGAAAACAATATAAGCAGCACACGGTTAGTGATAACAGGAAAAGGAAATGCCGAGCCGATGGCGACCAATGCCACCGAAGCCGGTCGACAAAAGAACCGTAGGATTGAGTTTAGAATCCTAAAAATGAATAAAAATGCTGCCAATAAAATATCAGGATCAATTACTTCCGGAAGCGGGCTGTGATGAAGCGGGGCGCGGTTGCCTGGCAGGGCCCGTAGTAGCCGCCGCAGTTATTTTGCCAGATGATTTTGAGCACGAACTGCTGGATGACTCCAAAAAATTGTCCGAAGCTCATCGCTTAATCCTAAAAGATTATATTGAAAAAAATGCCTTAGCTTATGCCGTAGGTTTTGTCTCTCATCAAGAAATAGACGATATAAATATTCTTCAAGCTTCTTTTTTAGCGATGCACCGTGCCTTAGATGACCTAAAAATTCGACCTAAGCACATCATTGTTGATGGCAATCGTTTTAATAAGTATAAAAAGGTTGCTCATACTTGTATTGTGAAGGGAGATAGTAAATTTGCGTCTATTGCTGCAGCGTCTATTTTGGCCAAAACTTATCGGGATGCGCACATGGTGCAAGCCGCAAAGAAATATCCAGAATATGGGTGGTTGACCAACAAGGGCTACCCAACCAAAGCGCATCGAGAAGCGATTAAGTTGCACGGGACTACGCCCATTCATCGAATGACTTTTCGGCTGTTGCCTTGAAAAGGTTAAAGGAGAAGGGTGGCTTGAGAAAGCTTGTCTGTGCCTGCCATTTTGGATTGGATTTATTTCTTTATAGCAATGGTTCGGTAAAAAAGCAATACTCCGACGTAGCCTGCCACGCCTCCAACGTCTTCCTTGATTAAGGCAAAATTTGAAGGTGCTTGATGAGATATAAATTCTCTCTAAAAGTCTTCAAA
>CAMZKG010000192.1 GCA_947311105.1 uncultured Saprospiraceae bacterium
AAAGACATAATTGGCAATAAATAGAAAAAAGCCCGTGTTTATGGGGTTAGTTGCTTCTTTTTTGCCAAAATAATGACCGAACCATTGTTAAAAAAAGCATTGTTCGTGACGAAGTTTTTTAGCTTCCGCAAAATTATCCAGTGCTATTTTCATGGCTTTAGAATCATCCTTGTGGCATTGAAGGCAAGTGCCAACTTCCAATATCTTTAGTTGTTCTTTGACTGTAAAAGGGCGGGTGTCTGAGTGTGTGACAGGCCTTTTTTTAGGATAATCCAAAAATCCAATCCAAGCATCTTGCGGCAAATCATCATGCGACCAATTTTCGTATGCTGCATAAAATGTCCAAGGGGATGGACTGTCTGTTTTGTTTTTTTGAAATTGTCCCCGACCATATCCTAACGCATTGGGATTGTTGTGGCAAGTTTTGCAGTTACGCCCTTTGGAGGAGATGGTGTGGGCGACGATGGGCGCAAAAAGTCTCTGGTGGGTGATGTTATCGGGGATTTTGGTGTAGCCTGATTTGTCGAGCGAGATGATCATGCCTGGCACGAAAGTGATGATTTCTCTTTTCTCTTTGCTTGCGCGAACACCCAAAGACGGAAAATCTGCCAAAAATGGTCCCAAATCTTCATCCCATCGACCTTGTATATCTTTTTGCGCAAGCAGATCATAGCTTGGCGCATTGGGGTCGTAAGAAGTGTGGCAATCGATGCATTGGGGCGCCCATTGGGTGTGGCAGGTGTTGCAGGTGACATCTGAATGTACAGGCGCTTGGCAAGATGGCGAAGGCTTAGAAAGCGTATATTTTTGATGATTTATTTTGCCAAGAAGGAAGGCTTTATCATCTTCAATAAATACATTAGTTAGGTCTTGTCCGTTGACTCCTTGGACAAATCGTTTGTTTTTAGGGTCTATTTTTCGGAGTTTGATAATGGATTTTGTGTCGTAATGTAAGGAGTCAAAAGGCTTGGTGCGCTGGTTAGCTTGCGCAAAATGGCAGTCTTGGCATTGGCTGCGTTTGGCTTCGTTTTGGAAAGCGTGATTTTGTCCATCTCCCATCACTTCGACGCTTCCGTGGCAGTCAATACAGGCAAGCCCTTTGTTGTGGTGAATGTCTTCTGCTACAAATCGCAAGACACGTTCATCATCCAAAAGGCGATATTGACCGGTGTCAGGTATTTCTTCTTTTTCTAGGCGTGTTTCGTGCCATCCTTCATAGCTTGTTGATATTCTGCCAGACCGGCTATGGCAGCCAAAACAATGGTCATTGCTCACATGGAGTGAGATGGAAGGGTGAAATTTAGACACCCTTTTGTCTCCATCAATTTTTCGAGTATAATGCTCGCTCGCGGTGGCTTTGTCGTAGTTTAGGTGGCAAGCTAGGCAACCACCGCCCCTGGATTCTTGGTGGATTGGGCCCAATTCTTTTTTTTCTGCACTAAGGTGACAAGATGCGCAGAGAGCGCGAGCATGATTATCCGCTGGGGATTGGGTCAGGCTATCTGCATAGAATAATCCTTGATGGCTTTCGCCAAAAACCAGCCGATTAATAGAAATGACCCCACTCATCGTATTCATGATGGAGTTTTTAATACGGTGGTCAATGCCTGGGTGGCAGCCTGCTGTGGCACAAGTTTGGCTAGCATTGGCTAGGTTGCCAGGAATTAGGATCATGTCTTGATGAGCTAGTTCTTTTTCTTTTGCGGAAGCGTCCCCAAGATGGCAAGCGGTACAGCCGATATCATGATGGCTTTGGGTGAATCCACGGACAGTTTGGTGGCAGACAACGCATTGTTCGTTGGATGTGGCCGTAAATCCCTGGGTAGCAGGCGATGTTTTTTGGGCAACCCAAGCAGGAAGTAATTGAATAAAAATCCAAAAGGCGGTGCCGGTAAGTAGGAGAAAAAAAAGAAAAAAAAGCACTTTTTTGGACATAGAGACAAGGTTTGCAATAGGTGGCAAGATAAGGTTTTGTTTGGTATGGAGCGATTTTTTATAGTTTAAAAAAAATAATATTTATTCAGTTTTGTCTACAAAATAAATTGTAATATTTTGATAGTGAGTAGTTTATGTATATGTAATATAAGATTTAACTCTACAAAGCTTAAAATATGTATTTTTTTATTGATTTGTATAGGATTACCTTTAGGTTGTAATTTAAAAAGGTATGGTCAATTGGGGTATTATCGGTACAGGAAAAATAGCCTATGATGTAGGCTTTGCTATTCAGTCAGTTAAGGATTGTGAGCTCATAGCGGTAAGTTCTCGACGCTTGGAAAATGCTAAAAAATATGCAGATCGAATGCATATTTCTACTTATTTGGATGATTACAAGGCGATGATATTGTTGGATGAAGTGGACATCGTCTATATCTCCACTCCGAATTCCTTGCACGCTGAATTGATTGAATTTTGCCTGCAACAGGGTAAGCATGTTCTTTGCGAAAAACCGATGGTAATTGAGTCATTTCAGCTGGAGCACCTAAAAGAACTAGCTGCTCAAAAACAATTGTTTTTGATGGAGGCCATGTGGACAATGTTTGTGCCATCTGTGCGCTATTTTTTAAGTCATTTGGCACAAATTGGTGATATAAAAATGGTGCAGGGGAGTATGGGGTATGTGCTTGACAAAGAGCGATGTTTTAAGGAAGAGCTCGGTGGTGGAGCGCTTTTTGACTTGGGTGTTTATCTTATTTCTCTAACTTATGCTTTTTTGGGGCAACCCAACGAACTAGTCATGCAATCAGTAAGCCAGAAGGGGAATGTAGAAACAACGGCAGCTTTCTTGATGAAATACGATGATGCAGTGGCTAATCTGACTTGTAGTTTTGATGTCCAGCTGGATAATTCATTCACGGTATATGGTACGAAGGGCTCACTTACGTTAAAATCGCCTTTTTATCGAACCGCGCTTGTCCAGTTGGAACAATACGAAGCAAGCGATGGTGATATTGATGGTATTCGTAATAATTTTCGGTCATTTGGTCCTTTAAAAAATGCTCCGTCGTGGAAACAACGAATATTGGATAAGTTGAATATTGGAGCGCAAAAAAAAGCAATTCCCTTTCGGGGAAATGGTTATCAATATCAAATACAAGAAGTCGTACATTGTCTTGGGGCGCACCAATTAGAGAGTGCCATAATGCCCATAGATCATAGTATGAAAGTAATAAAAATTATTGAAAAACTTAGAAGTAAAAATTATGAAAAAGACGATTAAGATGGCTTTTGTTGGCTGTGGTTTTGTTTCAGATTACTACATGCGCACCTTGAAGTATTATCCAGATTTAGAGTTGATTGGGGTGTATGATCGCAATATGGAACGGACGCGAGCCTTTAGTTCACATTATTCTATTCCTGGTTTTGAGACGCTAGAAGACTTGTTAAGAATAGGAGACTTGGACTTGGTGGTTAATTTGACGACCCCAGAAAGTCACTATGAAGTATCCAAGAAGATATTGCAGGCAGGTAAGCATCTGTATAGTGAGAAACCATTTACATTGAATACCGAGCATAGCGAGGAGTTAGTGATGCTTGCGCAAAAGAATGATTTGTTAGTGAGTGGTGCGCCTTGTTCGGTTTTGGGTGCCAATGCGCAAGAAATACGGCAGCAAATTGAGAAGCAAGTCATAGGAGCGCCGCGATTAGTATATATAGAGATGGAAGATGGGCCGATTCATTTGATGGGGGCGGATATGTGGACAAATGATTTTGGAGTACCTTGGCCCGTGGATAGTGAGTTTGAGATGGGGAGTAGCTTGGAGCACTTGGGTTATGCTATTTCTTGGGCGTTGTACTTGTTTGGCGCAGTGTCAACGAGCGTAAGTGCAACTACATGCGTGCTTCCAGAAAAGAAAGTGGGCGGCAAGATTTTTTCATCTACGGACTTTAGTGTAGCGGTGTTGACGCACAAATCTGGTGTAGTGACTCGAATCACTTGTGGTATTGCTGGACCGATGAATCGGAGTATTATGGTGGTTGGAGATGGAGGTTATTTAGAGGTTGAAGATATATGGGACAATCAGTCGCCCGTAAAAAGGCTAAAATTTGAAAAGATAAGATTAAAAGCAGCCCGAAAAAAAATAATTGCTAACAACTGGCTAGGGCAAGCACTCTTTGGTTTGAATCCCAAAAAAGTTTCCACTAATACTAAGCGTTTTTCTCAGTTTGGTTTGGCAAAAAATAATATGAAGATGGATTACTTACTAGGAGTGAATGATTTGGCGCAAGCAATTTTGTCCGGAACTCCACCTAAATTGTCCGCCGAATTTTTATTAGAAGTCAATGCTTTGACTTTGCAGATTAATGAAGGGGATGTAGTTCGGGTTTTGTAAAGAAAAAATGTAACTGTTTAGGTGCTCCTATTTTTAGGCAGAAAATAGGCATTTTGTGGCAAAAATCTGCGGGTGCCTAAATAGTTACGAAAAAATATCGGTAAAACATTTGTTCTTGCAGCGATGGGTTTAGTGATCTGGTTAAGCGAGAGATAGAATAAAAAAAGCAGCCAATATAAAATTGGCCGCTCTTCTATTATTACAAAACTTGACTTGTGTTTGCTAACTAAACAAGGGCTTCTTTAGGTACTGTAGAAGGTACAGTGATACCGTTTATCTCGGTGGCATCCCCTGCTATCTCTTCGATAGTCACTTGAATATCTTCTGTGTTTTTGTGTAAAAGGTCATCGGTGGTGATGCCCACATTTTGACTACCTTTTTTGACGAAGTAAACCCAAACAAGGATTAGACCTTGTAGCCAAAGTAGCATGATGAATTGTTGCATAGCAGGATTGTCCGAAAGAAGAGAATACCATTCTTTGGCTTCGCCAAGTGCTCCTCCTTCTCCAAATATCATGGTCTTTTTTAAGAATTCTTTGTGGGCATGTGGGAAAAGAGTATATGGAAGGTAGCCTACTGCGAAGCCAATAAATCCAATCATCGTATTCAAATAGCCCATTCCGATACGCATGTAGGATCTAATTTCACAGCCAATCAAGGTGACCGCACCTAGTCCTAAGGAGAATCCGCCCAAGAAATTTCCTGCTGTCAATCCTTTCTTTATACCAGCACCTAACTCTGGAGAAACGCCCGTAGTGACCCACATGAGCAACAAGAATGCGGTCAAAAGAATCCAGCTTGTCGTTACTCCAATAATCGGGTTGTAACTTCTCATTAATGTACGTGTGATTTTGGGGACACCCATTTTTGCAAATTTCTTGTCATCTTTGGTCATGGCGCCAGCTACTTCCACAGAAACTAAAGCGCATTCGGTGCCAAAGCCACTTTTTGCCAACGCAACCCCTGCAACGGTTCCAGCTAAAAGTGTGAGAATAACAAATAACCATCCCTTGTCAGAAGGGCCACCACCATAAGCAGCAAGCTCACCCGTCGCTGGATTGATGTGTTGGAGGGCTGCTGGATTGCCTAGGGCACCCCATAAGGCAGCACCTACAAATAAGGCAGAGAAAGTCAGTCCTAGCCAAAAGGCTGGATTTTTCTTCCAGCTATACCCTTTTTTATAGGTTGCCTGTTCGCCCGCATCTGCATTGCTAACGTAGGCAAAAGTTTCTTGGTGTTTGAAGTAATTGGCAAGTCCGAGTTTTTCCATAACCATAAAACCAGTCGCTCCTCCTAGAGCCATGAAAATTATAGAACCAGTAGAACGAATCCCCATCACAGGTATTCCTCCCATCAAATGGGTCAAGGTACATCCACCAGCTAGACGAGTACCATAACTAAAAAATGCGCCGCCAATAAAGGATACGATGAGTGCTTTCTTAGAATAGTATGCCCAAGATCTAGATTCTTTTTCCATAACAGTTACTAGGAAGCCACCGAGTATCATGCCGACAATAGGCCATCCGATACCAGGGAAGAAGACCCCCGAAGTGTCTGATACTAATTGTCCGTTGACGGAGGCATAGTTGCCGTAAAGCTCACTATGAAATCCAAAAATATTATTAATAAATACTTCTAGCGTCCTAAACATTTTTCCTAGGTCAGTGGTGACACTAATCGGGAATAGCCCAGGGACTTTGCCTGTCGCTACTTTGTGTTCCCATACTGCTAAAATAAAAATGATTTGAGCAAGGGTAAATACAACTCCAGCATAAAAATAAGACCATTGTCTTTTGGTTAATCGCTGAAAGAAGGATTGTTTTTGATTTGCCATAAGGTTTTCTTTTTTGGTTCGCCACAAATTCGTCAATGGCTGTTTTATTTTTGAGCTGCAAGTTCCTTTGATTTTTTTAGATAGTTTGTGATAGGTATCACAAGGTAGCATCTTTTAGTATTTTACCTTTGTTGTATCAAAAACGGACGCTGCACAAAGG
Organism: uncultured Saprospiraceae bacterium; assembly: GCA_947311105.1. Taxonomy (GTDB): domain Bacteria; phylum Bacteroidota; class Bacteroidia; order Chitinophagales; family Saprospiraceae; genus HyVt-613. Next base: position 6,329 of record CAMZKG010000192.1, read on the forward strand.
TGATGTGGTGTGAAAAATGAAATTAAATGAAGAAATTACTGTACAGTTTTTTGGCTATTGATGTTGTTATATTTGCTTTCTTGGCGATGACTGGTGGGTTGGGCGCACCTAAATATGACTTAAGACCTGTAGCGTATCAAGAAGCGATGACTAAAGAAAATGGGACCTTTGTAGATGTGAGAACGCTCAAAGAACATGAAGATGCGCATATCCCTAATTCTACCCTAATCGACTGGAAATCAAGCAGTTTTGAGAGTGAAATTCAAAAAATAGATAAAAACAAACCTGTTTTTATTTATTGTCGGACGGGTATGCGCGCTGCACGGGCAAAAAGAAAAATGAAAAAAATGGGCTTTAAAGAAGTCTATAATTTGCGTGGAGGTATTAAAGCTTGGGCGAAGGAAGGCTTGCCTGTTAAAAGCCGTCCAGGGTTTAATATTAACGAAGAAGCAGGCGGCGAAGGTTGCTAAGAATTAAAAAATGATTTTAAAAAGCTCTGCTGTTTGCAGGGCTTTTTTTATTTCGCGTTTCTTATTCGTGATACTTATCACCTTTCGAAATGACGAATATCACTTGTTTGTCCGTGGGGTTGGCTAGTTAAGTATTTCTAATTCAGAAGTTTCATTTGATATTAAGTCTGTGTGTGAGATTTTTGTTTTGAGATTGGTGTGAATTACTTGCGAGATACTAGTCGTGCATACCACGTTGTCTCGATTCATGACAAAGCCATTCGTTAGGTCGTGCTCACCACCGTTTAAATGAAAATCTGCGATGTCTTTTGGGCTCGGGTTAGGCATGTTTTTTAGCCATTGCTCAAACCATGATTTTCGGGTCGCACGGATGGGGCGATTGTATAAAGTTGATGAAGACCAGATGACTGGAGTATGGTTATCTAGCTTGCGCAAAAAACGCATTTCGCCCGTCCATCTAAATTCAAAATATCCTTCATCAGGGTTGAGCCCGATCAGCGTAAAAGGCTCGATGTTATCAAAATTATACTCTTTTGCGAAAGCATCGAATGAGTGCCATTCAAAGCTTTCAAGAACAATCAGTCCCCGACTTTTTTTGTATGGAGGCGAGAGGGTATGCTTGATGAAGCCGCCATTGAGTAAACACACCATTTGGCCATTTTCTCCGATGGCAATCCAAGTACCACCTGCTTTTGGGTCTTTGGGGTAGGTGACCTTTTGTCCATTAATATTTTGCGAAAGCAGGTCATTTGCATGGCGATTGGGAGCTACATCTCTATTGGATGTCAATATATATTCTTTGCTTCCTTTCGGAAAAAAGGTAACGGTGCACATGATTGTATTTGTTTAGTGGGCAAAGGTAGTGGTTTTGTATTTAAATTAACTACTTAAGTTTCGGTTCTTAAGCTTAATGATATTAGGATGGATTGGCTTTATGCAAGCTTAATTTTTAGGGTATTGGGGGAAGATAACGGGTTAAAGGTCAAGGGTTTACAAAAAATGGCACTTTCCGTAAAAAAAATAACTCCAATCCAAAAAGGTAAGCAGGAACAAGCTTTCTTAAGCTATTTTTCGCTAAAACGGATAATGCCAATAATCACGGGCTTTTCTGAGTATCGAAACTTGAGTTGAATATTGAGTCTGCCCGAAACGCCAATATGCATTTTTTCAAGAATGCTTATGGTTGGTTTCAGTTGAACGATTGAGCGATTGCACAATTGAACAGAATAAATATTTACGGACAAATAGGGTCGATATCTTACAAATATTTCGTTATTTTGCTACATGGAAGAGACTTTTCGGCAGTTTTATAATCACACTATTTATCCGGAGCTTTATCGGATGGAGCGTAGGCGCAAGCGTCTGTGGTTTATGTTGTTGGGTGTGGGTGTGCTGACGATGTTGATGTTTTTTGGCGGGATTATGTTGGGAATGAAAGGGGTGATCATGTTGATGCTGTTGCCCCTAGTCGGTTATTTGGGCTGGATCGGCAATTCCTTGCGGAAATATGTGAAGCTTTTTAAGCCGCGAGTGGTTCGTCTGATTTTGGATTATATAGACAATCAATTGAGTTATGATACGCTGCATTATTATCCAGAGAAAGGGATTCCGAAAAAGGAGTTTTTAAAGTCGGGGCTGTATGTGACAAGGGCGGATAATTATGAAGCAGAGGATTATATAACAGGTCGAATTGGGGATGTTGATTTTGAGCTGTGTGAAGTTCGTATAAGTGAGCTAGCAGGGGTTCAGACAGGCGTACGGGCGGTATTTTCGGGTATATTTTTTAAGGCTATTTTTAATCGACCTGTGCAGGGAGCGTTTTTGATAGTGCCCAAGGATGAGCGGGCACGGATGAATAAATCCATCAAAAAGTTTAATTTAAGAGGGGGTAAGCCAGTAAAAGTACCAGAATTAGAAGAATTTAATGAAAAATTCCTAATTTATCGTACCTTAGATGCTTCAGTATCTATGACGGTGTCGTTGGCTTTTTGCGAAAGCATCCTGAATTACTATAAAATGACAGGAGAGTATCCCGCTGTTTTTATCTCAGGCGCAGGCGCCTACGCTGTACTACCGAGTACGAAGGATATGTTGGAGCCAAGTTTATTTTCATCGAATCTAAAATTTGAAAAGATAAATGATTTTTATTCAGACTTGACGATGCTATTGGACTTGATAGAAGAAATCGATAAAATGTTTTAAGATGGATGTTAAATTTGTTGAGAACGCTATAGTAATAGAGACGATACGAGCACTTTGGCGCAAGCGAGACATTAGGAGCGCTAAGGCGCTAGTGGTGCGTATTCCTAAGCCGGTGGAGCGCAAAATCTGGGAGGCAACCCTTTTGATTGCGGAAGCCGAATTAATGGGAGATGTGTCATCAAGCCCATTAAGTGTAGGGTGGTTTGATGGTGTGATCTTGGGGGAAGTGCCTATTCAGACGCAAATAGATGCGCAGTTGGTGAAAGGGCGAATCGCCTTGGTGTTGGGTGATTTTGAAGGAGCGGAGGACTATTTTTTTAGTAGCTTGCTAAAAAGTCGAGATGAAGATTATTTGTTGGGTAAGGTGCAGGGTATGATTGGTTTGGGAGCCGTAAAGCGGTTGAATAATCATTTTGATCAAGCTTTAGATTTGGCGATTACGGCGGCTTCCCTTGCGGAAAAGTTGACAAAAAATAAGCGAAAATATGTCGAAAATGAAGTACTTTTATTGGAGTGTAAGATATTTTTGAGCGTACAGGACTATGAAAAGTTAGCCCCCAAGGCCATGCAGTTATTGGTAAGAAGCCAAGAGAGTGGGGAGATGTTAAAGTATGTACAAGCTCAAAATTATATGGCAGTTGTTCATGCATCTAAGGGGGATTTTAAGGATGCGATGCCTTATTTTTTGGAAGCTTTGGACAAGTGTAAAGAGATTGAATATCATAGTTTGGCTATCAAAATCGCGACTAATATAGCGACGATTCATGGGCAACTAAATAATTATGATGAAGCGCTGGAGCGATACCATTCGATTTTGGAAGAGTATAAGGCACCAATACGCCCCGAGAAAAGAGCTGTTATCCTAAATAATATAGGTAATTTGTATGTCCGTATAGGTCACTGGAATGATTCGATTTCTTATTTTTTGGAAGCGGAAAAGATTGCAGATGAGAAGGATTATTTGCCCTTAAAACGGCTCGCATTTTGTCAAATTGCTCGATGTTTGATAGAAACGGAGAGTTATGATGCCTACTTGACCCACATGATATCTGAGAAGGATATTTTTGGTGGGACGGTGTCCAATGGGCTCCAAATTCTTCATTATGTGAAGGCAAGGTATGCGCTTTCGCAAAAAAAGTATGACGATGCCATTCGTTGGGCGGTTCAGGCGGAGGAAGTTGCTCATACCTTTAATGATGATACGATGAGTTTGCAGGCCCATAGTATTTTGGCGGAAGCCTATGAAAAAAATGGCGACTTGTCTGCCGCACTAGATGTACACAAAAAATATGTAGTCAAGAAAGAAGAGCTAGAAAAAGAGCGTGCTAAAAATATGATTGTGAACACGGAGATTGATTATATTTTGGCAGCCAAAGAACAAGAGATTCATACTTTGCAGAGAGAAAATCAATTGCAGGCAGAGTTGATTAAGTCTACATCAGTCATAAGGAATAAGAATAAAGAGCTTGTAGCGAAAAATGAAGAATTATCTTATTTTGCTAGAATGATTGCCTTGGATTTTAATCGTCATTTGAGAGTTGTCGGTCAGTTTGTTGAGTTGTTGAATCAAGATGAAACAGGAGATAGCGCCCAAACAAAGGAGTATTTGGGTTATATAAATCAGGCGGTGAAAAAAGTAACGAGCTTGGTGGATGGCTTGCATCGATATGCCGTTGTGATGGAAGAGCAAGTGGAAAAGGTGGCGGTGAGTGTTTCGGATGTTTTGAGTGTGGTGACGTATGATTTGAAAGATTTGATCCAAGAAAGGAAGGTGAATCTTCATTATTCGGATGAGTTGCTTGAATTGAATTGTGGTAAAGCACAATTGGTAACGGTTTTGAAGGAGCTGATTATGAATGCGATTCAATTTTCTGGTGAGAGACCAGAAATAATGGTTTTTTCGCAAGAAGCGGAAGGCGAGTATGTTCTTTCTGTAAAGGATAGCGGTATTGGGGTGCCAGAAGGAGATGAGAAAAAGATTTTCTGGCCTTTTTATCGGTCTGGTAGATTACCTGAAGAAGAAGGTAATGGGCTGGGGTTAGCAGCTTGCAAGAAGATTGTTGAAAAACAGGGCGGACGTATCAAAGCGACAACTCCTGATCAAGGAGGGCTGGTTATTAGTATATTTTGGTCAAAAGATTGCAACCAAAATGATGTTTGATTTTTATATAGACACAAATTTACTTTTCTTTCTTGGTACCTAATAATAGATATCTTTATTGAAGTGCGGAAGGTAATTGCTTGGTCGTAGCTTTTTGACAAAAAGGGGTTAAGAGTTATCAAAAAAAAGAACTTATGCTTGAACGAATGACAGATGTGGTCAAACATTTATTGATCATTAATGTAATTGCTTATTTTTTGACATTGCCTAATCATGCCATCTTTGGGTATGACTTGGCGGTGCATTATCCAATGTCTCCATTGTTTAAGCCTTATCAATTGGTGACGCACATGTTTATGCATGGCAGTATTATGCACTTATTTTTCAATATGTATGGTTTGGTAATGCTAGGTCCAGCTTTGGAGTATCGGCTAGGAAGTGCTAGGTTTTTGATTTACTATTTTGTTAGTGGGTTTGGGGCATTATTGCTTCATTTTGGGGTTAGTTACTATCAAATTAGTGCATTGGCAGGTAGCTTGAATAGTGTAGATGTAGCCAAAGTTTTTGAAGAAGGAGCTGGAATTATTGCATCAGGTCGAAATTATGTAGGGCCGTTAGGTGAATTGAATGATATGATAAATGGCGGTATGTTGGGGGCTTCTGGAGCAATTTTTGGGATATTGGCAGGATTTGGGGCATTATTTCCCCGAGTTGAGTTGAGATTGTTGTTTCCGCCAATTACCTTGACGGCGAAATGGTTTGTGTTGATATATGCGGGTATTGAGTTGTATCTTGGGTTTTCGGGCATGCAGTCTGGGGTGGCGCATTTTGCGCATGTAGGTGGCGCTTTGTTTGGCTTTTTGTTGATTCAATACTGGCGCCGTACTACTATTATGTAGCTTGGCTGGGGGCATATTGTCGCTTCGCTCCGTTCAAATGTCGCTTTGCTCCGTTCAAGTGTCGCTTCGCTCCGTTCAAATGTCGCTTTCGCTCCGTTCAAGTGTCGCTTTGCTCCGTTCAAGTGTCGCTTTCGCTCCGTTCAAATGTCGCTTTGCTCCGTTCAAGTGTCGCTT
>CAMZKG010000193.1 GCA_947311105.1 uncultured Saprospiraceae bacterium
GTCCCAAAGACCAAAAGCGACGAAGGAGCGCACCAAAGACCCAAAGAGCAAAGCCCGTCCCAAAGACTAAAAGCGACGAAGGAGCGCCCCAAAGACCAAAAGGGCAAAGCCCGTCCTAAGCAATTAACATTCCAACAACAAAAAATAATATTAAGGAAGGCAATATCCAAGTAGTCCAAACAGTTTATAGTGCTCATCAAAAAAATAGAGATTATAGGGCGAGATTTACATTGACGCAAGTAACTGGTTTTAGACAAGAATGCTATTGCATGACCCCAAACGATTGTCAGTGTGAATATTTTACCCCCCAAAGGTAATAAAGCTATAAGCGCTTTAAAGATTCCATCTCACAGTTTATTTGCGTCAAGTTTTTTTTAATGATAAAAACCATTGACGATGAAATCTTTAGCTGTGTTCTCTATCCTACTTTTACTTGCTGTTCAAAGCGCTGATGCACAATGTCTTTCAGGAAATTGCTATAACGGCATAGGGACCTATCTATACCCTAGCGGCGCTAAATTTTCAGGTCACTTTTCGGAAGGAAAAATCAATGGTTATGGACGTTTAGTCTTCTCCGATGGTCGTGTCTATGAAGGAGAATGGAAAAATCATTATCGTAGCGGAAAAGGTGTGATGCGTTTTCCGAAAGGAGATGTCTATAAAGGCAATTTCAAAAAGAGCAAATTCTATGGCTTCGGGACAATGGAATATGCAAATGGGGATGTGTATCAGGGCCGTTGGAAGGCAGATTTCCCAAATGGAAAAGGGACTTTGAAGTATCACAATGGAGACGAATATGACGGTAACTTTAGAGCGGGAAAACTCCATGGAAAGGGCGAAATGAAATATGCCAATGGCGAAAAGTATGTAGGCAATTGGAAAGCCAACCAAAAAGAAGGGAAAGGGACGTTTTATATGACAAATGGCGAAGTGATCGTTGGCTTTTGGGGGCATGATGAATATGTCGGCGAGCAGCCACAGATTGTCTCTACGACAAGCACCAACCAAAATTCAGAAAATATCGAAAATACTTCCATGCTTCGCAATTGTAACACCAACCATTGCGGAAGCGGACGGGGCAAATATACGTATAGTGATGGCACGATGTATGTCGGGGAGTTTAGTGGTGGGATCCCGCACGGACAAGGCATTTGTTATTATGCCAATGGAGATAAATATGAAGGCGATTGGGGAATTGCCGGCCCTAACGGGAATGGTGCCTACTACTTCCATAATGGACGCGTTGCTAACGGGATTTGGTCAGACGGTCGCTTGATAAAGACCCAAGATGAAATTACCCCGATTGACATTCCTGATGGCTCTAATATAGATTACGACCCTGCGGTCAAGCTTTGGGCGATAGTCATAGGAGTAAGCCAATATGAGCATTTGCAGAAGCTAAAATATACAGATGATGATGCTTATCGTTTTTATGGTTTTTTGAAAAGCCCAGAAGGTGGAAGTATTCCTGCCGAACAAGTTAGAGTGTTGGTCGATGAAGACGCTACACGTAAAAATATACTTGCTGCAATGAATGAGATTTTTGGTAAAGCCGATGACAATGACATTGTGATGATGTATTATTCTGGACATGGTATCGCTGGTTCTTTTTTGCCGGTGGATTACAATGGATTCCAAAACAAATTAAAGCATGAAGAAGTAATGGCCATCCTAAATGCCAGCCGAGCAAAGCATAAGATATGCCTTGCAGATGCCTGTTACTCAGGCTCCTTACTTGCTATGAAATCTGCTCCTACTCTAATTGAAGATTTGGCCGTAAAAAGACGTTTTTATGCAGCCTTCGATAAGAGTAAGGGCGGAACCGCTATCCTGCTATCTTCTCAAGGGGACGAAGTCTCCTTAGAAGACCAAGGTTTGCGTCAGGGCGTTTATACACATTTTTTGATTCGCGGACTAAAAGGAGAAGCTGATTTTGACCATGACAAAGTGGTGGAAATTGATGAGTTGTATCGCTTTCTTTCGAAAAATGTCCACGATTATACCGCTGGGATTCAGACTCCTGTAATCAAAGGAAAATTTGACAAAACTATGCCCGTCGGCGTATTAAGATAATTGATTGGACTTTGGCTGCTCCCTCCAGTTGGCTAAAGGTTTAATTGATTTTACACTGGAATGTAGCCGAGAAATGCCTTGTGTGTTTCTCGGCTTTTTAATGTTACGTGATAGGCATCACTTTCTACTTCTCTTGACTGATGAGATTTGTTAAAAAAGGACATTGACTTTTCGGAGTGGATTCAAAAAATTATCCATCAACTCTTCAGGGTCATCATGGATATCCACGAGCCACTTTCCTTTTACTAGTTGGATAGAGTTAGTTACTGTAATTCAACTTCAACTAAGAAGTCTAAGTTTTTACTAATCAAGCTTTCATTATTTTTGGTATAGTTTTTAAATGGATATTTTAATCTGCAATACTTATCTTTTTCTGTGTTTTTTATAAAATTTTCTTCATTCTTCCAAACGCTAAAAGAATAATTATTTCCTGTTAACGGAATGCTTTCTAGGTCTAAATGAATAGTTTGAATATTAAGAATGGTGGTATCCTGTGAAGTTTGGAAAACTAATATTGAACTTGTAGTGATTGTATGTTGACTAAAAATGAAGGAGTTGGTTGATGAATCAAATTCTAGTTTATTATTCGAATGAGCTCCAAATGGGGCACTTAACAATTTTATTTCTCCGTTTTTAAAGTTTTCAATGGAGATAGTATCATTCTCTTTTGATATTAGCTTAAATTTTATTGAATAATTCCAACTTGCTTGAGCAATTAGTAGATGCGAAGAAATAGTAAAGAGAAGTATTGTAATTGTTCTTAGATTCATTCTTATACACTGGGGTAGAACCAGATTTATTGATAGTTAAAAAAATCATCCATCAACTCTTCAGGGTCATCGTGGATGTCCACGAGCCACTTGCCTTTTACTTTGACCAGTTGAATAGAGTTTGATAATTTTTCCCCTTCTTCAATAATTTGGTAGGAACAAGAAGCCGTATCCCCATCAATGGTACAAGAAAGGTTTTGAATTTGAGTAAACTCATTGCTGATAAAGGTCGAGTCATCGGCGTCGATCTCGGCTATTTCTTCAAGCCACTGGATCGTAGAAGGTGTACTCAGCGCTTTTGCTTTTGCAAAATCACCTGCATCCACTAATTTTTGCCATTTGACAAAAATAGACTGTGGCTCTGCTTGACTCTCTTTGGAATCACTTTTACAGCCTGCTCCTAGAAGCAAAGTTGATAGTAAAATGAGATAAAAGGACTTCATCTGTGCGTTTGTTGGTGACCAACAAGGGTTTAGCCATGTGTCATTACGGGCATCACTAACATCATGATTTCTACTTCTGAACTATCTTGATCAGGAAAAAGAAGCCCCGCTTTATTAGGAGAAGAAAGCTCCAATCTAATATTCTCGGAATGCAAAGCGTTGAGCATCTCAATCATAAACTTAGCATTGAACGAAATGGTCATTGGTTCACCGTCGTATTGGCAGGTCAATTGCTCTGTTGCTTCATTGGAGAAGTCCAAGTCTTGCGCCGAAACGGTTAAGCTGCCATCGGAAATATTAAGGCTAACTTGATTGGTTGTCTTGTTGGCATAAATCGCAATCCGCTTCAAAGAGCCCAATAAGTCCGTCCGCGAGATGGTCAAGATATTATTGTTGTTTTGTGGGATAACGGCATTGTAGTCTGGAAATTTTTGGTCGATTAAGCGACAAGAGATTTCTGTGTTTCCAAAGCTGAAAAATGCGTTTTTAGTGTCAAAAGACAAAGAAACTTCATCACTACTCATCGCCCCTTTTAATAAGGAAAGCCCTTTTTTGGGTACAATAAAAGAAGCAACTATATTAGTTGCAAGGTTTTTCATTTCGTATTTGACCAATTTGTGGGCATCTGTCGCCACAACGGTGATATTGTTCATGTCCACCGCAAAATAAACACCTGTCATCGCCATCCGCATTTCGTCACTAGTAGTGGCAAAAATAGTAGTGCTGATGGCATCTTTGAGCAATCCACCGTCGATAGAAATGCTATGCTCTTCAGGAGGAGCAGGCATCTCTGGAAACTCTTCACCCGATTCTCCGGCTAGTCTATATTTACCATAAGACGAAGTAATTTCGATTGCTTTGGTGTCCATATTGACATTAAAGGTCAAAGGCTGCTCAGGAAAAGACTTTAGGGTTTCCAATAAGATTTTACCAGGAATAGCGATACTTGCATTTTCGTCTGAACGTACATCCATCACTGATTTGATGGTGGTGTCTAGGTCAGAAGCGGTGATGGTTAGGCTATTGCCTTTGATGTCAAAAAGAAAGTCTTCCAAGACGGGAATAACAGGATTGGAAGGAATAGCCCCACTAATAATTTGCAGGTTTTTTAGGAGTTCTCCGGATGAAATACTGAATCGCATGATTTACATTTTTAGTTTCATTGCAAAATTAAGACGAATTTTGCACAATAGGGTAATAATCTCACGGTTATTAACTGAACAAATACGAGATTGAACATATTAGTACTAAATTTCACGCCAAAATGTGCTAAATCGTTGAAAATCATTGTTTATTAGCCAAACAAAGAGAAAAAAAACCCGTATATTAGAAATATTCATAATTTTTCATTTGTTTTGCAATTGGTTATTTGGCGTAGGTAGGATAAAGTGGCATTTTTTGTCACAATCCTGCCCAAAAAATAAAAATAGATGGTTAAGCAGGTCTGTTTTTGCGCAAGCAACCAAAGATGAATGAGATAGAAGAGAATGACTGCCTTTGAAAACCAGATGTATCTGGATGTTTACAAACAAGAAAATGAGACAATAAATAAATGGGGCTTTTTAGTTTTTTTACCAAAGAATTAGCCATTGACCTAGGAACCGCTAACACCTTGATTATTCAAGATGGAAAAGTAGTGGTGGATCAACCGTCAATAGTGGCTATCGATCGTCGTACCAACCAAACCATAGCCGTAGGGAAGCGCGCGATGATGATGCACGAGAAAACCCATGAAAATATAAAAACCATTCGCCCTCTGAAAGATGGGGTGATTGCCGATTTTCAAGCTGCTGAAAGCATGATTGAAGGCATGATAAAAATGGTGGGCAATAAAAGAAGTTTTTTCTCTAGCTTAAAGATGGTTATTTGTATCCCTTCTGGCATTACGGAAGTGGAAAAAAGAGCTGTTTTTGACTCCGCAGACAATGTGAATTCCAAAGAAACCTATTTGATTTATGAGCCGATGGCGGCAGCTTTGGGTATTGGATTAGATGTTGAAGAGCCTGAAGGCAATATGATTATTGATATAGGTGGTGGTACGACAGAAATCGCGGTGATAGCCCTTTCGGGAATAGTTGCAGATCAATCTATCCGGATTGCTGGGGATGAGATGACAGGAGATATTATCTCTTTCTTAAAGCAAGAGCATAATATTTTGATAGGAGAGCGTACTGCGGAGAAAATCAAAATCAACGTCGGGGCAGCCATTACAGACTTGGATAATCCCCCAGAAAAATATGCTGTGAATGGTCGAGATTTGATGACGGGCATCCCAAGACAGATTTTTACGACGCACCTAGAAATTGCAGAAGCACTCGACAAATCAATTTCGAAAATTGAAGATGGCGTACTAAAGGCATTAGAGATGACTCCGCCAGAGTTGGCTTCAGATATTTTTAGAAGGGGCTTGTATTTGACTGGTGGTGGTGCTTTATTGCGTGGTATCGACAAACGATTGAGTGCCAAGACCAAGCTTCCTGTTACTATTGTGGATGACCCATTGCGTGCTGTGGTGCGTGGGACTGGCATTGCTTTAAAAAACATTGATAAATATACATTCTTGATTGATCGCAAGAGTGTCTAACCATATCGCTTCAACCCACTAGTCTATGCGTTCCCTAATTCTGCTATTACTCAAGAGAAGTAGCTTGCTTCTCTTTCTTGTGATGGAGTTGATTTGTGCCTTATTGGTCATCAATTATAACAAAAAGCAGAATGATATTTTTCTTACTTCGTCTAATTTTTTTACGGGTAAGTTTTATAGTCAAGTAAGGTCTATTCAAGGGTACTTTTACTTGAACTCTATTGCGGATAGCTTGGCGAATGAAAATAAGCAGCTTCGGGATCAATTAGCTTCGTCGCGTTATATAAATATCGCCCATCAAGATACTTTTTTTAGTGTTCGAGCTGATAGCTTAGGCGGGGATTCTATTTTGATGAAGTTTGTTTATACCGATGCAGAAGTAATCAACAATTCTGTGACATCCGCAAATAATTTTTTCACATTGAATAAGGGAGCATTACACGGCATCGGAAAGAGTATGGGAGTCCTTTCGGCAAAGGGTGCTGTGGGGATTGTATCTAGTGTTTCGGATCATTTTTCTACCGTTCGTTCCATCTTAAGCAGAGACATAAAGATAAGCGGCAATATTTTGGTTGATGGGCAGCCATTTTTTGGCTCATTGACTTGGCAAAGTCACGATTATCATTACTTAGATATGGATTTTGTACCCAAGTCAACTAAAATATCTATCGGCGACTCCATCGTAACGAATGGGTTTTCATCTGTTTTTCCGGAAGGTTATCTAATAGGAAAGGTGGATACTTTTTATGTGCCACCAGGTAGTGGGTATTATAAGATAAAAGTCGCCTTAGCCGAAGATATGACGTCACTAAAAAGAGTGTATGTCGCAAATAATCTACTGAAGGAGGAGCAATTAAAATTGGAGGAAACGAATGAATGATCAATTACAAGCCAATATCTTCCGATTTGTTTTTTTGATAGGTATTCAATTGCTGATCTTAAAGCAGATTCCTATCGAACTAGCCAGTTTTCGGCTATTGATTTTTTTATACCCGATGTATATTCTGCTTTTGCCTACCCAAAGCCCCAAGCAATTATTGATTTTTTTGGGCTTCTTAATGGGATTGACTTTGGATATGTTTTATGATTCGCCTGGGGTACATGCAGGGGCTCTTGTTTTTACGGGTTTTATAAGGGATTTTTCCTTAAGGATGTTTGGGGTGGACATGGAAAAAGTAAAATCACTTACGCCGTCGAGAGCGAATATCGGATTTGGCAAGTTTGCACAAATTTCTGCCTTTGTTTTATTCCTGCATATTTTTGTGTACTATACCTTTGACGTGTTTACTTTCGTTTATATTGGTGAGATTTTAGTGAAAACGATAGGGAGTTTTATCGTATCGTATCCAGTGTTTTTGGCTTACGCACTAATATTTAATTCCAAAAAGTAAAAAATGAAAAAAGGGCCAAACGATCGCACTCGATTATTATCTATACAGATAGTTATGGTGATTGGTGCGTTGATTCTAGTGGGCAAAGCTTTTTCGTTACAGCTAATTAACAATGCCTTTAGATCTCGCGCACAAGCGATTGCCATAGACAAAACAACGACCTACCCTTCTCGCGGTGTGCTTTTGGATAGAAATGGAAAGTTGATGATTTCCAACAATCCAATGTATGACCTGATGGTCTCCTATCGGCTGGTGGATCACAATATGGATACCACAAAATTTTGTGAGCTACTGGATATAAATAAGGAGACTTTCGTCAAAAACCTAAACAAGAATTGGAAGGATGTACGATATTCGAAGTCGGTGCCTTTTGTTTTCTTGAAAAAGCTTTCTGTTCCTACTTTTGCAAAATTATCTGAGCATTTGCATGAGTTTCCAGGCTTTTTCCCTGTTTTGAGAAATATTCGTGGTTATCCCGTAAAAGCTGGGGCGCACTTGTTGGGGTATATCTCCGAAGTAAGCCCTAGAGATATCGAGAAAGGGAATGGGGTTTATACACCTGGGGATTATATTGGAGCAATTGGGTTGGAAAAACAGTATGAAAAGTACTTGCGTGGAAAAAAAGGATATAAATATCAATTAAAGGATAATCTCGGGCGTATTGTAGGCTCTTTTAAAGATGGCGCTCAAGATATGGATCCTGTTTCTGGGTCAGATTTAAAAACGGCAATTGATATAGACTTACAAGCTTACGCCGAATGGCTGATGGCTGGTAAAGTGGGCAGTGTCGTGGCAATAGAACCCAAAACAGGGGAAATTTTGACGATGGTGAGTACGCCTACTTATGACCCTAATTTGTTGATTATCACTAGAGAGCGCGGTAAGATATTAGCAAACTTATTGAAAGATCCACAATTGCCTTTCTTTAATCGAGCGATAATGGCCAAATATCCACCGGGCTCGGTCTTTAAAACAATCGTCGCACTCATAGGACTAAATGAAGGCGCCATTCGTAGAAATACAGGTTTTAAATGCAATCACGGCTACAATTACGCTGGTCATACCTACGGGTGTCATGGGCATAGCCCCGTACACACGGTCGATCATGCCGTGCAAATCTCCTGTAATAGTTATTTCTTTCAAACGATACGGAAGGTTATTGACCAATATGGGTTTTATAGCCCCGACAAAGGGTTGGATCGTTTTGTCACGGATATTACCAAGTTTGGGCTAGGACAAAAACTAGGCATAGACTTTCCTAATGAAAACTCAGGAAATATTCCTACTTCTGCTTATTACAATAAAGTCTATCCCAAAAAGAAAGGGAGCTGGAAATCTCCGACAGTGATGTCTATAGGGATTGGTCAGGGAGAAATACAACTGACCACTATGCAAATTGCAAATCTAGCTGCCATCATTGCCAATCGGGGCTATTTTTACACGCCACACTTGGTGACAGAAATTTCTGACGGAACGCCAATTGATAGCATTTATAGAGTAAAGCACTCCGTGGATGTTGCGCCCCAATATTTTGAGCCTGTCATTCATGGGATGCAGATGGCGGTAGAAGCTGGTACGGCACCTTTAGCACGCATACCTGGTATCACTGTTTGTGGCAAAACGGGAACTGTGCAAAATACAACGAAAAACGGAAAGGATCACTCGGTTTTCTTTGCTTTTGTCCCCAAGGATGATCCCAAAATTGCTATCGCCGTATATGTTGAAAATGCTGGTTGGGGTGGCTCCTTTGCGGCTCCTATCGCAAGTCTCGTTGCCGAAAAATATATAAGGGGTGAAATACATGAGTCGCGCAAAGCGCTTGAGACTAGAATGCACGAAACTGTTATTAAAACAGTAGAAGATAAGAAAAGATGAGCAATGTAATCCGAATTTCTGCTATCTATGCCGTTGCTGAAAATGGTGTAATAGGACGACATAACGAAATGCCGTGGTACTTGCCAGCCGATTTTAAGCATTTCAAAAAAACAACTCTGGGCGCTCCTATTATTATGGGGAGAAAAACTTACGATTCTATCGGACGGCCTTTGCCTGGACGCACTAATATCGTTATCTCTAGAAACAAATCACTACAAATTGATGGTTGTCTGATGGCAAATAGCTTGTCAGATGCCATTGATATTGCGAAAGCAACAAGTCCGGAAGAGATTTTTATTGCAGGAGGAGCAACTATTTATCGGGAAGCAATGAGCATCGTTGATCGACTTTATCAAACCGTTGTGCATATCTCCCCAATTGGAGATGCCTTTTTTCAACTGCCGAGCTCCGAGAAATGGATGGTCATCTCTTCCGAGTATCATCAAGCTGATGTGAAAAATTTAATACCTTTTAGCTTCCAAATCTTGGAGAGAAGGATGGTGGATTAATTGTGCAATAAATCATAGCTAACTTTTACTTTTCAACAAAAAAGGGGCTGCCTTTCTAAAAAGACAGCCCCTTTTGATGTTTGCGTGAATGTTACTTCGCTACAGTAAAGCTAGAAGAAATACCTTTTGAGCCTGACAAAATAGTCAAGTCATAGTTTCCATTAGCTAAGCTAGATAGATCTAATGTATGCTTGTAAGCTCCTTTTGCTAAGTTTCCTAAGCTTTCAGAAATAATCACCTTTCCAGAAAAGTCTATCACATTAATTGTGATAGGCATGCTTTCAGCGGTAGAAAAATCAATATTCAGAAAGTCTGTAGTTGGATTAGGGTAAGTACTTAAACCCTTTAGCTGGGTTAATTCATTTAAACCAACAACAAAGCTAGATTCTACAGCTTGTAGAATGTACTGATCTCTCGAAGATTCAAAAATAATTGACGCTCCAAGGTTGTTGAAGTTTTCAACGGAGTGCTCAGATGCAAAGTCAATAATACTGGCAGTTTGGCCATTAGCAGGTAGTCTATAGTTGCCATTAAACGTGTAGGTGTAATCAAAGTCATAGGTAGTGCCAGCATCTTTGCCAGTCAAATCAATACCATCGGTACCGTTGTATAGCTTTTTGACAACATTGTCGAATTCTGTTTCGCCATTAGATGCAACATTCTTTTTAGTGGACCATTCTTTGATTGCAACAATCATTTTGGTTCCACTTATTAAGTTCACTTTTGGTGTGTATGACCCGTAAACTCTAATAGACTGGTTGGCACTATCCAGTTGGTAAGAAGCTTCTACATCAACTAATGCGCCTTCAGCTTGAGCCGAAGTGATGTCACTTTCCGTAAGAGTGTTAGGGTTTAAAGTTTTGTATAAACCATCAATTTGAGTCGTAGGCACAGCATTAATTCCATAAAATCTTCTTCTTTCAATGGTCTCTGTAGTTGTGTAAGGGTCACCATCACCTGGGAAGTCTTGCTGGTATTTTAGGAGTATAGGCTTCACATCCATGCCGCCTACGACAGATTTTATCTTAGCGTTGCCAGGCTTACAAGGTGCACAAGTGGAGCTTGTAAAAACTTCTAAGACGGTATTTCTAGTGGTATAGGCAGATGCATCATATACAACAATGTTAAAACTCAACGAATCATTGGTCAGATCATCATCTGTACCGCCATTTACATTAGAAACCCACATCTTTACAGAGTGTTCCCCTGCTGTCCAAGAAGGGGGGGTTGGATGAGTAAGTGTTGTAGTCGATAATGTAGATAAATTCGATACCGCAACATTTGCAGTGACTGGAGTTGCTCCATCTATAGAATACGAAAGGTCACAGCTAGTTACATCGGCACTACCAAAACTAGCTACATCGAGCTTCAGCTTGGTCGTAGGTAGTGTGTAGTTGGGGTTGGGATTAGATAATGCCGCCATGTCATTCTCGGAATAACCCTTGATGGTGATGTCATCAATAAGAAGTAAAAATTTATCTGTGCTTGTATTTACATAAGCAAGACGAATAGACATGCCTTGGTATGCTGAAAAATCATATACTTGAGTACTCCACTCTGGAGTAGCTTCAAGGACTGTTTTTATAGTGACAAAACTATCTGGTTCTGTTTGGCCTGTTGTATTTATTTTCAAGTCGTAGCGCTCTGGGTAGCCAGGATCCGCAGTTAGCTCACTCCAAGTTAATAGAAGTGTTTTTCCAGGGTCTGCCGTGGGAATGGTGATTTCAGAAGTAATCATCCAGTCATCTGAAGTGCCTGCAGGTGAGTACCATGAATTACTCATCACCGCTTCGCTGCTAGAAAGAACCCATGCATCAGTAACAAAGCTCACATTAGCGTGTGGGGTATTGCCATCTCGGTCTATAATGATGTAATCCGAAGGAATCCCTGAAGAGAAGTCTTCAGAATATACATCCTGGGCAACGACAGCGCCCGAAAAGAACAAGATTAGTAGTAAAAAAGTAAAAAAAGAACGATTCATATTGTTGTATTTTGTGAAAAAGATGCTGCAAGATACACTAAATTAAAACATAATTTGTAACTATTCTTACGGATATGTCTATAATTTTGCAAATTTTTATAGAATCAGAATTATTCAAAATTAGTCTTTCTTGGGACATTCCTTTGATGAAGACTCAACTACATTGCTTTTTCTTCGTAACTATGCCATCGAAAACCAAAAATCATGAACATCATCATCCTAGGTAATGGAATCAGTGGAGTCACCGCAGCACGCCATATTCGCAAGCAAAGTGACCATAAAATCACGATTATTTCTTCCGAAATGCCCTTCTTTTTCTCTAGAACGGCACTTATGTATGTCTATATGGGGCACATGCGTTTTAAGGATATCCAGCCCTACGAAGACGATTTTTGGCTAAAAAATAATATTAACTTGCTCCAAACCCACATCAAGGACATTGATTTTGAGCAAAAACATCTCCTTGCGGAAAATGGCGACCAAATAAGCTACGATAAACTGATTTTAGCCGTAGGGTCTAAACCCAATAAATTTGGTTGGCCAGGTCAAGATTTGGATGCCGTGCATGGATTATACCACAAACAAGACCTTGATGCCATGGAAAAACACTCCAAAGGACTGAAAAAAGCGGTAATTGTGGGCGGTGGGCTTATCGGGTTAGAAATGGCCGAAATGTTTCTTTCTCGCAAAATTTCTGTCACTTTTCTCGTAAGAGAGTCAGATTATTGGCGGGTTGTGCTGCCCGAAGAAGAATCTAAGATGATTAGTCGGCATATTAAACATCACGGCATAGACTTGAGATTGTCGACAGAGCTAAAAGAAATTATTGATGATGGAAGTGGTAAAGCTTGTGCAGTCATAACCGATAAAGGAGAGCGAATAGACTGTGGTTTTGTTGGCTTAACCGCTGGTGTGCACCCCAATGTAGCTTTTTTGAAAAATAAAGGACTTAATATCGGTCGGGGCATTCAGGTAAATGAATTCTTAGAAACCAACCTGCCAGATGTCTATGCCATCGGCGATTGTGCCGAGATGCTTGCGCCAAAACCTGGACGCCGTCCCGTTGAAGCCGTTTGGTACACAGGGCGCATGATGGGGGAAGTGGTCGCCCATAATATTTGTGGAAACAAAAAAAGCTACCACCCAGGCATTTGGTTTAATTCTGCCAAATTTTTAGACATCGAATACCAAGTCTATGGTCACATTCCAAGTGATTTGCCGAAAGGCACCGAGACGCTATATTGGGAACACCCTGATGGAGCTAAAAGTATTAGAATAAATTATGATTCAAATTCTCGTGTCGTGACAGGTTTTAACTTGATGGGTATTCGGTATCGCCATGATGTGTGTAACAAGTGGCTTTCGCAAAAAGCAAATATTGAAACCGTTCTAGAAAATCTTTCTTTGGCTAATTTTGATCCAGAATTCTTTAAAACCTATGAGTCGGATGTCTTAGCTTTGTATAATCAACAAACAGGAAAATCTTTGCAGCCGAAGCGCAAAAGAAGCCTTACATCCGTTTTATCCTTCCTAAAATCTAAATAAATGAATACTTTTTCAGTCAATAACAATGGTGTGTGGTTTCGATCAATGAGCAACAAAGGCATAGTAGCTTGGGTTTTGGGTGTTATTTTGACGGGGTTTTATGTTTTGCTTTATTTCTTTCCGTATTTGCTTGGGCAGGGAAGCGGTGGAGCACCTAATACAGGAATTATTGCGTTATTTGACCCGTTAAGTTATGCACTAAAAGGGAAGCCGGCCAGTCAATGGTTTTTGTATGGAACGCTTTACACCGTGGCCATTCTAGGCTTCGGAGTGAAGTTTTTACGCAAGTATCGCCACAATAAGTACGAAATCCTTCGGACAATATCTGTAATGTTCTTTCAGCTAGGCTTTGCTTTTCTCCTTCCGGAAATACTCCAAAAACTCAATAAGCCTTACTACGATTTTAAAAATATGTGGCCATTGAATTATTACTTTTTTGATGCTTATAGTTTAGAAGGCTATTTGAGTAGCGGGACTATTGGTTTGTTTATGCTAGTATGGGGCTTGTTGATGATTTTTGTGATTTCTCCAATTTTGACTTATTATTTTGGAAAACGCTGGTTTTGTTCTTGGGTCTGTGGCTGTGGTGGCTTGGCGGAAACAGCAGGAGACTCCTTTCGGCACTTAAGCGACAAGTCGATTAAGGCTTGGAAAATCGAACGCTGGGTCATTCACTCGATCTTGGTCTTTGTAGTAGTCATGACCATCGGGGTTTTGTATAGTTATGTCTATGATCATCCCGACAAGTTGTTGGTTACCCGCAATTATTTGACAATAACTTTTCTTACAGTACTTGCATTAGCAGGTGTTTTTATCGGCTCTAGCTTTTTTAAAGGCATACAAAAAGCGGACAGAAGAAAAGCTTTAATTGCTATTGGTGCCATCATGGCTTTAGTTGTTGTGGCACATTTGGGCAATCAAAAAAATATTTTATTTATTGATAATGGGCTATTGCGTCAGTGGTATGGCTTTTTTATTGGGGCGATTTTTTCTGGTATTGTGGGCGTTGGATTCTATCCCATTTTAGGCAGTCGGGTCTGGTGTAGGTATGGATGTCCGATGGCGGCGATATTGGGTGTTCAGCAGAAGTTATTTTCCAGATTTCGGATTACGACCAATGGAGGGCAATGTATTTCCTGCGGAAATTGCTCCACCTATTGCGAGATGGGTATAGATGTACGGGCTTACGCCCAAAAAGGCGAGAATATCGTACGGGCTTCCTGTGTCGGTTGTGGTGTTTGTTCGGCGGTCTGCCCGCGGGGCGTGTTGAAGTTAGAAGGCAGTGCTTTTGATATATCTGATCGGGTTTTGGTTTGAGAAACCTTGGCAAGCAAAAGCCCTGGCAGTAAAAATACAAGAAGATGGATTAAAACTAGTGGTTTCTTAAACCTTCGCTACTAGATGTTTTTTACTAAACCTAGATTGTTTTGCTATTTTGTTCAATTGCTCGGTTTGAGAAACCTTAACAAACTAAAGCCCTAGCGATGAAAATACAGGCAGATAGCTTAAAAACTAGGGTTTCTTAAACCTTTACTAACTATTCTTGAACTGGCTCTACGCGTTTTATTGGAGACAATTCTTGAATTGTCTCTACGGCGCTCGTTTCTACATCTTGCAAATTAATTTGCAAGTCCACTCGTTTAACATACCCGACTTACAGTAATGAGCAAATGTATGAAGTCACTCTGTCCTAGCAGCGTTAAGCATACAGTGCCGCAACTTAAGTCAATTACTCCTTAGGCTCTTCTTCGTCCCATCCTTTTGCGATGTCTTCGGGTACATCTTCAGGAGCTTCAGGATTTTTTTCAATCCAAAAATTATTGATGCCTTCTCCTTGGACAACACCATATTCCAAGCGATTGAGCAATTCAAGCAAAGCCATAAAAGTGATAATGGCATGCATTCTGTTTTCTAATTTTCCAAACAGTACTTCAAACTGTACTTTTCCTTCTCCGATTACATCCCTAATATGCTTTTGCTGCCCTCGAATGGTATGATTGTAGGTATAGACTTGGTGAATAACCTTTGACTTTCGCCCTTCCATACGGTCAAGCACTCTTTGGAAAGCCCTCATTAGCTTAAAAAGTGTCAATGATTCCAACTCTACATCAACCAAGGCTCTGACCGCAATATCTTTGACTTCCTTGTTGGTATAGCCTCTTTTTTCCATGAGCGCCCTTTCTTCTTCAAAGGCACGCATTTGAGCCATGACACTTTTGTAGCGCTTATATTCTAGCAGTCTTTCGACCAATTCCATTCTAGGGTCGATTTCATTGCCTTCTTCATCGATCTCCTTACGGGGAATCAAAATTTTTGCCTTAATCCGCATAAGAGTCGCTGCCACTAGAATAAACTCACTAGCAACATCCACATTCATCTCTTGCATTTGGCGGATATAGTCTAAAAAGTCTTTAGCGATTTTGGCAATAGGAATATCATAGATGTCTAGCTCGTCCCTTTCGATAAAGAACAAGAGTAAATCAAACGGCCCTTCAAATTGGGTTAGTTTGATGGTATATCTGTCTGCGGTCATCATTCGTGATGGCAAAGATAGGAGATTTTTTGATACAGGACTGGATCCATTTGGGCAAAAAAATAACTAGCTGAGAATGAATCAACTAGTTATTATCTACTCTGTGGGAAATGAGGGATTCGAACCCCCGACCCCCTCGGTGTAAACGAGGTGCTCTGAACCAACTGAGCTAATTTCCCTAAAATTGGACTGCAAAGGTAATATTCATTTTGCTGAAAAGCAAACAATAAGCCAAAAAAATTATAAAGACATGATTCCTTCGATTTTTGCGGCTTGTTTATAGTACTTTAAAACATCGTCTGGCGACGGGACTAAAGCTTTGATCGTGATGCTTACATATTTGCCCGTGCGTGATTTTTTGTAGGAAACATCGACTCCTTGCGGAAAAAGGTGAAGAACTTGTACTTCTTTGTCTTGATTAGCAGGAACAATAAACTTGAACATATAGACGTGCGGCCAAGTAATCTCTTCGGCCAACAATTTGCGAAAGTTGCTATCGTCGTATTTTTTTTGATCCATGTTGAGCAGTTTTGTGAATTGACTTTTGTTGTTGTTGAGTCTTTAACTCCTAATAACTCAATGAGAAAGCAATTGTTCGTCGTTTTATCGGAGACAAAGCCTAGGTTTAACGATAGAATCAATATCTTCATCTAAAAAAGTGAACAATACAACAAAAATCATGTATATTTAATTGATATTTCAAACAAATATAAAAAAATGAAAAACACTACACTCATTATTTTTGTCGTCCTACTTGCCTTTATGGGTATAAAAGGATGTTCTTCTTACAATGGTCTGGTGACTAAAGATGAAAATGTTAGTCAAGCTTGGTCGAATGTACAAAGTGCTTATCAGCGGAGAGCGGATTTGATTCCCAATCTTGTCAACACCGTCAAAGGTTATGCTGAACATGAAAAATCAACCCTGGAAGCAGTGATTAATGCTAGAGCAAAAGCAACTTCCATCAACATAGATCCTTCTAATATGACGCCAGAAATGATGCAAAAATTTCAACAAGCACAGCAAGGATTGTCTGGAGCTTTAGGCAAGCTATTGGTTTCTGTAGAAAGATATCCAGACTTAAAGGCTAATCAAAACTTTTTGGAGCTACAATCTCAATTGGAAGGAACTGAAAATAGAATCAACGTAGAGAGAAATAAGTTCAATGAAACAGTAACAACCTATAACAAGTCTGTAAGGAAGTTTCCGAATAATATTTTTGCGGGAATGTTTGGGTTTGCTCGCAAGTCAACTTTTGAGTCTCAGGCAGGAAGTGAAGAAGCGCCAAAAGTGAATTTCTAGGATGTTTGGCAAAAAACAACATTTTTTTTCTGATAAAGAAGAGCAAGAAATCATCTTGGCAATTAGACATGCTGAACGTAAAACTTCGGGGGAGATACGCGTGCATGTGCAGCACTTCTTAGATACAGATGATGTCTTGAAGGATGCCATAAAAACCTTTTTTCGGCTCAAAATGGATCATACCAAAGAGCGGAATGGGGTGATATTCTTCTTGGTGCCAGAGAAAAAGCAATTTGCGATTTATGGAGACGAAGGTATTCATCAAAAAGTATCGGATGTTTTTTGGGAAGATGTGAAAGAAATATTAGTAGAAGAGTTTAGGAAGGGATGTTTTGTAGCTGGCTTGGTAAAAGGCATTGAATTAGCTGGAGAAAAGCTACAAGCTTATTTCCCTTATGAATCTAACGATAAAAATGAATTGCCTGATGAGATCTCCTATGACTAGCAGCAGCCACTTTCGGGGGAGTTTCGTCCTGCTTTTTGCACTCTTACTTCTTCCTTTTTTTGCGCAAGCGAAAGAAATACCCAAAAAGACTAGGCAACTAGTGAATGATTTTGCCCATGTCATGTCTGTTGAGCAGACGCGCGCTTTAGAGCAAAAACTCGTCGCTTACAATGATACAACTTCTACCCAAATAGCGATTGTTATTGAGCGAAGCACAGAAGGGGAAGATATTTTTAATTATGCGATACGCCTTGCGGAAAATTGGGGCATAGGTCAGGATGGAAAGGACAATGGTATATTGATTTATATCGCCACCGAAGACCGCAAAATGAGAATCCTAACGGGATATGGCGCAGAGCCTACCGTTACGGATGCCATGGCGAAGCGAATTATTGAGCGCATCATTATTCCCGCCATAAAACGGGGGAAATACTATGAAGGCCTTGATAAGGCGACTACAAAAATAAGCCAATTGGCAGCAGGTGAATTTTCAGCCGACGATTCGGGTGCTGATTCGATTAGTCCTTTATTAATTTTTCTTTTGATTTTGTTACTGTTTTTTCTGTTTGCTTACTTGGCATCCAAGGGGAGTGGTGGCTCCGGTGGTGGTTATTACCGTGGGGGACATTATAATGACCCTTGGCGTGGATCTGGCGGCGGTTGGATTGGCGGCGGTTCTTCGGGCGGTGGCGGCTTCTCTGGTGGCGGTGGTTTTGGTGGTTTTGGCGGAGGAAGCTTTGGCGGTGGCGGCGCTGGTGGTAGCTGGTAAAAAAAAAATGCCTGCACAAAGTGCAGGCATCCCATTATATTATCTGTTCACGTTTTTTAATAATAAGTATAGTATTATTATGGAAGTATGTATTTCAAAGGCTAATGATTGTTCAAAAAATGCAAATACATAGCCATTTCTCAAAAATTAAAACCGTAGAAAGATGCGCTCATACTTTTGTGAGCGCACTTTCTATTTTGTAATCTCTTGCAACGTTAATTACAATAATCACAAGTATAGGATCAGTTAGAGAATTGTTAAAACCCTATACCCACGTCACAAAGATATGGGTGGGTAGGCTAGGACAAAAGGCAAACTATCGACCACTATTACCTTTGTTTTTTGTCAAAAAAACACCTAAGTATTTATTAATCTATTGTAAATCAATTGTTTATAAAAAATAAATCATGCATAAAACCATTCAAAACACCCTTGGAAAATATGAAAAAACACCGAAAAAATTTCTTTTTTGGGTGTTTTTTTGTTTTTGCTGTAATAAAAATGCTTTATGGTCAATTTAAAGACGCTACCATTTATGCCAATCATTAGCGCACCAGCGCTCCTACAATTTTAGATAGGAGAAAAAAGGGCTTCTGTATGGCAAAATTTTGCCAATAGCCGTCCTAAAAAAAGTAAGAAAGATGCCCCCACACTTTGTGCCCCTTGCTTTTTGTAATCTTAGTGTTATGTGAAATTTTCTATTTTCTAAATTGCACAGTACAAGAATCAGCTGCAGCCTATAAAGCAGAAAACTACTGCTGCCAACAAAAAAACATGCAAATTTCTCATATTGTATCTTTTATTGGTTTGCTTTTTAGAAACAAATTTATCAAAAATTGAAAGTCAGGCTTTTTGCCTGACTTTCATCTTAATGGCTAGTTATCATCACTTTTCTATTTCTCGTCCATAATTTTTTAAAAAAACAATAAAAAATGAACAGACCAAAGATAAACCAACTAATTTAACTCCCCTTTCCAAATAATATGACAAAAAATCAACAGTGTTATTTGACTCTCTCCAAAAATTCAATAAAACAATCAAACTTAAAAGTAAGAAAGATGAGAAAAACCATTTGATAATCTTAAGACTAAAAAACTTCATATAAATTATTTCATGTCATTAAAGAACTTGCTACTCCCCCCAATTAACGCTCCTTCCTATCCACCTTGTATACCACCAGCAGTGAAATTTTCTATTTTCTAAATTGCACAGTACAAGAATCAGCTACATTGGGCGGGTATGCCCGCACCGCTAAGATATGGAGAGACGAGCTAGGGCAAAAGGCGAAATAGTGACCACTATTACCTTTGTTTTTTTTCAAAAAAAACACCTAGATATTTATTAATCTATTGTAAATCAATTGTTTATAAAAAAACAAATCACACATAAAGCCATTCGGAGCACCCTTGAAAAAATATAAAAAAACACCTGAAAAATTTCTTTTCCGGGTGTTTTTTTGGGTTTTTCTGTAAAAATATGGCTTTGGGGGTAGCTTTATGCTACAGCATCTTTGCCGATGATTACATCTTCAATGATAATCCAAGGGTTTACGGCTACCGCATCTTTGCCGATGATTACATCTTCAATGATAATCCAAGGAGCAACAGTTTCTACTGCGGGAGATACATTACTTTTTTCAGAAGCAGCATTTAGGTTAAGAGAAGCGATTAAACAGGTGAGAGCGATGATTAATTTTTTCATGATTTTTTCTTTTATGGTGAAACGATACCACAAAGATGCTTGCATGAATCATCCTTTCAAAGGCAAGAATTAGCCTACTCTTACCTAAGGTTTTTGTTAAATAAGTATATATATATTTATTTCTTAAATGATTTTGAGTAAATTGTAAAAAATAAAATGGACAGATTTGGGTAAGAATCCCCCTTGAAGTTTTTTTATTTTTTTTTACAAACACAAAGATTGGTGGTTTTTTTGTTGTAAAAAAAGGCAAAAAAGGGGCTACTATTACCAGGCTTTTTCTTATTTTTACATAGGCATTTTGTAGTTGTCGCTTGATTATCAAGCGAGTATGTAATTAGAAATGCGCAAAAAAGGGTAAAAAATGGAAGAGATAAAAGAAATTATAAGCGTTGTTTCTAGAAATAAAATTAGAAAAATAGAGACGATTAGCCAAGATATGTCTAATACGAAGCTATTTCAACTCTATGAGTTGATTGAAGAAGGAGTTGTTAATTCGGATGAAGAAGCTATCGTAGCGCTATATAAAAAGGTTACCGATAAATCTCGTAGTTCCTACAATAAATTAAAATACTCGTTGAAAGGAAGATTGTTGAATACGATGTTCTTTATACGCTCCAATTTATTGGTCATTGAGCAGGATCAGGCGGTAGCCTATGTAGATTCTATGAAAAGAGTGATGGAGATTCGATTATTAGCTTCTGGTGGAGCTTTTCAAATGGCAGTCAAAATGGCCAAGAACTTACTACGTAAGCTAGAGCGATATGAATTTTGGGATCTTGCGACATTTATCACAAGACTCCTTAGGCGTCGATATGTGATCAAATCACCTAGTTTTGCCCAATTTAAAAAATATGATAGAAAACTCAATCAGTATATCCAGATTGAAAGCAGGACAATAGAGGCCGAAGGTTTATACTATCAACTAGTAGTGCAAATAATAAGTAACAAGTTTGCCAACTTGCAATTGAGTGAGCAAGCAAGACAGTATGAAAAAATACTTTCTAAGCAAAAAAGTGTAATACCCAGTTTTAAGTTAGATTTTTACAAAAACGCCATCACCATTATCAAACAAATGAGCGCTTATGAGTACCCAAAAGCTATAAAAACCTTAGAGAAAGCCATCGATGAGTTAAAAGAGCCTAAGTTTTTTAGTGCTTTTTATACAGGCTATCTGGTTAATTTGGTTGCTTGCAATATTTACCTAAAACAATATGAAGCAGGGCGATCAAATCTTGAAAAAGCGCTAAAATTCACTCTGAAGGGTAGTTTTAACTGGGTTCAAACAAAATCAACACATGTCACCTTGGCACTACACGCTAAAGAATATGGTGCAATTCCTGCGATTTACTTGGAAGTGACCAAAAATTCGAAGTTCAAAAATATACCGTCCATATTTGGGGAAATTTGG
The DNA here is from genome assembly GCA_947311105.1 of uncultured Saprospiraceae bacterium. GTDB lineage: Bacteria > Bacteroidota > Bacteroidia > Chitinophagales > Saprospiraceae > HyVt-613. The sequence continues at coordinate 21,330 of CAMZKG010000193.1, forward strand.
GTGTTATATTTCGCTTGGATGTATTTGTTAGGGTGCTTAGGGCTCATGGAGTTGCCACCGAGATTTATTTCTAAGCAATTTAACTTAGAGAAATGGTTAGAGAACGTAGAAGTAGTATCAAAGGACAAAAATTTATTGAGTATTAATGTCCGAATAATCAGAACAATTAATTGGTTACTAGATGAAGACTATGGCGCTTTAATCGAGCGTGAAGATAGCCTGAAAAGATACCGATATAGATACGTAAGAAATAGTGCGCAACGAAGAGCCAACTTAATGTTACGGTATTTAATCAATATTCAAAGAAGAGAATTTATTGATTACAAATGCGCACGGATTAATGCCAGTGTCATAAAATCTCTTCGAGAAATGCCTATGGAACTGAAATGGGCTAATTTTGAAATAGAAATTGTCCCTTTTGATGACGTCGTCGAAATCATATCAGGCATCATGATAAAGAATAGTAGAAGAATACGCCAACCTGAATTACCAAAATAGCCAGTGCATTTTTAGCTGACCCAGCGTATTATACTCTAGAGCCGGCCCAGGAAATTTGATATGATGAATGCCGTAGAGGAGTGTTCGCCATAGCCGCCCTTTTATCGGTAGCCGACTGAGTTCTATGTCGGTCGATAAAAAATATTGGCGATAGCGGGGCAATACGTTGGGGTCAACAGCATATCGTAAGCCGTCTTTGTCTGTCCAGCTATAGCCATGGCCAGCAACCATGTTGCCGGCTCCATACCCTACTGCGACATTTAGCCAATTGGGCACTTTAGACGCTGGCGCAAATGATTTTATATTAAAGGAAAGCCAATTGACTTGTGCGTTGTAGTCTTTAATGAATCTTTCTGCGAAGCTCGTTCCATAAAGCGATTGCGTACGCTCACGAATACTCACTGTGCCATTATGCCCGACACCAGAAAACGTTAAATCAGGGTATTTTTGTGGATTGGAAGATACTTTCATCGTGATTCTTTGCTCTTTCCAGCCAAGCTCTTGACCGACAAAGAGCGCACTTCCTAGCACATTAAAAGTCATATCTCCCCACGAAAAACCCCATTTTTGCGCATAACCATCCATGACTTCTGTGGTTGTTTGGAGCAACATCCCGACTCCAGCGCTTGCCCATGCGGCTGGTCGTCTTTTCATGCCTGTCCATCTTGCGCCTTGGTACGCCCACCTAGAATAATTGTAGGCAGTATAAAGGTGTCCCATTTTGTCCACCTGCTGCCATTCGTTCCAATCATTAAATGTATGAAACGTTGTCAACTCACTATCCTTATACCAAGCTTGCCATAGCCCAACAGAAAACGCTCCATATAGCCCCGCTCCTGCTCCAATACTTACGTAAAAACGCTTTTTGTTAAAGGTGTCTGAAGGTGTCAAAAAGAGATTTGTTTTGGTGTTTTTCGCTTGCGCAAAATCTGCCCCTTCTTGTTTTTGCGCAAGCAGACCCAAAGGCAATAAAACAAATAATATGGAGATGTACTTGATCAAAGATTAAGTTTTGGGAATTAAAGAATGGAGCTTACTACGAAAAGTCGTTGTGGTTTCCAGTTAAGGAATGGAATAAAACTTATTTGTTCAACTGTGCAATCGTGCAATTGTTCAAATGAAACTTGCCAAAAATCATTGATAAAACAATGAGCCTGTAGAATAAAATCTTGTGGAATCTCCCAACAAAAACGTATATTGACTTCTCGGAGCGGACCGAAACTTAAATTAAAAAATCAAAGGAATCCTGCTCCTTAAAACGATCAATAGAACGTGCTTGGTCATCTGTTTTGCACAAAGCTTTCAATTGTTTCATGTCGGGATTCCAGTGACTTCCGTCAAAAAATGCCGCCCCCTTAAAATCTCGAATTTTGTAAAGCGATTTTTTGTGATATGCGGTGCCAAGATAAACATATGCCAGCTTTTGTTGCTTGGCCCAATCAATAACCGACCACATCATCCATTTGCCAATAGAATGAGAAGCCATCAACTCTGTGTCAAAAAACGCAAACCAATAATGCAACATACTATCATTCATGCAAACAAAAATATACCCAAACGGCTTTCCGTCAAGTGAGTATTCGAAAATATGGGTAGTCGTCTCGCGGCTAAGGATATAATCAAAACGTTTTTTAGACATCTCGTTGCCCACAAAACGAGCCGCCGCATAATCCAGGCATATTTTCCGAAAGGAAGTATCTTGGAGATTAAAATCATCCTTGCGGAAAATAGTAAAGGATAAGTTTAAGTCCGCCACCTTGCGGCTAATTCGACGATTTTCGGAAGAGCTTTCAAAGCGGGACAAATCAACTCTTAAGCTCCTAGCCATGTAAAAAATCGTCGCCTGTATCCCTTGCTCCCCCGTAAACGGAAGAAATCCTTTGGCATAAATAGTTGAAAAAGAGTCATTGGGCTCTTTGACACAATAAGCCGTATAGCCAAAAGTATAGGTCGTATAGTCACTCTGATATTCAGAGAAAAAGATTTTCATCGTAAAGAGTTGTGCCGCAAAGGTATTGAAACTTGTACTTTGTTGCTGTTAAAAACGGCTCATTTTTGATTTGTCGACAAAAAATAGTAGAACTATTTCTAATAAAACCGTATTTTTGCAGCAAATCTAAACAGATATGATAAACAAAGTAATTCTTGTCGGAAACTTGGGCAAAGACCCAGAAGTGAGACACCTTGAAAACGGAACTGCGGTCGCTAAATTTCCAGTAGCTACCAACGAAAGCTATAAGGATAAAAGTGGTGAATGGCAAAATTTGACCGAATGGCACAATGTAGTTGTTTGGAGATACCTTGCGGAAAAAGCAGAACGTACCCTGAAAAAAGGCGGTTTGGTTTATATTGAAGGTAAGCTAACTACTAGAAAATGGCAAGATGCCGATGGCAAAGATCACTATACAACCGAAGTTGTAGCGCGCACCTTGCAGTCTTTAGAGCGTAAAGAAGGCGGTGGCTCATCCACTCCATTTCCTGATAAAATGCCTGCCGACATAAATGCAACAGAAAAAGCAACATCTGATAAGGTTTCTTCGTCAAATGATGCACCTGCTGGCGATGATGACCTGCCTTTTTAGGCTAGCGGTGATTTTTTTAACAAACCTTATTTATTCTTGGATACAGAACCCTTCCTGAGTATTTCGCTCCCGTGGATGTTTGCGTTCATGCAACCCAATTGGTTTGTTATAGGCGGTAGTCTGTTTTTATTGCTGTTGATTTCCTTGTCAGCGATGATTTCTGGCTCCGAAATCGCTTTTTTCTCCTATGATCCTACGGATATCGGCGAGCTGGAGCAGGCAGATGACAAGAGAAGCAAAAAACTTTTTGGTCTAATTAAGGCGCCAAGGACTTTATTGGCGACCATCTTAATCACCAATAATTTAGTAAATATTACTATCGTTGTCTTCTCTGAAATCTTTTTGAGAGAAGTTTTGTCGCAAGAGATGATTGGGCATTGGGCAGCAGGGCTGATTGATGCCCTAGGCTTGGGGCTGCAAGTCGGCACTGTGGCAACAGGAATTAATTTTGCTATCACAGTAGTAGGCGTTACCTTTTTGTTGGTTTTGATGGGCGAAGTCATGCCCAAAGTCTTGGCTTATGCGGATTACAAGCAATTTGCGCGCAAAATGACCCCATTATTGGTGTTTTTGGATCGGTTGCTTCATCCACTCTCCAATGGGCTAGTCGGTTTTGGGCACTATATTGAGAAAAAGCTAGCCGACAAGTCTTCCCACGAGAATATGACCAAAGAAGAAATCGACAAAGCCATTGATTTGACAACCAATGCGTCTAATTCTTCAAAGGATGAAATTGGTATCCTAAAAAGTATCGTTAAGTTTGGGGATGTCACCGTTAATGAGATTATGCAACCGCGTATAGACATCGTCGCCATCGACATAGAAGCCAGTTTTACGGAGTTGCTAGATTTGATAAAAGAGACGGGCTTCTCAAGGTTTCCTGTATTTGAAGGAGATGTGGATACCATAAAGGGGCTTTTTTATGTCAAAGACCTGATTGGTTATTTTCATGAAGGGAAGGACTTTGAATGGACAAAGCTTATCCGAAAAGAAGTAAAATATGTCCCGGACAGCAAGTTGATTAGCGACTTGCTCAAAGAATTTAAAGAAGAACACGTGCACATGGCCATCGTTATTGATGAGTATGGAGCAACAGATGGATTGATTACCTTAGAAGACATCATGGAAGAAGTCGTTGGAGAGATTAAGGACGAGTTTGATGAGGACGATGAGATTGAATACAAGAAAATAAATGACCACACTTATGTGTTTGATGGTAAGACATTGATTAGTGATTTTTGCAAAATTCTTCATATTGACGGTGATTTCTTTGATGATGTGAGAGATGAAGCGGATTCTTTGGCAGGAATGCTACTAGAAGACCTGAGAGATTTCCCCAAAAAAGGAACCGAAGTGGAACTAAAAGGATTCAAATTCAAAGTGATGACCATGGGCAAACGACGAATCGGTGAAATCCGTATCATTTTGCCAAATGGCGAAGAAAATATCCCGTCTGCCCGTTAAACACCCAAAAAAATAGTCCTATGTTGAGAGTTATTCTATTAATACTAGTTGTTTTTGGTTTGGTTAGCTGTAAAGACGATGTAGTGTCCATACCCAAGCCGCATGCTTATCCCAAAATTACTTTTCCTGCAAAGCAATACACCAGCTACAAAGAAGCTGGAAGCCCTTATTCCTTTGAGTATCCTGCTTACGCAAAAATGGAAAGAAATACAGAGTTTATGGGCAAACCAGTACCCAATAATTATTGGTATGATTTGTTTTTTCCTGATTTTGATGCCAAAATCCACCTGACCTACTATAATGTGAAGGATCGAAAACACTATGACAAATTAATTAGTGACGTCTATCGTATGGCAAACGAACACACCCAAAAAGCCAATTATATCAACGAAGTAGATGTCAGAAAAGAAGGGGTCTTTAAAGGCAAATTATTTGACATTACGGGGCCCGCTGCGACCCCTTTTGAATTTTATTTGACCGACGAAACCAAGCATTTTATTCGCGGCTCTTTGTACCTAAACACGAAAGTACGCCCCGATTCTTTAGCTCCGATTTATGATTTCTTAAAAAACGACGCCATTCATATCATCAACTCTCTGGAGTGGAAATAACTTTTTTGCGAAAGCATCCAAAAATATATAATCATCTCAAGAGTTTTTCGTTTGGGATAACCACAAAGGATAACCAATAATACCATGAAGTCAATGAAAAAATACCTACTACTCGCCATCATCATTGGACTAGGGCTAACTGCTTGCAAGACAGACCCTAAACCCGTGCATACGCCACAAAAAACCACTCAAAAACCAAAGAAACACATCAAAGTCCCCGCTTTTAATGCCGATTTTGCCTATGAAAAAATCAAAGAGCAGCTTGCCTACGGCCCTAGAGTCCCTGGTACGCCCAATCACGACAAACAGCGGCAATGGATGGTGGATTACTACAAAGGGCTAGGCATGGAAGTCATAGAACAATCTTTTCCGGGCTCGTCCCCTGACGGGAAAAAATATACAGGAACCAACGTGATTGCTGCCTATAAGCCGGAGCATGCCCATCGAATCGTCTTGGCAGCGCATTGGGACACGCGATACATCTCAGACCATGACGATAAAATAAAAGACAAACCCGTTATGGGGGCAGATGATGGTGCTAGCGGTGTAGGTATTTTGATGGCTATCGCGAAGTTACTAAAAGACCACCCTGTTGATATCGGAATTGATTTTTTGATGTTAGATGTGGAAGACCAAGGAGCTACCAATCAAGAAGAAGATGGTATTACAAGCACATGGTGCCAAGGCTCTCAGTATTGGGCGGCGAACTTGCATAAGCCTAATTACAAGCCAGAATTTGGTATTTTGCTGGATATGGTTGGTGCCAAAGATGCCTATTTTGCCAAAGACGAAGTCTCGATGTCCTACGCAGGAAAGTACATGAATAAAGTCTGGAATTTAGCCATCAATATGGGCTATAGCAACTATTTTCAGAATGTAAACTCCCCCGTAATTATTGACGACCATTTATTTATCAACCGAATTGCTAAGATTCCGATGTTGGATATTATTAATAAAAATGACGAAGGCTTTGGCAAACACTGGCATACGCAGCATGATGATATATTGGTCATCGACAAATCTACTTTGCGTGCTGTCGGGCAAACTTTGACCGCAGTGATTTACCAATCTTCTGTCGGTAATTTTTAGCATTGGATGCTTGCGCAAAACGAAAATCCAACAAGAAAAAAGAAAAATCCGTATCTTTAGACTAAAAAAACGAACGATGTCTGACTTTACTGTTGTTCCCAAGGTTGATTTGCAGCAATACATACAAGGAGATGAAGCCGATAAAAAAGCTTTTGTAAAAGCATTAGGCGATGCTTTTCGGGATATAGGCTTTGTGATTGTTCAAAATCACGGCATTCCTAAAGACTTGGTTGATTCTTTTTATAAAGCATCCATGGACTTCTTTTATCTACCCAAAGAAACCAAGCTCAAATACGAAATCCCCAATCTAGCAGGGCAGCGTGGCTACACTTCCTTCGGCAAAGAACATGCGAAGCAAAGCGATGTAGGTGATTTGAAAGAATTTTTTCAATTTGGGCAAACCATCGAAGACAACGACCCTATAAAATCAGAATATCCAGACAATGTTTTTGTAGAAGACGTCCCTAGTTTGTCGCAAGACGGAACAAAGCTATATAAGTCTTTTGAAGACTCTGGAGCGTATCTGCTAGAAGCCATTGCCATTTATCTTGGATTAGACAAGGATTTCTTTGCAGAAAAAATCCATCACGGCAACAGCATCCTTCGGACGATCTATTATCCACCAATTACGAGTGAGCCGAATTCGGCCTTGCGGGCGGAGCAACATGAAGATATTAATCTAATTACGCTATTGGTAGGTGCTTCGTCGGGCGGCTTGCAAGTTCAGAATTTAGCAGGAGATTGGATTGCCGTGGTGCCCGAAGAGCATGAAATTGCCATTAATGTGGGCGATATGCTCCAACGGTTGACCAATAATTACCTAAAATCCACCACCCACCGTGTGGTCAACCCACCCAAAGAAAAATGGCACGAAGAAAGGCTTTCTATCCCCTTTTTCTTGCACCCACGCAGCGAAATGAGCTTGGACTGCCTGCCTGGTTGTGTGACTGATGAGCGCCCATTAGCGTATGAACCTATTACTGCCGGGGAGTACTTGGATGAGCGATTGCGGGAGATTGGATTGAAGAAATAGGCCACCTTGCAGATTTGACAATTTGTGAAAACGAAAGAATAGAGACAATAGTCTGGATAGGAGCCAAATATGCCTTTTGGGGTGTATTTGGCTTTTTTTTGGTTGCTATCTTGCTACACCGATACACCGATACACCGCTCCACCGCTATACCTTTACACCGCTATACCTTTACACCGTTATACCTTGGTTTCTTCACCGTTCCACCAAAACCTTCTTCACCTGCACCAACCGCCCATCAAATACAATCCGTAAAAAGTATAGCCCGGGCGCCAAATTTCCTACGGGAATCGAGCTCACAGAGTCCTTTATCCTTGCAGAAAAATGCGAGACACCCGAAATATCCACCAAGTCCACCATCATGCCCACTTGGATTAAGTCCATCGGCACATCCACAAAAAACGCATCAGCAGTAGGGTTGGGATAGACCGCAATGGCATCCCAAGTCGGCAAGTCGATGGTCGGTGTCATGCACCACTCGATGATTTCTTGTTGGGAGTTGAAGCCGGCGGCATTGTCGTGGATGTCTATCGTGCCCGCTATCGTACCTTCCGTGAATAGATGGCATAGACCGGAGATGTCGGTTAGGTTGGGGTTGGTGTGGAGTTTACCAGGTGAATTACTTGTACTTAAAAATTGAAGATTTTTTAAGGCACTAAAAATTTGTAATTTTTTATTATCTCGGAGTAAAAACGTTTCATGTAATGAGTCAATATTTTCTAGACCAGTGATGGTTTCTAGGGTAGGGTTAGATGAGATGTCAATATAATTAAGACCACTCAAGTTGTGGATATTGAGTGAAGGCATGAGTGAGTCACAGCTGAGAATAAAGAGACGACCAACATTGGTATTGCTTTCAAACAAGGCGGATAGATCCTTTAGGTTTTTATTGTATGCTGCAAACCCACTTTTGATTGATGAGATATTTTGTAGCCCATCTAGTGTTTTTAGGTTGCCTAGCTCATTGTGAAGGAAGAGTGTGAACCCGATTGAGTCTAAGTGGCTTAAAGGACTTAGCGTGGAAACATTGGTAAAACGGAAGGAGATGTACTCTGTATATTTTAAGCTGTCTAGCCCATTCAAATTAGGGAGAAGTGGATTGTTTCTTAAGTATAGTCTCCCATCATTACTAAAAGTACTCTCCACCCGTTTCAGTCCCATCAGACCTTCGACGGAAGCAAGGGAATCGTTGTAAGTAATTTCGATATTTTGGGAGTTAAAAGGAATGACGTTAGGGAAGGGGCCATAGTTTTTGAGTCTTGGGTTGTTTTTGATGGAGATGCGCCAAGTTGCGGCTCCATGAGTTTTGTTGATATGTTGGAGATTATTACAATTTTCAATTTTTAGTTCGTCAGTGACTTGCGCACTAAGTTCATCTATGGAGATTAAATTAGGATTGTCTTTGCAGACAAAAGATTTCATAAGCTTTAAAGAATCCAGCCCTGTCAAGTTGATTAAGGCTGGGTTGTTGATGATTTTAATCCGTTCGATTTTGTCGGTATTTTCAATACCACCAAAATTTTGTAAGGCATTATTTTCTGATATTTCTAGGGAATAAACAGCTCGGAGATTATTTAGTCCTGCAAAATTTTGGAGTTTGTCGCAAGACTCGATAGTAAAAGTTCGAACAGAATCCAAGTTGCCGAGCCCTTCTAAATTAACAATATTATTCACATTTTTTAGGATAATCTCTTGACAAAATTTTAGGCTGTCTAGGCCGTGGAGCGATATGAATCCATTGCCAGCAATAAAAAGTTTTTCTGGGATTGTATCATAGGCTATTAGGTTGGCTAAATCCATCGGTCTATTGATGGCTATACTTAGTTTGTTCAGGCCTTCTAAATGCGGTAGGAAATTAAGATTTTTTAACGAATCCATAGCGCCGATTGCTACATTGTCAAGGTTAGCTACGTATGGAAACCCTTCTAAGCTCTTTAGGTTAGCATTTTGTGAGATATGGACATACCTCCAATAGTCGGTCGGTTCTGTGCAATTGTAAGATGTGGGCAATCCGATAAGGTTAGTAAGCGAATCATTATTTTTAATAATAAGCGCCCCTTTAATACTGTGGATGTTTTGCAGTCCATTGAGTGATTTTAGGTGTGGATTATTGACAACGACCAAGCCTGCTCCCCAAAGTGATTGGATGCAGGCGAGTTTTGAGATGTCGTGAATATCACTATCTTTGATAGCGAAGCCAATTTGGATTGAATGGATATTGCTTGCACAAATAAAGGAATCTACCTGTCCTTGACGTTCAAGTAATATGGTTTGGCTTGAACCCAAATAGCTAATACTAAAAAAAAGAAATAAGGCGAAGAAAAGCTTCATAATGCTATATTTAATCAATGGTCGGTAAAAAATATCTAGGCGAAGTTAAAAAAAAGTGTTAAAAAATTTGGTTTATTCGGTTTTTTTTTTTTCACCTTTGCGTGAAGACAGGAGTAGATAGTGTAAAGAAAGAGAGTAAAAGATGAATTGAATTAGAGTGTTGATTAGTATCTTGTCGCTTGGATTAGGCTTTTATTAAATTACAAAATACAATAGTTATGAAAAAGTTTTTACTGCTAGTTCTGTTACTAGCCGCTATTGGAGTTGAATTACTCCATGGACAGACAACTATGAGTGAATTCATAGGTGTTAATATTCGAGCAAAGGATGCTTATCCACAAGGTTTTGGCAAATTTGGCATACTAAGAGAGTATCACGAGTGGGCATCGGATATAGGTTATGATGATGATAATATCATTAACTGCCCCCAAAGAAAGCTTAAACTTAATCCTGCAGCAAATGATCCTTCGACTTTATTGAATTTTGATGGATTTTATAGTGCTTACGCAGGTCAGGCTTACCCGACACTTAAAGGGCTCGCCCCAGAAATGCGGGGACTTCAATCTTATGGTGGTGGGGTTGTATTAGAGCAAAAACCGTTTTGTCAAGGTCTAGAAGGTTTAGTTGGTTATGGTGACGGTTCAGGGAGATTTAGTTTGGGTGCACTGAACCAAAGTGCAGGAACGTTTGCCCCTACGGTAAATGGCTTTTATGATGGAATTGTATCGGCAACAGTTTCCCCTGGAGAATCGTATGCTGGAAGTGTTACTATACAGCTTCCTAATGATGGAACAAATTTACTCTATGATGGCAAAGAATACTTTTTGCGTATTTGGGTTGATTTTAATGAAAATGGAGAATTTAAAAACAAATATATCGAACTAGATATGGCTGAATTTCCGACACTAGGCAAAGGGGAGAGTGTTTCTGTTACTGGCGCTGCAAACCACTCATTTCTAGATGAGTCAGGAGCTGAAGCGACTGATAACTTCCTTAAGTTGGATGAAAATAACTTCACTCAAAATAATAACTTTACCAAAACAATTGACTATGATTTTAAAATTCCGCCAGGAACAAATCCAGGTCTAATAAAAATGCGTGTCGCCTTCACCGCTGCCAGTCCAGAGTCCTATGATCCAGCGACTGGGTTGCCAAAATTTTGGCAGTTGCCGACTCCAACAGGATATGGTTCAAGTGCGATATGGGATGTAGGGTTAGTTGATTGTGGTAATGGATCTAGCTTTACAGTGCCATCATGGAATGAATCATATTATGGGGAGTATAATGATATTTTTGGGAAAATAACAAACTTGACACTAAAAAAGGGTTCAAGCGTCTTAATAGATAAGACAATAGCGTATCAAGATGCTAACGGAAAGCATCAGAATTTTTTTGATGTCTCAAGCGTAATCTATTTTGATAAGGACTATGAAATACAAGTAGGAAGTAATCTCAATACTGCCTATTTTGGTATGTGGTTAATGGATAAGAATGGAGCCTTTGCCCCGATTGTTTCACCTAGCCCAATTAGCGGTTCTCCATTTAGCTTTAGTATTTCTAGTATGAATCCAAATTTTCCAGCAGGGATGTATCGGGTGAGGATGGTAATAGGAGATGCAAATATAAGTCCAAGCGGTAATTTTGCAGGCGCAATCCGAGATTATTTGGTTGTACTAGGGAATGACCCTGCGTGCAATGGGATGACTTCTTTGGGGAATATGCCACCTACTAGTCCCGTTACATCTGGTGCAATATTCAAAGATTTGAAGCTTATTCTTAAAACAGCACAAGATGCACCAGAGACATGGTTAGAATCTGCCAAATGGGCGTCCATGATTACAGCTAAGTATGGAAATAATGATTTATATACAGGAGGTTCTAATGACTTGAAAAATGCATTTGCGACCCTTTTTGACGCTAGTGAGTTGCCCCAGTCTGCTAGTGAAAAACGATTTGGACTAGGATTGATTGACTATGTAGAAATCGGCAATGAGATGGACAAGTTTTGGCGAGGAGATAAAAGTCTATTGAATTCTGGTGATAATTTGTATCAGATGATACCTAGACAATTTGAAGCTTACTTATCAGCTAATTATGATGGAGCGTGTAAGGATCCGATGTTTGAAATAGGGAACAGCGGCGAGTATTATGGGGTCAAAAACATGGATGACAATATTGATGTTGCTATGGGTGGAATGGCAGGAATGCAAGGTGGTTTTTTAGAAAAAGTGATAGACTTTGCTGTCGCCAATCGTCCGTCATCATCATGTAGTCGGGTACTTCCTTTTGATATTATTAATTTGCATCATTATTGTACGACTTTGAATGTTATTGATGAGATGTCGTCAATAGATGATCCCAATAATCTCTCGCAAAAATTAACCAATTTTGAAGCAACGTATCAAATATGGGATTGGAATGGCTTTGGTGAAGGTCATGGCGTAAGTCCAGAAGCGGGTGGTTTACGCACCTATACTGAGCGGACATTAGAGAAGCTGATGGCGCATGCAGCCAGTAAAGGAGTGTTAGACGAGTTTGTGAATTGCGACGTTTGGATTTCAGAATTTGGTTATGACTCATCGCTAGGTGACTTAGATCCCGAAACAATTACTTCGTGGGTGGCTGTTCCCGTAGTGGGTGATAATAGCTTACAAGAGACTCAAGCACAATGGAATGTGCGATCATTTTTAGAGTTGTCGGCGGTAAAAGCGGAGTCAAACAATCAGACTATGGAGGTCAATCGAGCAATGATATTTGATTATAGAGATGATTGGAATCATCCGGCAAACCCAACTTATAACGAGTCTGGATTGCGAAGAGATGGAGAAGTACATAATAGTGAACCCAAAAAATCCTGGTATCACGTCCAGACCTTACGGAATGTGCTGGGGGGGACTAGCTTTCAGAAAGAAGTTCAAATTCCTGCTATATATAGTTTGACAGATTTGTCAAATGGAATGATTTCCGTTCCTTCTGCTCCCGCTGGAGCCTGTTATTCCTTATCTGA
>CAMZKG010000194.1 GCA_947311105.1 uncultured Saprospiraceae bacterium
AATTTAAATCATAAATATAAGGAAAATTATTAATACTACTTGTGCTTTTTAAGTAGCCGCTGGCGGGGCCAAATTTGGTAAAGACCCAAAAAAACAGGACCAGCACTAGTCAAATTTGGGGGTGGAGTGCTCAAGCCAGTGCCCCTTCAGCTCCACATCCCAGCAACAAGCAACAAGCAAACAGTAACCAGCAACCAGCCCCCATTTCCAACTTTTCCCCTATCTTTACGTTCAGAAATAAACATCTGACACGCAGATCATTCAATCAATTACTACTAAAGCCTTATGTCTAAAAAGCACAACATCAAGCCCTTCAAAAAAATTCTTGTCGCTAACCGTAGCGAGATAGCCATTCGTATCCTTAGAGCCATCTCCGAGCTAAACATTCGTACGGTGGCGATTTACACCTATGAAGACCGATATTCTCTACACCGGTACAAAGCCGATGAGAGTTATAAAATTGGGCGCAATGATGAGCCCCTAAAGCCCTATTTGGATATTGAGCGTATCATTAATTTGGCAAAATCGGTGGGCGTCGATGCCATTCATCCAGGTTATGGATTCCTTTCGGAAAATGTAGAATTTGCCCGAAGGTGCCGCGAAGAAGGCATTGTGTTTATTGGGCCTAGCCCAGAGACCATGGAAAAATTGGGTGATAAAGTAGCCGCCAAAAAACTAGCGAAAGCTGCCAAAGTACCTTTAATTGAAGGGGGCAAAAATGCGGCGAAAACGGCAAAAGCAGGTTTGGCGGAAGCAAAAAAAATAGGCTTTCCAGTTGTCGTTAAGGCAGCAGCAGGTGGCGGCGGACGCGGTATGCGCGTGGTGCTTAAAGAAAAAGATTTTGTGGGATTATTTCATGAAGCGAGTAGCGAAGCAGAAAAATCTTTCAATGATGGCACTGTTTTTATTGAAAAATTCATCCAAGAGCCCAAACATATCGAAGTCCAATTATTAGGGGATCATTATGGTAATTTGGTGCACTTATACGAGAGAGATTGCTCGGTGCAACGTCGTTTCCAAAAGGTAGTAGAAATCGCCCCTTGTATCACCATTTCGCAAGAAACCAAAGACAAATTATATGACTATGCGATTCGACTTGGCAAAGAAGCGGATTATTATTGTGCAGGAACCGTCGAATTTTTGGTAGATAAAGACGAAAACATTTACTTTATTGAAGTCAACCCAAGAATCCAAGTAGAGCATACCATCACCGAAGAAATTACGGATATTGATATTGTGCGTTCGCAAATATTAATTTCTATGGGGCATCCGTTATCGGCTCCAGGCATCTATATTGACAATCAGGAAAGTATCCAACTAAACGGCTGCTCTATTCAATGCAGAATCACCACAGAAGACCCCGAAAATGACTTTACACCAGACTATGGTACATTGACAGCCTACCGTAGTGCGGCAGGATTTGGTATTCGTTTGGATGCAGGAAGTGCTTATGCCGGTGCAACTATTTCGCCTTTTTTTGATAGTATGCTGGTCAAGGTGACGGGGCAAGGGCGTTCGATGGAAGGTGTCGCCAACAAACTCCATAGAGCCTTGCGGGAATTTAGAATTCGGGGCGTAAAAACCAATATCGGATTCTTACTCAACCTTCTAAAGCACCCCGAATTTGTCTCAGGAAAAGCAACGGTCAATTTTATCACCGACCATCCCGAATTATTCAACATTCCCAAACGACAAGACCGCGGCACCAAGATGCTCAAATACATCGGAAATGTCATTGTCAACGGCAATCCAGATGTAAAATTTGTCGATCCTACACGTACATTTAGACCTGCGACCGCACGCTCGTATGATGGCATTCCGGATTTCCCGAAAGGGTCTAAGCAACTACTCACGGAACTAGGGCCAGAAAAGTTTGCACAAAAAATAAAGAAAACTAGAGCCATCCAATATACGGATACTACATTTAGGGATGCACACCAAAGTTTGTTGGCTACACGGATGCGGACATTAGACTTGATGCGTGTCGCCAAAAGTTTTGCGAAGCATCACGGTGGAGACCTATTTTCGATGGAAGTCTGGGGGGGAGCGACCTTTGACGTGGCGATGCGTTTTTTGAAAGAAGACCCTTGGGAAAGACTCCGACTATTGCGAGAAGCCATTCCTAATACTTTGCTGCAAATGCTCCTAAGGGGCTCTAACGCAGTGGGTTACACCGCTTACCCCGACAATTTAGTAGAAAAATTTGTGGTGGAAGCCGCCAAGACAGGGATTGATGTTTTTCGGATATTTGACAGTCTCAATTGGCTCAAAGCCATGGAAACCAGTATCAAAACCGTCAGAAAAGAAACCGACTCCTTGGCAGAAGTATCTATTTGCTATACTGGAGACATCACCAATCCTGAACGCACCAAGTTCAATTTACAATATTACTTAGACTTGGCACGCTCGATTGAAGATGCAGGCGCACATATTCTTGCGATAAAAGACATGGCAGGCTTACTCAAACCCAAAGCCGCTACCCTACTGATTAAAGAATTGAAAAAGGTCATCGATATTCCTATTCATTTGCACACCCATGACACAGCGGGAATTCAGAGTGGCACCTTGCTAGCTGCAGTAGATGCTGGAGTCGATATTATTGATGTGGCGCTGGCGTCTATGTCAGGATTGACATCGCAACCCAATTTTAATTCTATTGCGGCGAGTCTCCAAGGACACCGCAGAGAAAATAAAATTGATGTCGATAGCTTAAATAAATTCTCCAATTATTGGGAAGCAGTGCGCGAAGTATATTATCCATTTGAGACGGAGCTTCGAGCAGGAACAGCAGAAGTATATAATCATGAAATCCCTGGTGGACAATATTCCAATTTGCGCCCCCAAGCTCGTGGTCTAGGGCTTGAAGATCAGTTTGAAACCATCAAGAAAAATTACGTCTCCGCCAATGAATTATTTGGAGACATCATCAAGGTCACGCCTTCATCAAAGGTGGCTGGAGACATGGCTATGTTCATGACTTCCAACGGGTTATGCAAAGAAGACGTACTACAACAGGGGCATACTTTGGACTTTCCAGATAGTGTCAAAGCCCTGATGCGTGGAGACTTGGGGCAAATCAAAGGCGGTTTCCCTAAAGCCTTCCAAAAGATGGTCCTAAAAGGAGAAAAACCCTACACCTACAAACCTAATAAAAACCTAAAAGCCGTTGATTTTAAAAATGACTTTCAAGCCTTCAAAAAGAAATTTGGGGCAAAGATGGAAATAACCGACTTCTTGTCTTACGTCCTCTACCCAAGGGTTTTTAAGGACTACCAAGAGCATTTGCAAGAATATGGAAAAGTCCAATGGCTACCGACTACCACCTACTTCTTTGGACTAAAGGTGGGCGAAGAAGTCCTTGCAGAATTAGAGCCGGGCAAACGGGTTCTCATCGAATTTAGACACCAATCACAACCAAATGACAAAGGCGAAAGATTGCTCACCTTCAAATTAAACGGACAAACAAGAGCCATCAGAATCAAAGATAACAACGCCCTTTCTACGGAAGTGATTCACCAAAAATCTGCTGCACCAAACGAAGTGGGCGCACCGCTCCAAGGCTCTATTTCAGAGATTCTAGTCAAGAAAGGTGACAAAGTGAAAATCAACGACCCACTCTTCGTTATTGAAGCCATGAAGATGGAAACCACCGTCACCGCCCCTGTCGCTGGAGTTGTCAAACGAATTGTACTGAAGGCGAAAACGATGGTGGGGCAAGATGATTTAGTCATCGAATTAGGGTAACTGTTTAGAATAATTTCAACCAATGAAAAAAAGATGCGCATGGGTCTCCGACGACCCGCTATACATAGCCTACCACGATGAAGAATGGGGCGTCCCCGTCAGAGATGACGCCTTACTTTTTGAATTTTTAATATTAGAGACTTTTCAAGCGGGCTTGAGTTGGATTACCGTTTTGCGCAAGCGAGAAAATTTCCGAAAGGCCTTCCACGGCTTTGATTATCAGCGCATTGCAACATATTCTGAAAAGAAAATCCAATCTCTCCTCCAAGACGCTGGCATCATCCGCAATAAACTAAAAGTTAGAGCCACCGTCACAAACGCGCAGGCTTTTATCAAAATCCAAGAAGAATTTGGCTCTTTCAGCGACTACATCTGGGCGTTTACTGATGGGAAAGTCATCAAAAATAAATGGAAAGAAGTCGCAGATGCACCAGCCAAAACTCCCCTTGCGGAAAAAATTAGTAAAGACCTAAAAAAACGCGGTTTCAAGTTTGTAGGCCCTACGGTCATCTATGCCCACATGCAGGCCACTGGCATGGTTAATGACCATACGACGGATTGTTTTCGGTATGGGGAAGTGTGAAGGTGCCCTCCCCCCGTTACAGTTTGCTTCATTTTATTTCGATTCGTTTTTTTATTTT
Organism: uncultured Saprospiraceae bacterium; assembly: GCA_947311105.1. GTDB lineage: Bacteria > Bacteroidota > Bacteroidia > Chitinophagales > Saprospiraceae > HyVt-613. The sequence goes on from CAMZKG010000194.1 coordinate 4,386, forward strand.
GATGATGCACGACGACCGTTTAGTATATGGTTCTGTGGCGGTTTTGAAACACAAAACTTTCAAATAATAATGGCTTGTAACCATAACGACTTTCGAAATCATTTACGGATACCTTTATGCTCATACTTAATGTTTTGGA
>CAMZKG010000195.1 GCA_947311105.1 uncultured Saprospiraceae bacterium
ACGGTGGAAACTTCCGACGCTGAGTAAGGTGAAATTTGAAGATTTTTGGCAGGGATTTCTTTTTATTCAAGTACCTTCAAATTTTGCCTTAATCAAGGAAGACGTTGGAGGCGTGGCAGGCTACGTCGGAGTATTGTTTTTTTTCCGAGCCATTGGTATAAGTAAAACCCCATTATTTTTATTCAAGCGATTTTATGAGTTGCTGCAAGTAAACTGGTGCCTTCTTCATCCTGCTACCGTACCATGAGAAATAAGTACCATCAACTAGTATTACTTTGGTATTGGGAGCAATTTTATGAAAGTATTGTATGTGCTTTTCAGTAAAAGGATAGGGCTCGGACGATAGAAAAATATAGTCAGGATGTGTTGTTTGTAAAGCGGCTTCATTTATTATAGGATAACGACTTTGGGTAGAGAAGGCATTCTGAAGCCCTAGTTTTTCTATCATTTCATGGATAAAAGTATCAGACCCCGCAACCATTAAGGGCTTTTGCCAAATAAAATATGCCACAGATATTTTTTTGAGTGGTGGAGTTATTTTTGCGAAAGCTCCTTGTATGTCAGTACTCATTTTTTGCGCAAGCGTCGATGTTTGTGTGATTTTTCCCACTTCCTGAATCATCTGTAGTGCATCATCAAAGTGACGAATATTTGCTACCCAAACAGGAAATTCTTTGGAGAGTATTTCAATTTCTGCTTTAGTGTTTTCTTCTTTATTGGCAATAATTAAATCGGGCTGTAAGTGGCGAATCCTATCTAGTTTTAATTTTTTGGTGCCCCCAATTATGTTCTTTTCTTTTCGGGCCCTTTCGGGAAAAATGCAAAATCTAGTTACACCAATAATCCGTTCATCTAGTCCTAAATCAAATAAAAGCTCCGTAATGGACGGCACAAGAGAGATAATGCGCTGAGGCGATTGTGCGATGTCGATGATGCGTTGTGTTTGGTCGTGAAACTGCATTAAGTCTAGATTTTGAATACATAAAGGTAACAAAAAACTGGTAATGCGAATGTTATTCAGTATTCTTGATCTTTGGAAAAGTGAAGTCTGTCTGGTTTTTAGGTGTAGTAAAAGTATGTGATGAGTATTACATCAAAAAGTGATGTGCGTCATATTAGGGGATGGGAGAAGGAAGTACTTTTGTGTCGATTAAAAGAGACTAATTAGTCTTATTATTTGGTTTTAAACTCTTAAGATGAAACGATTCAAAATTTACCTTCTAGTCCTATTAGTGGCTTCAGTCAATTTTTATGGCTGTAAAACTGATAAAAAACCTGCTGAAGACAAAACACTTGCCAAAGCAGAAGGAATCTCTTTAACAGATGCCGAAATGGAGCACGGAAGTCAGATTTTCTTTGACAAATGTGCTGGTTGTCATGGCTCTTCACGAAAAGGTGCCACAGGGCCATCGTTGTTGCCAGATGGTAATGGTAAAGACCCAGCGACCAAAGCACTAGGTACTGCAGGCTTGCGTGCTTTTATAGAAAATGGAACACCAGGTGGAATGCCCGAATGGAAAGGTATTCTGTCGGATAGCGATATAGAGTTAATGACTCGTTTTTTGCAAGTAGATCCACCTGTAGTCCCACCTTTTGGGTTAAAAGAAATGAAAGAAACGTGGAAGCTGATTGTGCCTGTGGCAGATCGTCCAACCAAGCCAGAGCATAACCGAAATATTAATAATTACTTTGGAGTCATCATGCGTGATGCCGGTAAAGTGGCTATTATTGATGGTGATACGAAGGAGAAGCTAGTTGTTTTGAAAACAGGCTTTGCAGTACATATTTTAAGGACGTCTGCTTCTGGGCGTTATATTTATTCAGTGGGTAGAGATGGACGTATTACGATGATTGATACTTATACTAAGGTGCCGCAGATTGTCGCAGAGGTAAGAGGTGCATTTGATTCTCGTTCGGTTGAAGTGTCCAAGTATAAAGGATATGAAGATAAGTATTTGGTTTTTGGAGGATATAGTCCTAGTCATATTGCTATCATGGATGCACAAACATTAGAGCCACTAAGCGTAACACCAACAGCGGGTAATGCTTGTGATGGAGATAAGGAGTTTATTGAAGAAGCACGTGTCGCTTCTATTGTCGCCTCTCATACTGACCCTGTTTGGATTTGTAATGTGAAGGAACGGGGCATGGTTGATATCGTAGATTATACGGATCCTGTGCATCCAAAGATTGAAGAAATTCCAACAGCAAGATTTTTACACGATGGAGGATGGGACGCTACTGGACATTATTTTTTAGTCGCGGCAAATGCAAGTAATAAGATAGTTGTTATTGATGTGCCTAACAAAAAATTGGTCAAAATCATTGAGACGGGTATAAAGCCACACCCTGGACGTGGAACTAATATTAAAAATAAATGGGGCAGTCTTTGGGTGACTTCTCACTTGGGTGAAAATAAATTGTCATTCATAAAAACAGACAAGGGGCCTGGGCAATGGACAGTTGTGAAAGAAGTCAAAGCTACTGGTGATGGTGGTGGTGCATTATTTGTAAAGTCACATCCTAAGTCTAAGCACCTTTGGGTGGATAGAACATTAAACCCTGATGCTGCCCTAAATTCTAGCGTCGATGTATTTGATGTCGCTACGTTGGAGTTAGTAAAAACTTTGAAGGCGCCAGAAGGTGTAGTTGGGCGTGCAGTTCATTTTGAGTACAATCAAAAAGGAGATGAAGTATGGGTCTCTTATTTTATGGGAGAGAAAAGTGCTATCGTTATTTATGATGATAAAACGCTGAAAGTCAAGCAAATAATTCAAGGTGATTGGGTCGAAAACCCAACGGGTAAATTCAATGTTTACAATACAACTCATGATATTTATTAATTGAAGTTAAGGTAACCCACCCGCAAACAGCGGGTGGGTTGTTTAAAGATATTTCAATTGGGTTGTTTGCACAAATAATTAATTGTTGAGTAAGGACAGTCTTAGCTTGTTGCTCATAATTTAAAATTCAAAACATCAAAAAGATGAAATTATATTTCTTTATCATCACTTTGCTGATGACGACCATAGCATTGTTTGCACAAAATGATATGGATAGTACTTTGGTTCAAGGAGGATCATTGGATGATGTGGTGGTGACTGCTCAGTTTGCACCACAGGCCATCAATAATACCGTGTATAAGGTGAAGGTATTGCGGTCAACAGAAATCCAAGCCAAAGGGGCGACCTATTTGTCTGAGTTGTTGCAAAGTGAAATAAATATTAATCTAGCTCAAAATTCTGTTTTTGGTTCTAATGTCGAAGTTCAGGGTGTGTCAAAGGAGAATGTAAAGATTTTAATTGATGGCGTACCAGTGATTGGTCGATTGAATGGGATTATTGATTTGTCACAAATCAACTTGTCTAATGTTGAGCGTGTAGAAATTATTGAAGGACCTGTTTCCGTTTTTTATGGTACGGATGCCATGGGTGGAATTATGAATTTGATTTCTAAAAAACAACAAAACAAGACATTAGAAGGAAGTGTATCTTTGTTTTACGAAAGTATCAATGCTCGAAGCCTTACGGGAAATGTCGGATATCAATTTGGTAAAAATATTTTTAGGGTCAATGGGGGTGTTTATCAGTTTCAAGGATTGAGTACTTTGGACTCTGTGCGAAGTGTAAATTGGCCGAAGCGTAATGATTATTTTGGTGATGTGTTATTGGGACGTGATTTGGGAAAGTTGAACGTCAGATATAGCGGGCATGTTTCTAAGAATAATCTGTTTACTTTGGGAGACCCCGATCGACATGGTAAGATTAAAGATATCAATTATTTTACCAGACGAATTGATAATTCGTTGAGTTTAAATGGTCAAATATGGGGAGATAAATATTTAGATGTAACCGCTTCATATTTAGATTATCAGAGATGTCATGATTCTTATGACGTGGATCCAGTTACTTTTGTTGGAGTATTGTCAACAAAGGATACGCAAGCGAAAAATATTGTTAAATATCGTTATGCAGGAGTCAAGGCTAGCTTGGGGCAAAATAAGCATTCCGGTATTATTAATTACATGCTGGGGGTTGATGTTAACTCAGAAGAATCTACCGGTCAGCGGATATTAGATGAGAAGCAGAGTATAGGAACTAGTGCTTTGTTTAGTGTCTTTAATTATAAATTGATGAATAATAGTATTGAGCTACAACCAGGATTAAGATATACTTATAATACTGCTTATGGATCATTGATGTCTCCAGCGTTTAACGCCAAGTTTAATATCTCAAATAACCAAAAGCTACGATTTTCTTATGCACGAGGGTTTAGGGCTCCAACTATTAAAGAGTTGTATTTGGATTTTCATATAAAAGCTGGACCAATTTCCTATGTAATTTCTGGTAATGAAGAATTGGAAGTGGAGAAGTCTCATAGCTTTAATTTGCAATATTCTTTGAATGCCAATCTGGGCAATAAGAAAGCGATATTGATTGAGCCATCTATTTTTTATAATGATATTACCAATTTGATTGATTTGAGTGTTTTGCAAGACAATAAACGGCATTATATCAATATTGACCAGTTTAAGTCAATGGGTGGTCGCATTAGCTTGACGTATATGCCATCTAGTAAGTTTGATGTAAAAATTGGGTATGGTCAGACAGGGCGTTATAATCAGTTTAATGAGAAGAATGATTCTGAGCCTATAATTTATACACCAGAATTGTCTTCTTCTATTCGATATACGCTGAAGGACTCAGGCTTGCGCCTAATGGCCTATTACAAATACACTGGAAAAAGAAAAGGATTTTACTATGACAAAAAGTCAAAGGAAATCAAAGAAACAATAAAATCAGATTTTAACAATTTAGCCTTCACAATTTCAAAGGATTTTTTCCATGAAAAGTTATCTATTCAGCTTGGAGGGAAAAACCTGTTTGATGTAACTGATGTAGAAGTAATCAATGCATCTGGAGCTACACATAGTCGCAATTTGCAGTTATGGGGACGGTCTTATTTTGCGAAAGCTACTATGAAGTTCTAATCGGAAGATAATGGTTTTAAAATCAGGTTTTAAACTTAACAAATTTACTTTGGATTATTTCTAAAAATATTTAGAAATATTCTAACCACTTAACAAAATTTAGACAGATGAAAAAAGCAATTTTTCTCTTCGTTTTAGTTCTTTTTGGAGCTACTCTTTTCGCTCAAAAATTTGATGTTTCAGCGGAAATTAGACCACGTTTTGAAAGCCGTCATGGCTATAAGTCCTTGATTGGCAAGGATGTAGATGGCGCAAATTTTATATCACAACGTACTCGATTAAACTTTAAGTATCAGCAGGATAAGGTGAGATTTGGGTTGACGATGCAGAATGTACGTGTATGGGGCGATGTGAGCACATTGGCAAGTGCGGATAAGACAAGTTCATTTCATGAAGCTTGGGCGGAGGCTATCTTATCCGATAAGTTGTCTTTTAAGATGGGACGTCAAGAAATAATCTATGATGACCATCGTATTTTTGGTAGTGTCGGTTGGGCGCAACAAGCGCGTAGCCATGATGCTTTTATTGCTAAGATTACTCCTAATGCTGACAATAGAATTGATATTGGTTTTGCGATGAATGCGGACAAGCAAGGGCTAGTGGATGACTTGTATAGTAATGCCGCTGGGTACAAGAGCTTTCAATATGTGTGGTATCACGGCAAGTTTGATAAGCTTGGGCTTAGTGTCTTGTTGTTGAATACAGGAATTGAGTATCCAGATTCTACCAATCAAAAAATTGATTTTATGCAAACTATCGGCCCTAGATTAACTTATAAGTCCGGTAAGTTTAGTGCAAATGCAGCGACTTACTTTCAAACAGGTAAGAAAGTCAATAAAGATGTTAGTGCGCTTTATGTTGGTGCTGGAGTTAATTACAAGGCATCAAGTAGTTTCGGTGTGGGCGCAGCAATAGACTATCTATCTGGCAAGGATCAAGATGATGCTTCCGGAGATATTAAATCTTTTGCCCCTTTATTTGGGACAAACCATAAGTTTAATGGATGGATGGATTATTTTTATGTAGGCAATCACTTTGGTTCTGTTGGTTTGATGGATATTAATGCTACGTTATCTTATAAAAAGGATAAGTTGTCGGCTAAGTTGATACCACACTTTTTCTCTGCTCCTGGTAAAATTACAGATGTTAATGGCAAGGCTCTGGATGCTAGCCTTGGTACAGAAGTTGATTTGACGCTTGGGTATGGCATTTCTAAAAATGTAAAAGTTGTAGCAGGTTATTCTATGATGTTTGCTACGGAATCTATGCAAGCGCTTAAAGGTGGATCTAAGGATGAAAATAATAGTTGGGGTTGGGTGATGTTTGTTTTTAAGCCGAAGCTATTTTCTCATACAGCGGTGCCTACTAAATAAATTTGGAATTTTTTATTTTGATTAATAGATGGCGGCATCGGCTTCGGTTGGTGTCGCCATTTTTAAGTTTTAGCCATGAAGTTTGTTTTTAGTATTTTGTTGGTTTGCTCTTTTGTGTCTTGTCAGACAAGTACACTCGATTATTCTGTGATTGTAGTAAGGGATGGTATTGTAGATTCTTCTTTTGTGGATAAAATAGATGAGCCAGCGCGGATGCTTATGGGGTGGTATCTTTTTGCCTACGGTAATGAATGTGGCCTAGAAAATAAAAAACCTAAATGCCAGATTTTAAACTTGCTAAGTGTTAATAATGAATGTGATACGGTGTATTTGGGGGCTTTGAGAAAATGGTTTAAAGATGATATGTATCGAAGTATTAAGCTAAAAAAATGCCCTAGCCTTTCGGCGAAAGGTGCGATTCAAAATGAATTTAAGTATTTTTATTTAGAGCGACATCAAGATACCTTGTCCATTTTTTATCGGGTGGATGGCTTGAATAACTCTCAAGAGAAGAGCTGGAACGTAGAAAGAGCGGAGCGATTCATCGTGGTAGATGAATTGCTTTTGTCTGTCCGTGATGAAAATAATTAAAAATTTTAAAACAAATAAGTCCAAAGTGTTGCATCTTCCTTGCCATCATTATTCTAGGATTATTTTAACATATTCTTGATTGTGGCGCAAAAAATAGATTCCATTTTCTAGTTTTGATAAGTCTAAATTTAATGACGATTGGATGGTAGGACGTAGTGTTATTTTTTCCGAAAGGTCATGGCCCAATAAATCAAATATTTGTAATCGACCAATTTTTGAAAAATTGGAAGTGATGGTTAGAGAGCCGTGACATGGGTTGGGGTAAACCTGAATCGTCGATTGGTGAATATTAACACTTATAGGGGTGGAATACGAGAAATGCCCACCAAATTCTGTCTCTTTTAAGCGGTAATAAGAAATACCAGAAAGCGGCAATCGGTCTAAAGCAGAATACGTTTTTAGGCTGTTAGGATTCCCTGCTGCGTTAATTTTGAAAATATTTTGCCAAATAATACCATCTTTGGAATGCTCAATATTAAAATATTCTGTATTGGTTTCCGTATTGGTGATCCATTTGATATTGACTTCTTGTCGGGCATTTGCGAAAGCAGAAAAATCAATTAACTCAATGGTTAACGGAGCATCTGAATCAGTGCCTTTGTAGAGTCCATTGCCGTCACTGCCTGCATAAAGGGTGCTGGGATTGTTGGGGTCGATAGTGAAAGCATCATAATATAATACGCCTAGGCCGTCATTGAAAGCTGTCCAGTTTGTCCCGCCATCATTACTCTTGAAAATACCCCTGCCTGATGAGATGTCATGGAATGGTTCGTCGGAAGTAGTCGCATATAGGGTTTGGCTGTTATTGGGGTTGATCGCAATGGATGTGATGTTTAAATTTTCTGGATTTCCAAAACCATTATTTAGTAAATTCCACGTGCTGCCACCATCGGAGCTTTTATAGACACCCCCTTGATAATCAATCTGTTGTGTGTGGTCGTAGCCACTGATAACAGCGGTATAAATGATTTGAGAATTGCTAGGGTCAACTTGAATGTCATAGACCGTTATTTGCGGAAGCGCAGCATCTATTCTAGACCAACTGGCGCCAGCATCTGTCGATTTGAAAAGGCCCCCTAAAGTAGTAGCGTTGGTGTTATTAGATGCTGTTTGAAGGGCTTGGGCTCCTGCATACAGGATGTTGGAATTATTAGGGTCGATGGTTATTTTTCTCACTTGTAGATTTCCGTTGATACCCAATCCGTTATTTATGGGATTCCAATTTTGACCACCATCTGTAGTTTTATAAATACCATTTCCGTAGCTGGCTGCATACAAGGTGCGATTATTTGTTGGACTATTTTTATCGAGGGCAATAGACCAGATTTGTGCATCAGGCAGTCCATTGCTGATGACTGTCCAAGTCTCTCCATAGTCGGAGCTAAGAGATACTTGGCCTTGGTTGCTTTCCCACCAGCCAGTAGCTGCATAAATATTTTGCGGGGTTGTTGGATCAACGATAATATCAAAGGCATTGTCTTCATAGTCCAATCCTTGGAAAGTCCGTTTGAACGAATTGCCGCCATCGGTGCTTTTTAAAAAACCCATGTCCCAGTAGCCCACATAGACATTGTTGGCATTGGAAGGATCAATAGCGATTTTTTGTACGACTGTTGTTTCAAAGCCAGTTCCTTTCCAATAGCCTGGTGATATTTCTTCGGAGTATTTTTGATTCCAAGTAGCACCACCATCTTCCGTATTAAAAATATGAGTTGAAGAGCCAAAATATAAGCGGTTAGATTCATTAGGGTCTATGGCTAAGCAAACTCCACTAATACTATGTCTTGTTATCCATCCGATATTAACATTTTGGTCGGGGTCTTCTTCTCTAGTGACCCAAGTCCAATTGTCACCGCCATCTATCGTTTTAAAGATGCCAGGGTTTGGAGTCCAAGGGATATTGCCGACGTATAATATTTGGGGATTATTAGGATCTATGACTAAGTCGGGGTAGTTGGTCGTTAAACCACTCTCATTTCCCATTACTTGAGGGAGTCCAGTGTTTTTTGCGACCCAGTTGGAGCCGCCATCCGTAGATTTATAAACCCCTCCTTCCCACGATGCACTACCAGGCTCCGCCCAAAGTGTGACGTATAGCGTATTGGCATCTGCCATTAGTGGGCGATTTGGTGCCGCCGACCTTGGCTTTTTTGGATAAAATGGCGCCTGACAACCCTGTGTTAATATTTAGTCAGAGCCTACATAGTTATTGGGCTAATTCTGACGCTTTTGCAAAAGTAGGGATTTCGGCAGAGACCCCTGCTCCATCAAAAAATAGTTATTACGAAAAAAAAGATGGTGTTTTGACGGGCTTGATTGTAGAGCAAGAAGCAGTAAAGCCATTTTTGGATATTATTAAAAGAGAAACACTGACACCCGCCAAAATGGTCGCTAACGCAACCAAGGTGATGGATGACTATGCACATTCGGGTAATACCACGATTGTGTCAGCGGGCTTGACCATTACGGACAAAAAGCCCTTGATGTTGGCGCAGCATCTTTCGGATGAAAAGGTGACATTGTTGGGTAGCGTGTTGCAAAAAATAGGAAAATTTCCGAAAAGAAAACCTGCACCTAGGCATTTTATCTATATGCGCTATGATCGAACAAACCTTATCCCTAATTCCAAACCTTTAGCCAACGATTTTTATGGAATTATTGGCGTAAAACATTGGTATGATGGCGCTCCGTACATTGGCTCAATGTATTTGAATGAGCCGTATTTGGAGTCCGCATTGTCCGTGGGCAAATTGCATATTCCGAAAGGGCATAGGGGAGAAGCGCTTGTCAAAAAAGACGACTTTCGGGCGTTTATCAAAAAGAGTCACCAGCAGGGCTTGCAAATTGCGATACATGTGCAGGGAGATGCAGCGGCAAAGGAAGTGTTGGATGCTTTTGAGTCTTTAGCGGGAGAGTTGGATTTTAGTCAGTCAAAGCATCGGATAGAGCATTGCTTGCTGCTTCCGCAAAAGGAATTAGATAGAATGAAATCATTAAATATTACGCCAAGTTTTCATATCAATCACCTGTATTATTATGGTGATGCCTTGAAGTCTGGACTGGTTGGAGAAGAGCGGGCAAAGATGATTTTGCCTGTTGGGTCGGCGGCTAAGAAAGGGATTAGATTTTCATTACATGCCGACCAGCCGATGTTTGCCAGTCATCCTTTTAAGCTTATACAAACAGCCGTTGAAAGAAAAACGAAATCGGGAATGGTGATAGGAGAAGAACAAAAAATTTCTGTGATGCAAGCCATCAAAGCTTTGACTATTGATGCTGCTTGGCAGATAAATATGGATGACCGTATTGGCTCATTGCAAAAAGGAAAATATGCAGATTTTATCATACTTGACCGAAATCCTTTAGATATTTCAACGGATCAATTGAGTCATGTAAAATGTGTAAAGACATTTGTTAATGGGGAATTAGTCGAATAAAAGAAGTATATTGTATTGATTTACAGTTGTTTAGGATCTCTCTGCTTAGAGCCTAAGAGCAAGCAGCCAGCCCGCAGGGCAAGCGTCTCAACCAGCGAACAAAGCGAGCGTCTCAACCAGCGAGCAAAGCGAGCGTCTCAACCAGAGAGCGAAGCGAACGACTCAACCAGCGAACGAAGTGAGCGTCTCAACCAGCGAACA
>CAMZKG010000196.1 GCA_947311105.1 uncultured Saprospiraceae bacterium
CTTAGCCCATAGCGAAGCTATAGGCTAAGCAGGGAAACCCCTACGGGGTTTTAGGTACGTTTTTTTCAAACTTGACTTCAGGCATTAACTTCTATTTTACGCAATTCAGCCGAAGACATAACTTGCATTAAATAGAAAAAAAGCCCGTGTTTATGGGGTTAGTTGCTTCTTTTTTGCCCCAAAAAATGACCGAACCATTGATACTTAGAAAAGCCCGTGATTATTGTCATTATCAGCTTTTAATAAAAAAGAGCTTAAGAAAGCTTGTCAGTACCTGCCATTTTGGATTGGATTTATTTTTTTGTAGGAAATAGCCAAGGTTTCGTAAACCCTTGTCCTTTAACCCTTTACCTTTAACCAGTACCCTGAAAATTAAGCATCCATAAAGCCAATCTAATCACAATGCCGTTAAACGGTAACTACCGAAACATCAATAATTTACCTAACAAGCGTCACATCACCAGAATATCGTTTTTTCTTGCCATTAATGAATTCAATTTCGGCATCATAAATATAGACTCCAGCAGGAGCATTTTGGTGACGATACTGTCCATTCCAACCGAGTGACATATTGTTTGGAGCAAAATCCTTTTTGAAAAATACCTGATTGCCCCATCGGTCGTAGATTTGTAATTGGTTGATAGATTTTATCCGCTTAGTATTTCCAAAAATAGTAAAACTCCAATTGCCCTGTACAGCTCCTTGCGGAGAAAAAACATTGGGGATATAGACATCTGGGTCTTGCACCATGACCATTATTTTTGCGGAAGCTTCACAATGTTGGTCATCAATAATGGTGATATTATACTCCGTTGTAATTAATGGCTTGGCAAAAGGTGTCAAACAATTTACACAATTTGTATCTGGTATAGGCGCCCAAATTACGGAATCTAAATCAACAGCAAAGACGCTCGAATGTGTTTCTAATTGAATACTGTCGCCTAATTCTATGATATAATTTGGGACAACATTTAAACTTGGTTTGGTCGGCGCATATAGCGTAGCTTTTTTATGATATTCACAGCCATATATATCCTGAATGATGATGTCATATTCTCCGTGGTTGAGTGTATTGTTAGTGGTCGTATCATAAAACGTTTGGCCACCATCATAAGAAATTAAATAGGGTGGTGTGCCACCACGAATATCATACACGGAAATACTTCCATCATATTCTAGACAAGTAGGGTCTATGGTGCTTAGCATGGCCTGATTCGGGCGTGTGGATATTTCTGTTATTTCTACGCTATCTGTATCTGAACAGCCATTTAATGTGTTGATTACTAGTAAGTTGTAGATTCCAGGTGCATCAACGATGGTTTGCGATTTGGCGATGTTACCCAAAAAATGTCCATCTAGCGAAGACCATAAGTATTCATGCGGAGATACTTGGTCTGGCGTGCCAATAATTGTAGTTGTGTCTGTACAGTTTAAGGCAAATGTTTGTCCTGCATCCGCAGAAGGTGGAGTGGTGTCAATCGGAACCAAAATGGATGCAGATGCTGTACAGCCATTAATAATATTTGACGTGGTTAAACTATAAGTTCCCGGTTGGTTGATGAGGGGGCTTAAAGTCGAATCCCCAAGGATAATTTGCCCATCGGTTGTCGTCCAATGATAACTAAAATTTGCTCCAATTGAAGTGCCTAATCCAGAAAGGTTAATCTCTGATTGATAGCAATTGATGGTGTCTGATGGAGTAATAGTTACAGTAGGTTTTTCAAAGTCTCCAACAATAAGCATTTCTAAACTATCTTGACAACCATGACCATCTATCACCAATCCAGTAATCAATCCGTCAGCAAGATTGTCGATATTTGGGGTGATCGCACCATTGCTCCAGGAATATTTAAATGGAGACGTTCCACCTTCTGTTTGAGTATGGATTGAGCCTCCTTGCGGAGAAAAACAATTCACATGTTGTACATCCGAAACAGAAAATATTAATTCGTCGGGTTCTGTAATTTGAGCGCTCTCTTCAGTGGTACAACCATCGTTATCTGTCACCGTCACTGTATAATTACCAGCGGGAAGTTGGGTGATGGTGGGCAACGTGTCTAAGGTGGTGGTGGACCAATTAAATTGATAGGGTGGAGCGCCAGTCATTGGTGTTGCAATAATAGTCCCATCCTTTAGTCCAAAGCAAGAAACATCTGTTTGTGATATAGCGGTATTTAGTGTTGTATTTTTAATTTTTGCCAATCCAGCTGTAGTGCCCATACATCCATAAGATGAAATAGATTGAATTTTATAGTGGCCTGCTTGATTGACGGAAAAACTGCTATTAGGCGTATTGTATTGCTTAGTAAAATGTACGGCTCCGTCTTTTTCGATGGTGACATTCCATGGCGGCACCCCCGTAAAGGCTAGACTGATGGTTGCGGTACTGGTATTGTCGCATAAAGTACCATCTCCGCTTATTTCACCTGTCGAAGCGGGAATGACTTCGATGGCAAAGTCTGCCTGACTTTGGTTGTTACAGACATCCGTAATGACGCAAGAAACTAATTCTGAAGAAGCAAATTTTTGCGAAAGCATAGAAGTAGTATCACCATTGCTCCAAAGATAAGAAAATGGACTAAAGCCTCCTTGGATGGTAGGTTGTAGTGTCGTCAGAATGTTTGCACAAAGACTAGTATCGACGCCTGTCGCTTGAATAGTCATTTTGTCAGAAATGGTAATTGTCGCCGTCGGTTTGTAGCATGGATATTGTCCGGTTACTTCGATATTTATGGTTTCGTTGCCTTCCGCTAGCCCATCATCAATGGCAAAGACAGGGATGCTGTCTGATGTCACACCCGCAGGAATAGTGAAGCTTGTGGGCAAAGCAACATAATCAATACCTGCAGTGGCGGTACTCGTTGGCAATACTTGGATGCTGAGTGTTAAGGGTTGATTGATGTCATTACTACAAGAACGGTCAAATACTAAATAGCCATTGTCGCATCCTTCTATAGAGTTTTGAGTGGCTAAAATATTGCTTTTTGGGGTGACTTGTACGATGTCGCCCGCATTAAAACTCCCTGCTCTTAGAAAAACGGCAGAGTCATATATCCCATCTCCGACATCTGCAATGGCGAGTTTGATGTGATAAGTTTCGCATGGAATCACCGTGGCTGTTGCCGTTAACGGAGTGGTAAAACCATCAAATTGTATGTCAGCAGCATTAGTGGTACCACCACAAGAGCTGCTGTTTGGGTTGAAAAAGGCACTATTTTTCAAGTGGTTGATGTTGTCAATACTTACCACTTCTCCCGTAGTCGGGACACGCGCAATGTTTTGTGTGCCCACGATACCTGGACCAGAAATAAAAAAACCAAAAACATCATTATAGTCCTTATTGACAAATTCACAGTATTCTTCGGACGCAAAAACATATTCAAATTCTATCTGGTTAGATACTGGCGTAAAATCAAATTCTATTACAGCGGCATCATAAGTGGATTGGGCGACGACGGCTGTTAAGTCCGAATCAGTATTGTTATTCGGTACATTCGTGCCTTGGCTTCCGCTATTGTTTGGGCCGATGGCGTTGTTGATATGTCCTGTAGAAATGATGATACCTTCATCAAAACCTATCGAAGCAGCCCCATTAGAGAAAGTACCAAATTGTATGTTTTCTCCATGTTGTTCAACATTCAGATCGATGGAGCAGTTGTTGCCGATTAGGACTCCTTGAATTAGTTCATCTGCGGAGACACCTACTGCTACATCTAGGTTGGCTTCTGGGTGGTCGGTGCTAGTTAGAGTGGGGGTTAAATTAGCCACAGAAATATAAGCATCGACGATATTGGAGCATTGTTTTTTTACCGTAAGGGTCTGGCATGCAGCGTTCGCCACAAATTGAATGGTTGAATTAGTCGTCAGCTGGTTGGTAAGAAGAATTTTGCAGGCATCACCATCCGCTTGCGCAGAAACTTCATAGAGTTGACCTAGTTTTAAACCGCAAAGATGAATTTTTTGGTTTTCTTGATCTACTTGCGTAGAAAATCTTTGGGCATCAGCCGTTAGTTTGAAGTTTTGTTGGGCGAAAGAAGAAAAAGAGAAAAAGAGAAAAAAGAACAAACAGGGGTAGATGTTTTTCATAGTGTAATACAGGTTGCCCATGCGTCTTGATAGCTAGACGCTGGTTAGGTTTTCGGAAAAAAATGAAAATGGGAATATACTCGGCCAACCCAAAAATGGTTTAGACAGGTGTTGTCCCCAAAGATATTATAATTCGTTGGAATATGCTCCCTTAACGATTTGAAAAATTAGAAAATTATATAACATTTAACATTTTATCTACCAATTTTTTATACTTATAACCTATTTAGGGTATATTTGTGCGTTGATTTCTTTTTTGCTAACATAATTTTGCGTAGCTTTGAGTTACCGTTTACTCGTTAAACACTATGCGCTGTAAAACTTATTTTTTTCTTTCCTTATTTTTGAGCTTGGCATCTATGCTGAATGCGCAAGTCGTAGAGCAGTGCGGTGCTGGTGTCTTGCAAAAGAACTCCTTTGTTTCCCATCCGGAGCTTATCGCCAATAGAGAAGTTACGGAGCAAGCTATTCAGGAATTTGTACAAAATGGAGTCACTAATCGGGGAGTGCTAACTATTCCCGTCGTTTTTCATGTAGTTTATTATTCTGAAGTGGAGAATGTCTCTGCTCAGCAAGTGTTTTCTCAAATTGCGGCTCTAAATAGAGATTATAGGAACAGAAATGAAAACTTCTCCAAAGTACACGAAGACTTCAAAAAGGTAGCTGCTGATGTCGAAATTGAATTTTGCCTTGCGGAAAAAGATCCTTTCGGAAACGAAACAACAGGTATCACCCGTACCCAAACACCTTATACCAACATTGGTCACAGATTGAATCCAAGCGATGGACGTCCTAGCATATTTTATTCAAATCTAGGGGGAGAAGACGCTTGGGATACCGAAAAATACCTGAATATTTGGGTCTGTAATATTGGTGGAAGCATTCTTGGTTTTGCCAGTTTCCCAGGCACTGCTATTGCAGCCGAAGACGGTATCATCATCGACTACGAAGCTTTTGGCTCAATCGGAACCGCCAAAAAACCCAATCATCTTGGTAAGACTTTGGCGCATGAAGTCGGGCATTACCTTGATTTAGAACATATTTGGGGCAACACCGCTGGGGATTGTAGCATTGACGATGGCATTGACGATACCCCCGAACAAGAAAGACCAACGCAGGGATGCCCCAATGATCGAAGAGTTAGTTGTGGTTCTTTTGATATGTATAATAACTACATGGATTATTCGACGGATGAGTGCCTGGCCATGTTTACGCAAGAACAAAAAAAGCGAATGTTAGCTAGCTTGCAAACAGTGCGCAAAGAGCTCGTGAATGGCGATTTTTGTAGCCAAAACACGGTTGATTCCCCACTTGAACAGATAAAACTGTACACCAATCCTGTCGATGATGAGCTTTTTGTCTCTCTAAAAGGCGGAAATATTTTTGAAGCATCCGTGATGATTTATGATTTGGTTGGGCATGTGATGATGGAGGAGAAAACCTTTTTCTTTCCTGGAGCTTATCCAATTGATGTTAGGTTTTTTCCGCAAGGAGTCTATTTTGTTGTGTTATCATCTTCTGATAATCAATTAATTAGGAAAATTGTCGTGAATCATTAACTGCGGATATAGAGTAAAATAATAGATAGTTTGATGCCATTACTACGGAATTATATTCGGCTTGTGTCCCAAGTTGTATATATAATGTAGGTGAAATTACCGCTTTTAAAGAAATAATGATAATTTTGCGTCAACTTGAAGCAGCATTTTTGAATCTGATGTGCTCTTTCCCTCGGATAAATGGTTTTTTATTTTTCTAACGAAATGTTCTGTGTACTTGGTGACTTATTACATTTTGATACAATATTAGAAGAACCAAAATCATTTTTATTGAAATTCATTTCTGATGGCGTTAATTTCATTAGAAAAGAGTTTGAATTACCCTTTCGGAAAATTCTTTTAGATTCTTGAGACCCAAAAACTAACACTTACAAAACCTCCCACTGATTATGAAAAATTTTACACTAAAATTTTTGACTTTTTTACTCTTGTTATTTGTTACTGCTGATGTTTATGGGCAGTGCTGTACCAATTGTCCTTATACTTTGCCAGAGTTACAAAATGGCGATATTATTCTGTCCGTTACGGGAGCTACTAATAACGATTTAAGTAGTCCAGGGCAAGGAGTTTGCGGTGTAACTGTAAACTTTACACATGAATACATCGGGGACTTAGAGTTGGTTTTAACTTCTCCTAGCGGACAAAGTGTTACTTTAATTGGGCCAATTAATCTTTCTGGTAATACGGATGGTTCCGTATGGAATATTTCCTTTGTTCCATGTAATGCACCTGCTAATCCAGATCCTGGACATGACGCAGTATTTACAAATCTTGAAACCTGGGGTTTAAGCGGTAATTTTACAGGTAGTTATTACCCCCATACGGGTTGTCTGGAAGATTTTAACATGGGCTCGGTGAATGGAGATTGGGTCTTGCATTGGGTAGATGGACAAGATCTGGATGTTGGAGAGTTTATTGATTATAATATCATTTTTTGTGATATAGACGGTGTAGGTTGCTCGACCTGTGCAGCTGAAGCGGGTTCTATAAGTCCAGCTGGTGCTGTCACAGAATGTGAAGGCTCGCCACTCCTACAACTCCCGTTAGCGCCAATCTATGCTACAAATGAAACAGCGCCTGACCCACCTGGAGATTACGGCTATACTTACTTAGTTTCGGATGCTAGCGGTACGATTCAAGCCATACTATCGACCCCTGATTTTACCACGATGCCAGTAGGAGTTTATCAAGTTTGTGGATTATCCTATAGTCTTGCAGATGCTGCTTTCCTGCCTAATGTAGGAGATGATTATAACCTTCTAGTAGCGAATATGGCTACAGGGAGCGCAGGGTTTTGTGGTGATTTGTCTAATAATTGTGTGTCCGTTACAGTGAATCCAGGTCCTACAGATGTGGATATTGATTCCACGATTTGTGTTGGGGATTATGTTACTTGGGGCGGGGTAAATATAAGTTGGTCTGGTGACTTTGTCCAGCCTGCTAGTGATCCCAATACAGGTTGCCCTTTTGATAGCATACTTCATTTAACGGTTACGGATGCTGTCGATCCTTTGTTTGCGCAGCTTGGTCCATATTGTGAATCCGATCCACCAGTTACCTTGCCTGATGTTTCTATTGATGGGATTTCGGGGTCTTGGAATGTAAACCCTTTTGACCCTAGTGTCTCGGTAGGGCAGTCTGTTTTGACCTTCTCCCCTTCTAGTGGCGGTTGTGTCACAGAAGCTGTTATGGTGATTGATGTTAGTGCTGCTATCCCTTCTTCATTTGCGCAAATCGGCCCTTTGTGCGAAACAGATCAACCCGTCCTATTGCCAACAACGGATGACAATGGCATGACAGGAAGTTGGAATACAGCCACATTTGACCCCGCCAATGGCAGCGGCACAGTAACCTTTACTCCCGACGCAGGACAATGCGGTTTACCGACTACAATGGACATCGTAGTGACGAACGGCATTACGCCAACATTTGCTCAAATCGGTCCTTTGTGCGAAACAGATCAACCCGTCCTTCTGCCTACAACGGATGATAATGGCATGACAGGAAGTTGGAATATAGCGACATTTGACCCAGCAAACGGCAGTGGTACAGTGACCTTTACCCCAGACGCAGGACAATGTGGTTTGCCTACGACGATGGATATCGTAGTGACCAACGGCATCACGCCCACATTTGCGCAAATCGGTCCTTTGTGCGAAACAGATCAACCTGTCCTATTGCCTACAACGGATGCCAATGGCATGACAGGAAGCTGGAATGTACAGACATTTGACCCAGCAAACGGCAGCGGCACAGTGACCTTCACCCCCGATGCAGGACAATGCGGCTTGCCGACCACAATGGATATCGTAGTGACGAACGGCATTACGCCCACATTTGCCCAAATCGGTCCTTTGTGCGAAACAGATCAACCCGTCCTACTGCCAACAACGGATGACAATGGCATGACAGGAAGTTGGAATACAGCCACATTTGA
>CAMZKG010000197.1 GCA_947311105.1 uncultured Saprospiraceae bacterium
AAAACAGGCGCAAAAAGGGCATTTTGTGGCAAAAATCTGCGGGTACCTAAATAGTTACGTTTTTTTTAGCGAAACCCCACCAAAGTGCCCCTTTCTCAAAGGATACAAATTGTAATCTAGGAGACATTCAGGTAGGTTAGTTTTGTTCAGTTTAAAGATGATTTCAATATGTTTGGGCTTAAATTAGTATCTTTGTACCACTTTTTATTAATCAAAAAATTGAATTGCGATGAAATTGACTAAATTATTTCTATTTGTTGGGCTATTATTTGTTAGTGCAACTTTGATGACAAGCTGTAGTGCTGGCGGCGATGGCGCTAAAACAACTACCGAAAAAGCAACAACTACAGAATCTTCTGACAAAGGCGACATGAAGTGTGGTGAAGGCAAATGTGGCGATAGCAAAGCCACCGATGATAAAACGGACATGAAAGAAGGCAAATGCGGAGAAGGCAAATGTGGTGGTGGAAATTAATTTTTCACTTCCAATACGAATTAAGCAGCGTCTCGTTAGAGATGCTGCTTTTTTTATTGAGTAGATGATTGGAGTTTGAATATGCTGCAATAAATAAGCAAAAATAGCTTTATATTTGCTACATGCTTTACGAAGAAAAGAAAAAGTCTAATTTTCCATACTCAAGGCGTCAATTCATCAAAGGAGTTGGCGCCTTTGGTGTGCTTTCTACGATGCCTTGGTTGAGTGCTTGCCGTGCGGATACGCCCGTAGTAGAAGGTGTCTTGGGAAAACAAAGCCAGATGGCTTCAGATGTGATGGATGTTTTGTTTCCGGAAGATGCCAATGGGCCGAGTAGTGCCCAAATTAAGGCCTATCCATATCTAAATTGGGTGCTGTCGGATGAAAATTATGATGAAGATATCAAGGCGTCCATCATTAAGGGCATGAGTCGATTAGCTGAATTCTCGAAAGAGCAATTTGGCAAGCCTTTCGGCAAAATATCCCCAGAAGAAAAAATACAATTAGTGGAGCAAGCTGTCCAGTCTGATTGGGGGGAGACGCTGATGGCTAGGTTGGTTTCGATGATTTTGGATGCCCTGGTAATAGACCCCATTTATGGCGTAAATGTAGATGAAGTTGGTTGGAGTTGGCTTGGGCATATTCCTGGATTGCCGAGAGCTGATGCAAAGGATAAGTACCCAGAAATATTGAATAGAAAAAAAGAAATGGTCATCTTTTCGCAATTCGATGATTTGTAATATTAAATTCTTAGATGATGACTTTTTTAGAAGAATATGATGTGTGTGTGGTCGGCAGCGGTGCTGGTGCTGGACCCGTAATCTATGAATTAGCGAAAGCGGGTCAAACAGTTTTAGTATTAGAAAAAGGGCCTTGGTTTCGGACGCAAGATTTTACGAAAGATGAGTTGACTGCGGTGCGACGAAGTGTTTATACACCGAATCTGAAAGATGAGCAACACGTGATTGTGGAAACGAATAGTGAAGGTGAGCAAGAAGCCGAATCAACTTTTGATACGGGGCGGGACTTTTGGAATGGCAATTGTGTCGGTGGTTCATCCAATTTTATGAGTGGCTATTTTCATCGGATGAAGCCCGTCGATTTTAAATTATTATCTACTTATGGAGAGATAGAAGGAGCTAATATTGTGGACTGGCCGATTAGTTATGAAGACATGGAACCTTATTACGCCAAGGTGGAGAAGGTTGTGGGTGTGTCAGGTAAGATGCTGAAACACAAGAACTTAGAGCCAAGATCTACGCCTGACTTTCCATATTTCCCCTTGCGGGAAAATATTGTTTCGGAATGGATCGACCTTGCGGCAAAAAAACTAGGTTTTCAGACGATACCAACACCACGAGCTATTTTGTCTAAAGCAAAAGGTAAAAGAAACAGCTGCTATTATTCTAATTTTTGCGGAAGCTATGGGTGCGGATCAGACGCCAAAGGGAGCGCTAGGGTCGCCCTGATTAAGGACGCTTTATTGACAGGTAATTGCTATGTCGTGCCGAATGCCAAAGTCTATCATCTCGAAACCGATGGAAAGAATAATATTAAAAAAGCATGGTTTTATGATGCCTTAGGGAATAAGCGTTCTGTACAGGCAATAATATTTGTTGTGGCGGCTCAGGCGATTGAGACGTCGCGGCTTTTATTGATGAGCAAAAATCCTGATTTTCCGAAAGGCTTAGCCAATAATAATGGTCAGGTCGGAAAAAATTTAATCTTCTCTGGTGGTGGTACAGGTGGCGGTATTTTCCGAAAGGAAGACTATGATGAAGACACTTGGAAAAGGATTTTAGAGCGAGGTGTTTTTGTCAACCGAACGTTGCATGATTTTTATGAAATCAACCATCCAAAGACAGGCAAGCCCATAAAAGGTGGCGTGATAGATTTTTTGTTTGAACATGCCAATGCTTTGCCTAAGAGTTTGCGTCAAAAATGGGATAGTGATGGGAGGCTAATCTATGGATCTAATCTAAAAGTCAATCTGAAAAAATATTTTACGGAAGTCCGAAAATTAAAATTTGAGATTTTTGTGGATTGGTTGCCAACGGAAGGCGCAAATGTAAGTCTAGACCCAAATGTAAAAGATAAATGGGGAGATCCAGTCGCTCGAGTCCATGTGGATAATCATCCGCATGATGTCGAAGTTGGGGAGTTGCTGGCGAAGCATTGCGAAGCTATTTTTGAAGAAATGAAGCTCAAATCGGTCTATTCAAGCATTGGCGGAAGCCCCCCAACCAATCTACAAGCAGGCGGCTGCCGCTTTGGCAATAATCCCCAAACTTCAGTACTGGATAAGAACTGTAAGGCACATGAAGTGGATAATTTGTATGTGACCGATGGTAGTTTTATGCCCACTGGAGGGAGTGTGACCTATACGTGGACGATATACGCTAATTCTTTTCGGGTGGCGGATGAGATAAAAAAGCGCTTGTTATAACCAAAAAATGCCTAAATTTGCGTTCAAATCGCTTTTTAGCGTAAGGATATGAATTTTGAAGAAAAAATAGACAAGAGTAAGTTGCCGCAACACATCGCCATCATTATGGACGGTAACGGGCGCTGGGCAAAAGCGAAGGGACAGCCAAGGGTGATGGGGCATCGAGCAGGAGTAAAAACCGTGCGCCGAATTACAGAAGCTTGCGCAAAAATAGGCGTGAAATACCTGACCTTATACGCTTTTTCTACCGAAAACTGGAATAGACCTGCCTTTGAGGTGAATGCTTTGATGAGATTGCTTGTGGAAACGCTCAACAAAGAAGTGAAGGTGCTGAATAAGAATAAGATTCAATTACAGACAATTGGAGATCTGTCAAAATTGCCAAGCCGAAGCCGTAAAGCGATGGAAAAGGCCATAGAAGATACGGCGAACAATAATCGGATGCGGTTGACGCTTGCGTTAAATTATAGCGGACGTTGGGAAATTACCGAAGCGGCGCGGACGCTTGCGCAAAAAGCAAAGAATGGGGAGCTAGACCCCAAAGATATCAATGATGATTTATTTGCAGCGGCTTTAACGACACATGACATGCCTGATCCGGAGTTATTGATTCGGACGAGTGGGGAGACTCGGCTAAGTAATTATTTGCTGTGGCAATTGGCTTATTCTGAGTTTTATTTTACACCGCTGAATTGGCCGGATTTTATGGAAGAAGACTTGCACGAAGCCATCTATATTTATCAAAATCGAGAGCGGCGATTTGGCAAAACAAGCGAGCAGATAAAGTAATCGTCCCCTTGGTTTTTGGTAAACCAATATATTTTGAGCCCAAAAGGATGTGAATTGGGGTGTTTCTTGGATTTATTTGTTAAAAAAAGCGGAAAGACTCAATTTTATTGCCAATTTTGCGCTTAACTATGGTTGCGATTTTGTCGCATTCAAACCCACTAAATAAAGATTCTGCTCGAAAGGCAGAAGATGACTAATAAGAATTATGAAGAATTTATTTTTGATTGTCTTGCTTTTGGCCGTAAGGCCTATTTTTTCCATCGCCCAAACTGATACACTTCCTCCTGTGAAGTTGAATTTTGTAGAGCCCGCGGAATATGAAATTGGTGGTGTAAAAGTAAAAGGGGCAAAGTATAGCGACCCCAATGCGATTGTTGCGATCTCAGGACTTCGCGTGGGAGACAAAGTAAAAATCCCTGGTATTGAGACCGAAAAAGCGATTAAGTCGCTTTGGAAGCTAAAATTATTCACGGATGTGGAAGTGTCTATCTACAAAATAATAGGCGACATCGCCTTTTTGGAGATAAAGGTGCAGGAAATGCCTAGGTTGACAGGGCATATCTTACGAAAAATCAAGAAGTCGCAGCATGATGAAATAAACGACATCATCAATAATGCTGTTAGGAAGGGGACAATTGTCACCACCCAAGTGAAAACCACCATCAAGAATGAAGTGAAAAAATACTACGTCGGTAAAGGCTTCTTGGATGTTGATGTTAAGGTCTCGGAGATAGTTGATACCGCTCGACAAAATGCCGTTAAATTATTGGTGGAAGCGCATCGAAAGAAAAAGGTGAAAATTCAACACATTAATTTTGTCGGCAACGACCATGTTAAGTCTAGAAAGTTGCGCAAAAAAATGAAGGATACTAAGGAGCAAAGACGCCTATTTTCTTCTTCGAAGTTTTTGGCGGATGAATATAAAGCGGATAAGAAAAAAATCATCCAATATTATAACAAAATCGGATTTCGGGACGCTACGATACTCTCCGATACGGTCTATCGCAATGATAAAGGAAAATTAGAGATTGATATCCAGATCAAGGAAGGAAGCCAATACCATTTTAGAAATATCGCTTGGAAAGGAAATACGCTGTATGATACAGACCGTCTGGCGACGATTCTAGGGATCAAAAAGGGGGATATTTATAATTCGGAATTATTAGAGACTAGGTTGCGTTTTAGTCAGGATGGGCGGGATATTAGTTCGTTGTATTTGGATAAGGGGTATTTGGCGTTTAGGATAGACCCCGTAGAAGTGGCTGTGGAAAATGATTCGATTGATTTGGTTTTGCGGATATTTGAAGGGCCACAATTTACAGTGGATAGGGTGGTCGTTAATGGCAATGACCGTACACATGAGCACGTGATACGTCGGGAATTAAGAACCAAGCCAGGGCAGAAGTTTTCGAGAGCAGCGATTATTCGTTCTCAAAGAGAATTGATGGCACTGGGATATTTTAATCCAGAAAATTTTGGTATTCAGACGCCGACCAATCCGCAACGCGGTACGGTTGATATCGTTTATGACTTAGATGAAAAGCCTTCGGATCAATTAGAATTATCGGCAGGTTATCAGCCTGGACGTCAATATGGAGCGAATTATATACGTGGCGGATTGATTGGTACTTTGGGGGTGAAGTTTAGTAATTTTGCGATATCAGATATCGCCAAGAAAAAAGCCTGGAAGCCTTATCCACAAGGAGATGGACAGATATTGAGCCTTCGTGGGCAGATGCAAGGTTCCATTCGTAAGAGTATAAGTGCTTCATTTACAGAGCCTTGGCTCGGGGGGAGACGGCCGACATCATTATCTGTGGCTTCTTCTTATTCTCATTTTGGATTAGACTATGCCAATGAGACTTATTTTCGAACATTGAATAATACGGTAAGCATCGGTAGAAGATTGAAGTTCCCGGATGATAACTTTATCTCTAGTACAGCGTTGAGTTTTGAGATATTGAGCCTAAAAAATGCACGAGGATATTTTCAGACACCTGACGGTCAAAGCCTCGCGACAGGGCAGTTTAATAACTTTGCTGTTATCCAAAATTTTACTCGTTCGACGATTAGTTATCCGTTATTTCCAGAGCAAGGGTCGAAGTTTTCATTAATTGTGAAAGCTACTCCGCCCTATTCTCTTTTCAGAAATAAAAACTTTTTTAGCTTAGAAGAGAAGTACAAATTTACGGAGTACATCAAGTTTCGTTTTAATGCTGAATGGTACACGAGTCTGGGCAGTAAGTTTGTCCTAAAGACTGGTGCGAAGATGGGATACTTAGGGTTGTACTCTAAGGAGCATGGGCAGTCCCCATTTGAGCGTTTTGAGCTAGGTGGTGGTGCTTTGGATCAACAGTCCTTCCAGATTACTAGTAGAGAGTTTATCACTTTGCGTGGATACCCTAGTGGCGCAACTACTTTTGGAGCCAATGCTCATGGTGCAGCGATTTTTAATAAATTTACCGCAGAACTCAGGTATCCACTTTCGTTAAATCCTTCTTCGACCATTTACTTATTGTCTTTCTTAGAAGCGGGTAATGCGTGGGACTCTTTTAAAGACTATGACCCATTTAGCTTAAAACGTTCGGCTGGTATGGGGTTACGGGTATTCTTGCCTATGTTTGGGACGATTGGATTTGACTACGGTGTAGGCTTTGATAAACCCAAAAATGGTGAGAAGTTCTTCCAAAATTATGGTGAATTTAATATTATTATTGGGGTAGAGCCGGAGTAATTAATTTAAATTTCGATACTTAAGCTTAACGGTAGGGAGATAGATTGGCTTTATGCTTAATTTTGGGGGGACGAGTAAGATAAAGGGTTAAAGGTCAAGGGTTTACAAAATCTTGGCTATTTTCTACAAAAAAATAAATCCAATCCAAAATGGCAGGCACGGACAAGCTTTCTTAAGCTATTTTTCGCTAAAAGCGGATAATGCCAATATTAAAATAGGTAAAAGGTTACCAAAAATTTATTCCTTTCCACTTCTAACGTCACGGGTGGTAGCATCTATGCTCCTATGTGTTAAAAAAATGTCGTGGGCGGTAGCAAAGAAGAGGGTGGTAGCACAACTCGAATAATTCGAAAATACTCCTAATTGCTTTTTACTTTTTACTTAAACCTTAGCAAGTGAAATCATTTCGACCATATCATCACCCGTTGACCCTTTCGGAAAAGGAGATGGACGCTAGAGCAAATAGCTATTATGAATTGATGAACGGTCGTCGCTCGGTGCGAGTTTTTTCGGATCAATCTGTGCCTAGGGAAGTGATAGAGAAAATTATCTTAACAGCTTCGGCAGCTCCTTCAGGAGCGCATAAGCAGCCTTGGACTTTTTGTGTAGTGGGCGACCCCGAAATCAAAAAAGCCATCCGAAAAGCGGCGGAGCAAGAAGAATATGAGAATTACCACGGACGGATGTCCGAAGAATGGTTAAAGGATTTAGAAGTTTTTGATACGGACTGGCACAAGCCTTTTTTGGAAACAGCACCTTGGCTCATTATTCCTTTCAAGAAAGCTTATGATGTCAATGCGGACGGTACTCACTCTAAGAATTACTATGTCAACGAATCTGTAGGGTTGGCTTGTGGTTTTTTGCTGACTGCCATTCATAATGCTGGCTTGGTGGCTTTGACACACACACCTAGTCCAATGAAGTTTTTACAAGAAATCCTAGGTCGCCCAGAGAATGAGCGGCCATTTTTGCTGATACCGGTGGGTTATCCAGCGGCTGGGGTAGAAGTACCTGTTTTGGAGCGAAAAGGACTAGCTGATGTATCGACTTTTTATTGACTGGAGCTTGAGCTAACTGATGCGTGGCTACGTCGGAGTTTCAGTTTCTTTACTGAATATTGCAACAAAACAACTTTTTTTTTCGTCTATACTACAAATACCTTGTTTTATAAGTAGAAATTTCTTTTAGCTCGATTAAGGTGCGCTACACCGTCAACAACTTTTTTATCATCCAAATTGTCTCAATTAACAACCTAAACCGTTAGCTTTGCGGTATTAACGAAGAACAATAAAGCATATATGAGCTTACCAAGACCCACCTTTGAAAATTTTCTAGAAGTTTTTCCCGAAGTAGAGCTACCTGTCACCATCACTGAGTCTTTGCATCATGACTTAGAAAAGGCCAATTTGCCTTTTGCGCAAGCCATCCTACTAAGTTATGTGCAGCCGGCAGACATGGGAGAAATTGATGAATATACGGAATATTTACCAGGATTTAAGATGACTCAGGAAAAGGGATTTAGGGCCGTCGTTTTTTGGAAAGCGGGATTGATGGTGTATGAATACATTTTGGCGACTTTCACCCCAAAAGGTGAATTAATTGCCAGCACCGTCATCAGCAAGGTAGAAGCCAAGGAAGGGGTCATTACGCAATCTGCCACGGTCATTACTCCCGATTGGGTTGTTTATGTCTCAGAAGGAAAGGTTGCCACAGAAGAATTTGATGCAACCAAAGCCGTAAATTACTCCTATGAAGTATTGCCCAATGGCGAGATTGTCCGTTACAGCGAAGACGACTTCCTAAGCTAAACGCCAAAGCAAATGAACGCCGAAGGCAAATGAACGCCAAAGGCAAATGAACGCCGAAGGCAAATTGAACGCCGAAGGCAAATGAACGCCGAAGGCAAA
>CAMZKG010000198.1 GCA_947311105.1 uncultured Saprospiraceae bacterium
AATTTATAGCTCATCAAGCACCTTCAAATTTTGCCTTAATCAAGGAAGACGTTGGAGGCGTGGCAGGCTACGTCGGAGTATTGTTTTTTACCGAACCATTGATTTCTGTGATATTAATTTTTAGGCTGGTTTCAGTTGAGCAATCGTTGAACTGATTGTAGATCTTGGCAATGGGCTTTAAATTCTTATCACCCAGTTAAAATCCCCTAAATAACTTGCGCAAAAATAGCTATGTAGTAAAGCCCCGTAAGGATAAACACAATACCGGCAACTTTGCGCATAACTTGCTCTATCTGAGTGATTTTCTTGTAAAAGCCTCGTACTTTCCCGGCCGTGAATGCCAATAAATACGTAAATAAAATAACTGGTAAGCCCGTGCCAAAAGCAAAAATAATAGGTAGATAAAGCCCGTCAGATGATGAGATTGTCATTGGTATTAACAAGCCAAAATATAATGCTCCACTATAAGGACAAAACGCCAAGGCAAAGACAACTCCTATCAGAAATGACCCAAGAAGCCCTTTGTCCCTAAATTTATCAGACAGGTTTTCTTGAAATTTGGACTTCCCTAAAAAATTAAGCTGTATAACATTCAGCATGATGAGTCCGATGATGACCAACAGCGGCCCAAGAAATTTTTCTCCATTTTGATTAAAAAATCTGGCTACATGAAATTTGCTTGCGCCAAAATACAGCACCATGCCAATGACCGTATAACTAAATGCCCTTCCCAAAAAATAGACGATGCCACTTAAAAATACCTTCTTTTTATCCGTAATGTTTTTGGCGATAAATGCTGTTGCCGTGATATTTGTCGCTAATGGACAAGGACTTATTGCTGTCATCAGACCCAAAATAAAAGCGGATAATATCGGAATATTATAAGTGTCGAAAATGTGTTGTAAAAACTCCATAAGTGGGTAGGGTGTTGGTAAACTATTCCAATAGCTAAACGTAGCTATTGGAATAGTCATACGGTTTACTGTACATCAATTACTCGCTGGTTCAATGGCTGCACTGGACGGTAATTGTCATGCATTAATTGGTGTAACCTTTTTAATTGGGCTTTTGAAGCAGTAGGATTTTCTTTTAGGACGATCCATTCTACTACTTCTGTGCAAGGCGGCGTGGTAAAAGAGCCTTGGTAATGGTAGTAATGCTCTGTGCTTGGAAGTACAGACATAATATCAAGCTTTCCTTTTGCTTTGTACTCGCCTTCATGCTCAGGAAAATGTGATAAGTAATGAGCTAGAAAGTCGGACTCTTCGCCTTCCTTGACTAGTACACTAATCACTGCGTACGTATCATCAGAAGCTTTGTTGACAAAGTGAATCTCTAAAGGGAAATGCTTGCCATCCACCGTGTGTTCACTTAAAGTATGCATGTGGAATTGCTTTAGTTGATACTTCTTTCCGTTGAAGGTCAAGGAGTTATCACCAGAAATTACAAATTCTTCGGTGTGCCCATTGTTTAGGATATCAATCGGGCTTTTGCCATAATGGAGCTTTAGGTCGTTCTTGTGTGCCAATTGCTTTGATTGTGTATGATCAATGTCAATTGGAGATTGCGAATGTCCGGCACAAGCTCGATAAGCTGCTTTGATGTCCGACCAGTGGCTAGGATCATGTGCGCCCGTATAGCCCCAATGTGCTTGTTCTTTGTTGTGTCCTTCATGAGCAACCTTTTGGGTGCCACACGAAAAAAGAACAACTGAAAAAAAAGTCAATGTCAAAATGTTGAAAATTTTCATGATTTGGTTGGTTTTTGATTACAAGTAGATTTGTTTTTGTTAAGAATATCTGTTTTGATGTAATCATTTTTCAAAACAGGGTTCCAGTCAAAATCAGTCACATTCATGACTGTAAAAATATCTTTCGGATTGCTGGAAAGTAATTTTTTGGAAAAATCATCTTCCAGCTTTTTTAATCTATCTAAATCACACGCTGGTAGTTCACCGCTGACAGCTTTTTTACCAAGTATTCCTATTTCTTGGGGTTTTACTCCTTGATTCATTTTAACAGCCACCGCTTGCCCCGTATCTTTTCTTTGGATGATGTAGAATCCATCTTTGATGCTATTGTCAACATAAAAAGAATTAAACTGATATCGACCTCCTGTGATGTAAATCGCTACATCTGTTAGGCAAGGAGAGCTTTTGCTGACGATTCTAGTATTGGTACGGTCGATGATGCCATTTGGGTACAGCACGTCTAATCCTTCTTTAATACCCAAAAAACCAACGACCAAACCATCACACAGATGCCCATGAAAT
Organism: uncultured Saprospiraceae bacterium; assembly: GCA_947311105.1. Classification (GTDB taxonomy): domain Bacteria; phylum Bacteroidota; class Bacteroidia; order Chitinophagales; family Saprospiraceae; genus HyVt-613. The sequence continues at coordinate 2,273 of CAMZKG010000198.1, forward strand.
TTTTCTAAATCTTGTAGGCTTAATTCGTGTTCTAGTGTCAGGCGCCCTTTGGAAAAATCCGTATCAATGACTTTGATTGTTGGGGCGATGTGGGTTAGAGAGTGCTTTTTGGATGATGCACATCCAGTCAGCAGAATTAACAATATAAAACCAAAAATTTTCATAAAACCAAGTTAAAAACGTATCCAGAAATAATAATACAGAGTGTCACCACCCCAAAGAAAATACCTATTAGCTTAAAAGTCATTACCTTCTTTAATAGCATTGCTTCTGGTAAAGACAATCCGACCACGCCCATCATAAAGGCAATGGCGGTACCGATAGGGATACCTTTAGCCACTAAAACCTGAACGACAGGCAAAATCCCCGATGCATTCGAATACATAGGTACAGCCAAGATGGTTGCCATGGGCACTGCAAATAAATTTTCTTTGCCCATATATTGTTCAAAAAATCCTTCCGGAATATATCCGTGCATCAATCCCCCGATGGCTATTCCAATAATTACATAGGGAACGACGCCTTTCAAGATATTTAATACTTCGTCCCAAATAATAGGCAATCGTTGCTTAAATGTTTGTTTTTCGGCAACGAAGGCATCTTGCTCTCTTTGGGCTTTCGCCAAAACCTTTTTGACCCAAGGTGTAAGGTATCGTTCTAGATGGAGTTGTTGTAAAATGGCTCCAGAAATCGTCCCTAACAAAACCCCGCTTACGACATAAATTGCGGTCATCTTCATCCCAAATAATCCAATAAACAGACCTATTGCCACTTCATTCACCAAAGGAGATGTCACCAAAAAAGAAAAGGTAACGCCCAAAGGTATCCCGCCCTTGACAAAACCTATAAATAAAGGGACAGATGAACAAGAGCAAAAAGGGGTGACCACCCCAAAAAGACTAGATATCAAGTATTCTGCTCCATATAACTTGTTGCGGGACAAGAAGTTACGTACTTTGTCTATCGGAAAATAACTATTGATTATCCCCATTAAAAAAATAATAACAAAGAGTAAAAGCAAGATTTTGGTGGTATCATAAATAAAGAAATTTAGGGCTTCCGCCAAATGCTGCCCTTTCTCTAGTTGTGCGACATCATAAACCAACCAATCCGCTATCCGCTGTATCCAATCAAACATTTATTTCTTTTAATCTAAACACCCAAAGGCAAATCAACGTGCAAAGCACAAAATGAACGCCGAAGGCAAATCAACGTGCAAAGCACAAGTTGAACGCCAAAGGCAAATCAACGTACAAAGCACAAGTTGAACGCCGAAGGCAAATGAACGTGCAAAGCACAAATTGAACGCCGAAGGCAAATCAACAACAACCGTCCCCATTATCATCATCCCCCAGTCCAATCACAAAAGGATTGTTTAAAAGGCTTTTGACTTCATCTTTGCTAGGTACTCGACCTTTAACCATTATTTTTTCATCGACGACTACCGCAGGGGTAGAGAGCACGTCATATTCCATGATGTCCATGATATCATCTACTTTGATGATTTCGGCATCGATATTATTTTCTTTGACTACTTCTTCAACGAGTGCGATGGTTGCTTTGCATTTTGGGCAACCAGTCCCGAGTATTTTGATTATTTTTGTCATTTTAATTTGTTTATCGCAATTAAACGATTTGGTTAAGAAAAAAAGCAATTGCCTGCGGCGTTTAATTTGCCTTCGGCGTTCAATTGCCTTCGGCGTTCAATTGCCTACGGCGT
>CAMZKG010000199.1 GCA_947311105.1 uncultured Saprospiraceae bacterium
CGTTGTACATTACAGCAGCAGTACAATGGGCTTTAGCCCGTTGAAGCAAGTCAAACGTACAATGGTTAAAGTGAGTAGAAGCAAGTGGACATAGCAATGGGCTGAAGCCCGTTGTACATTACAGCAGCAGTACAATGGGCATTAGCCCGTTGAAGCAAGTCAAACGTGCAATGGTTAAAGTGAGTAGAAGCAAGTGGACATAGCAACGGGCTGAAGCCCGTTGTACATTACAGCAGCAGTACAATGGGCTTTAGCCCGTTGAAGCAAGTCAAGCGCTAGTTTCCGTTGAACAATTGCAAGATTGCACGATTGAACCAAATAAAGTTTTGTTTCTCTTTTTTGCTATAGTTTACAACGACTTTTCGGAGTAAGCTCATTTTTGGACGATTAAATCACGCTACCTATCTAATTTTTACCTATGCCTATCAACGAATCCGTAATTTTGAAACTAGAAAAACTGGCCAAGTTAAAACTAGACCAAGATGAACAGGCTATTTTGATGAAGGACATCAACGAAATTCTCAAAATGGTGGAAAAACTTAACGAACTGGATACCGATGGGGTCGAGCCTTTAGTTTATTTGAATTTGGACGTAAGTCCCTTAGATGACGATAAACCAAGAGATATGCTTTCGCAAAAAGATGCCTTAGCTAATGCGCCTGAATCTCAAGATGGTTTTTTTAGCGTTAAGAGATTTTTAGATATTTAGTCGCCTAGTCGCTTGTTTATTAGTGCGTGGAACGCAGAGCCGAACGGCTGTTCGGCAATCAGGTCACTAGTTTCTCAAAAACAGCTTTTTTGCGAAAGCTACAACATAGCAATCATGATTGAAGAGTCTATCATCCAAACCGAACACTTGCGCAAAACCTATACTTTAGGTTCGGAAAAAGTCCATGCTCTGAGAGATGTGTCCATCTCCATTTTTAAAAATGACTTTGTCTCCTTGATGGGGCCTTCTGGATCGGGCAAATCTACCTTCATGAACCTTATCGGCTGTCTCGATACCCCTTCCAGCGGTCATTACTATCTCAATGGCCAAGATGTAAGCAATATGGGCGACGACGAAATGGCAGTCATCCGTAATAGAGAAATCGGATTTGTATTCCAAACTTTTAACCTATTGCCTAGATTGACATCGCTAGAAAATGTCGCGTTGCCACTCATTTATGCGGGATATAGTAAGTCCGAACGACTAGCTATCGCCAAACAAAAACTCGAACAAGTCGGGCTAGGCGATCGGGTAATGCATAAACCCAACGAGCTTTCTGGCGGGCAAAGACAACGGGTCGCCATCGCCAGGGCTTTGGTCAATAATCCCGCAATTATCCTTGCCGATGAGCCTACTGGTAACCTTGATACCAAGACTTCCGTCGAAATCATGGGCATCTTAGAAAAATTGCACGAAGAAGGCAATACCATCATTATTGTGACTCATGAACCTGATATCGCTGAACATACCCACCGGATTATCCGTTTAAGAGATGGTTTGGTAGAGTCAGACAAGACAAATCCAAATCCCATTCGAGTCGCAGCAAGACTCTAGACCTTAACAAAAACGTAACTGTTTAGGTAGGGCAGATTTTTGTGACAAAATGCCCTTTTTGCGCCTGTTTTTGCTTTTTTATCACGTAGCCCAGCTACGCTTTAAAAAAATAGCTTCAACATACACAAAAATGCTTATTTTCTGCCTAAAAATAGGAGCACCTAAACAGCTACACAAAAACAAACCTATGGGTTTTAAGATTTATACAAAAAAAGGAGATAGTGGCGAAACAGGGCTTTTTGGCGGCAAAAGGCTACCTAAAGACCATATCCGAATTTCGGCTTACGGCATGATTGATGAGTTGAATGCGCATATTGGGCATTTGCGGGACTATCTAGATGACCAATCCCAACGCCTAGAATTATTGACCATCCAAAAGGCATTGTTTGATGTCGGCTCGCATTTGGCATCGACCCCTGCGATGTTTGATAAATTGCCGATAGTGGACGAGTCAGATATTCATTTTTTGGAGCAATCCATCGACAAAATGGACGAAGAATTGCCCGCCATGACCGCTTTTATTCTACCTGGTGGGCATCCTGTGGTGTCTTTGGCGCACATTGCGCGGACGGTTTGTAGGCGGGCGGAAAGAGAAACTGTCGCTTTGAGCCATGCGGAGACGGTGGCGCCGATTCATATCCAATATCTCAATCGCTTGTCGGATTATTTGTTTGTGTTGGGGCGCAAAATAGCCCTAGATTTGGGGGTCGAAGAAGTAAAGTGGATAGGTAAAGGATAGGGTTGGCGTACAAATTAGAACAAATCCCCTAAGTCCACCCAGTCAAGTCTCCAAAAATAAATTATCTTCGCAATATGTTAGATAAATTAAAAGCTTTTTCCATACAGATACCCAAAGTCGCTAAGGTTTTGATACCGTTGGCGACGGTCTTACTGATTGGTTTTTTTATGCCTAGATCTGCTAGATTTAAGTATGAATTTGCGGAAGGTCAGGTGTGGCGAAATGGCGATTTATATGCACCTTTTGATTTTACTTTGTACAAGTCTGATGCGACTATCCTTGCGGAAAAAGGTAAAATAGAGCAAGATTTTAGCCCCTATTTTATTTGGGATACGGAGATTGCCGCTACGGTGGCCGCACAATTTAATTCCAGTTTTAGTAGTCAGGTCGAAAATGAAAAGAATAGTACGGATTACCAAGAAGTCTTTTTTCATCAGAATGATTATCGAAGAGTAGGGCTGGGCTTGATTAATATAATCTATAATGCGGGAGTTGTGGGCAATGATACGGTTTTGGATGGTCAAGCACCATCTTTCGTGATTAATGTTGTAAGGGGCAACGAAACGTATCGCAAAACGCTAGGTAATGTCTTTAATATACGGTCCGCGTATGAGTTTATTACGGATTCTTTGCCGCATTCTTCCTTGCGGAATCCAGAGTTTATTTTGCCTGTCTTGGAGCAGGTGATTGTCCCCAATTTGATTTTTAGTGATTCGCTTACGCAAAAATATAAGCAACGCGAATTAGCGGGAATCTCGTCCGTCGTAGGCTCTGTAAAAGCAGGTGATTTAGTCCTTGCCAACAATACTCGAATATCTCCAGAAGATTATCAAAAGCTAGATTCTTTGCGAAAGCATTATGAAGCTGGGCAAAATGGAAAATATACCAAGTGGCTTATCTTTTTGGGCAATTTAATCTTGTTGGGGGTGATTTTGTTGGTGTTTTTTCAATTTATTAGAAATTATAACCGAGAAGAATATGGACATTTTGGGGATTTATTGATGATTTTTATGATGCCCTTGTTTTTTGGCTTCTTGTCTATATTTGTTGTTAATAATAGCGGCATCAATCCTTATTTTATTCCTTTTGCCATTGTGCCTTTGGTGGCACGTAGTTTCTTTCCGATAAGATTGTCGTTATTGCTACATCTGGTGGTGGTCGTCGTCTCTACTTTTATTTTAGGTCAGGGATTTGATTTTGTTTTGGTTCAGGTGGTCGCTGGGATAGTGGCCTTAATTGTAGGCAAAGAGACAAGGTATTGGGGGCAGTTTTTTGTGTCAATAGGCTTGATACTATTGACGTATTTGGTGATGATATTTGTGTTGAATTTTGTGAAGTCGGGGGAGATGATTTGGTCGGACTTAGGTTGGTTGGCGTGGTTGATGCTCAATGGATTATTGCTTTTGATTGCTTATCCTTTGATTCCTTTGTTTGGCAAAATATTTGGGCGGATAACGCCGATTCAATTAGCCGAGTTAGCAGATTTTAATCATGTCTTATTGAAGGAGCTTTCGCTAAAAGCACCAGGTACTTTTCAGCACTCTTTGCAAGTGGCTAATTTGGCGGAAGCCGCTGCCAATGCCATCGGAGCCAACGCCTTGTTGGTCAAGGCAGGCGCCTTGTTTCATGATATAGGAAAGATGAAAAATCCGTCCTATTTTATTGAAAATCAAAAAGGTAGCAATCCTCATGATAAGATTTCTGCCAAGGAAAGCGCAGCGATTATCATCGGTCACGTTGTAGAAGGTGAAAAATTAGCCAAAAAACATAATCTACCCAAAGAGATTATTCAGCTCATTTTGACGCATCACGGTTCTACTAGGGTCGAATATTTTTATCGTACGGAAGTGAACGAGCATGGAGAAGACGCAGTCAATCCCAAAGATTTTACCTATCCCGGGCCTGCGCCCCAAACTAAAGAAGAAGTCATCTTGATGATTGCGGATTCTATGGAAGCAGCATCCCATAGTCTCAAAGAACCTAACGAGAAAAATCTCGATGAACTTATCCAAAAAGTGTTGCAATTTAAGAAGGACGCACATCAATTTGACCACTCCGACATCACCTTTGCAGACTTTGATACCGTCGTCAAGACCATTCGGAAAACACTGCATTCTATTTATCATATTCGGGTGGAGTATCCTGATTAGGGGGAAGGTTAAATACAAATTTTTCTACTTGTAGTAGTGATTTTTGCCATAAAAGATGAAAATTGTTATTTAATCAGTTGATTATCAGGTGGTTGGTGTTGATTGTTTTTTTGTGTTGTAGAGAAAAAGGCATGGGTTATGCTACCGCTTTAGATATGCGGTTTCTTATTCTTTTCGAGCATGTGCACAAAATTGGTCAGCAGGTTACTCTTCCATCAGCCCAATTCCACCGCCCGTCCAGTCATATTTCTGTTGGTGTTGCGTACCAATAATGCCTTCTCGCCCCGCTCGAACTAAATTAGTCATAAAGATATATTCTCCTTTTTTATTGGGATTTTGGATGAGCATAACTCGGACTTCTACTTGCGAAAAATGACCTTGTGGAGATTCAAGCAAGGGGGCATAAGTAATTTTTTCTTGGAGAATGTATTGTTTTTTATTTGGAATTTGGGCGATAATTTCTTTTGTTGGGTGGATATGTACACCGTTGCCGGAAAAGGAAAAGATGGGTTTTAGGACACTATTTTTTAGTTGGTTGGTGTCTCCGTTCCATTGGTCTAGGAAGATAGATTTTGGGGCAAAGGCGCCTTGGATGTAGGGTAGGGCAAATTTACTGTATTTTAAAAACCAATTGGGGTGGCCGGCCCATTCTACATCGACTTCTTGGGTCAAATTAAAATCCCAGTCTTGATGATTATATTGAGCCAGTTCATCAAAAATGACTCGATTAAAAATACGATAGATAGGCGTGAGTAGCCCTTTTTTATTTTTATAGAATAGACGTTTATTTTTTCGTTGAATAGTGCGAATATCAATAACGGGGATGTTCAAAAGCTGTTGGGCTCCAGCAAAATCAATAGCAGTTTTTTGGTTCCAAGGATCATGTTCTAGGAGGACTACATTTTTTTGGTGGTGCTTGCCTAAAATATTTTGGCGGAGCAATTTTAGGTAATTTTGTTGGTTTAATTTATCGTAATACGGGTGTAGATTGTCTAGATTGGAGATTGACTTGAAGCCTTCCTGTGCGGCTATCTGAAAAAAGAATAATGCTGGAAATCCCTGTAACTCAATGAGTTGTGGTTCTATTTTGTGTTTTTTGTTTAGCGTAAGCGCAAAGTCAAATTGCAGAAAAATAGGATGTTCGTCTTCATTAGGTACTAGCCATTCATGGGGGATGGCATGGTCGGCTTCCTTGCGGAATGAATTCTGTTTGAGTTGTTTAATGATAGAAAGCGATGCTTGTTGGAGCTGCTGGACAACATCTTTGGGAAGGAAGATTGGTGTTTCTAGAAGCCGAAATCCTAGTTTTTGTTGAAAAGTGTTTTCTACTACTTGCCGAAGCTGTAAGTAGCTTTGATTAGAAAATGAAGCATTAAAGGCTTGCCTATATTTTGGAATCATCCCTGGAAATTATGGAGCGAGCGAAATCTAAAAAGCGGGGCAAAATAATGGCTTGGGTCTGGTTGATGCCTTCTATATTGTCTAGCTTTTTTACGGCTTTTTCGTATTGCTTGTTGCCTAAGAATTTTTGGAGTTTTTCTTCGTCTAATTCAAAGGTTTTTTTGACTTTGTCACCGTTGGCTTCGGGGTGAAATTGAGTGCCATAAACACAAGAAGAAAACTGAATAGCCATCAATGCTTGAGCTTTATTAATATGTGGGCGTGATTTTTCGATAGCAAGAATTTTTGCACCTAGTTTTTTTAGGTTTTCCGAATGCGGTTGTGTTATCTGGTAAGAACGAAAATCAGCTATTTGAAAATTGTCCGAAAGCGCCCCCATAATCGCATCTTTTTTCCCGTAAGGGGTCAACCGACAAGAAAAAGAACCATAGGACGGTTGGTCTCTTTTTGACGCAAGTCCCAGCTCAAAATGGTGACAAAAAAGTTGAAAGGAAAAACAAATCAGAAATACAGGCTTGGGTGTCTCCGCCGTTTGGTTATAATCCAAAATTGATTGCATGAAGCCTTTCCACTTGCTCGACCAAGAAAATTTTTTGGCGGGATCTCCTGGGCCGCCACTAGATATAAATACATCCCAGCCCCTAATTTTGGGCCATTCACCTTGCTGCTGTATATCAAATACCTGAATAGAGTGTGCCCCATGCGCCTGAATAATTTCTTTAATTGCGGTGATGCCAAAGTTGGGCTCGCCGTCATAAAGGTCTATGATGGCTATTTTCATAATATGGCGGTGCCCCAAGTTAGATTTAATTGATTCGGTTGATGGATTTTTGCCCGTTGGATGGCATATTCTGCAAGGTTATCGACCACCCAATTAAAATTATTGCGTCCGACAGAATTTAGGTCTGCATCTGGCGCAGGGTTAAAAAAATCAATGGCATAGGGGATACCATCACGAACGGCAAACTCGACAGTATTGACATCATAACCTAGCGCTTTGTTCAGTTTGATGACATAATTTTGCATGGTATCTAAAAGCGATTGGGGCGCATCATAATAGGCGGCATAGCGCATGGCATGTTCATTTTGGGGAGCATACGGCATGATATGGATGCGCTCTGCGCCGATGGAGTAGCATCTAAAGTAGGCGGTAAACTCAATATTCTCTTGCAGCATCATGACCAAATGACCAGTCTGGTCGTAGGTGTCAAATAGCTCTTGCTTGTCTTCAATCCGATAGACATGTTGCCAGCCACCGCCATGATATTGCTTCAGATAAAGCGGAAATCCACCGACATGACGAATCATTTTGTCCCAATCCAACGGAAATTTTAAATTCCGAAAGGACTTAGGCGAAGTATTTTTTGGCATCTCTTTGGAAGGCAGCAAAGCCGTTTTGGGGACGGGGACGCCTATTTTTTTAGCGATGACGGCATTGGTGAATTTGTCGTCTGCTGACCACCAGAGCGGGTTGTTAAGTACGGCGGCGCCATTGAGCGCCATTTGTTTGAGCCAGGTCCGATAGAAAGGAACATCTTGCGAAATACGGTCAATAATCACCTGATAGTCCAGCGGCTCATCCAGCAAAATTTCTTCGACCAAAACAGCTTCCGCACGGATGTCTTTGGGTGCTATGACATTGATTTTTTGGATCAACGCTTGCGGAAAAGTGTTTTCGACTCCATTGAGAATACCAATTTTTTTCATAGGGTATTTTACGTTAATAAGACCATAAAAGGGGCAAAATAGGTGATAAAACATCAAAAAAAGCAGATTTTTGGCTTTTTTTTTCCATAACTACTAGGGAAAGCCTACTTTCGCCGTATTATTCCACAAAATCACTTGGATAAACGGTGGCTTTTGCCGCATTTTAATTCATATTCTACACAGCGACAAAAGAGCAATCTAAAAAGCATGAGTAAAGTAAAGAACAAATTTAAGAATGTATTGGACATGATGAAAACGCCCTATTTTCTGAAAAATTTAGCGGGTGTGTTACTTTTTTTGGTGGGCACATTCGGTCTTCTTTTTTTATGGCTCGATTTTTATACCATGCACGGCAAGTCCATCCAAGTACCCGATTTTCGGGATATGGAGATAGCCGATGCGCGTACGATTGCCCAGTCCAATCATGTAGAATTAGTCATCAGTGATTCGATGTTTTTGAAGGATAAGCCGCCAGGGGTGGTGCTTTCGCAAAAACCAGAAAAAGGGGCTTCGGTAAAAAAGGGGAGAAAGATTTATTTGTCTGTCACCAAATATACTCCAGACATGGTGACCCTACCCAAAGTATTTGGGGTGTCTGAAGATTATCGCCAGTATTCCAAAAAACTGAAGCGGTTAGGAGTTTCCACAAAAGTCAAAAAAGAAGTTTTTAATCATCGGCTGTCAGGTGGTACGATTTTGAAGGTCTTTTACAAGGGGAAGGATATTTCGGATGACTTGGAGAAAGGGGTGAAAGTGCCTGTGGGAAGCACTTTAGGATTTGTGGTTAGTCGTCGTTCTTCGGATTTTGTTAAAGTCCCCAATTTGTCTTGCCTACCCGAAGACGAAGCCATCTCTTTGTTGGAGCTGAATGACCTGAAAATTGGTAAAGTTGAAAAGCTGCCTGGTCGTACTGCCAACAACTCTTATGTCGTCAAACAGTCGCCTTATCCAGGCAAATCACTTCGTACTGGCGGTAAAGTGAGCATTACAGTGGGATCTAAAGCTGCCGCTGGATGTAATTAAGCGTTTTGTTCAATTGTTCAAGTGCGCAATTGTTCAATTGATAGGCAGGAGGAATGATTGCTAGAAAAAATTTCTTTTTGCTAGTTTTTTTGGTGAAACCCCACCAATGAGCCCCTTTTTTAAGGGGTACTTTAAGGTCAAGCAAAAAGAAATTTTAATTGGGGGGTCACTTTTGGAAGCCTTTACCTGAGCCTTTTGCCTATGATCTTTTACCTTACCTACGGTGATACTCGCTACGCTCAATTGGAGCCAATTCCTGTGGCGCTACTCGCTGCGCTTGTCTCTACATCTTGCAAATTAATTTGCAAGACCACTCGTTCAACTTTTCCAACTGGAAGCAATGAGTAAATTTTCATTTTGTTACCGTTCGGTTGCCCTTAAGAAAGGGAAACCTAGGCAAGGTTTCTCAAACCGCACAAAGTAAAGTACTGCTCCATTCTGTAAGTCGTGGCAATAATGACTATTTGGCGTAAGGGTGAACGGTCAATGGGCTACGGTTAATTCCCTTTAGTTGTATGCAAGATCGCATCAATTTTTTTGGCTTTTAGCTTACGGATGGCGGTTTTAGCGGTGGACTCGTGATCGGTACGGATAGCACAAACCGTATGGAATTTAGAATGATCAAACTGCACTATCTCTGCATCCCGATATCCTGCCACAATGGTTTGCTCCAGTCTTTTGCGGGCATTGGTGATGGAGCTAAAAGAGCCGGTGATGACCATGTATTTGGTTAGTTTTTTGGGTGCATCTGTCTTGTCTGCCAAAATGGTTGTTTTGGGTTTTTGGTTAGGGCTTGTGCTTGATTTAGCTTGGTTAGGCTCATCGATGCTTTCCAAATCGGAGTCGTCGGAGCCTTTTGCGGAAGCATCTTCTTCGCCTTCATCATCAAAATCCATGTCCTGTTTGTCGATGATATCGTTGAGTGTTTGGTCTTCTGGTTGGTGGTCGTTTTCGTCCAAAACATCATTTGGAACATCTTCGACATTTTCAGCAATAACTTTTTTAGCTGGCGCAAAAGACTTGTATATCATGGCAATTCCCATGCCTAACAAGATGAGAACCAATGCAATAGAAAGATATTGTTTGGAGTTTGAAGTTGTTTTTTTTTCTGTTTGTGGTGCCTGTTCATTCATGGTAAGCTTGTTCTGATTATTTTTACTGCAAATATACGAAAAAAAATAATTTAATTATATTAGAGCGCTAAACCGCTAAACCCGTTACACCGCTACACCCCGATTTTTCGGAGTAAGCTCAACAATTTCACGCTAGAACAGTTGAACAAGTCCAACAAATACAGTAGCGTAATGAAAATAATGATGGTCTGTTTGGGGAATATCTGCCGGTCACCACTAGCCGAAGGGATTCTTCAAGATAAAATTGAGAAACGGGGACTAGACTGGGAAGTGGCATCATCGGGTACTGCAGGGTATCACGTAGGAGAGCTACCCGATAGTCGTTCTATGGAGATTTCGCGCAAGCATGGAGTGGATATCTCTCACCAACGCTCCCAAAAATTTCATCCATCTTTTCTTGATGACTATGATTTTATATTGGCGATGGACATTGCTAATTATGAAGATATACTGTCACTTTGCACTACAGATAAGCAGCGCCAAAAAGTACAATTGATCATGGATTATGGAGATGATCCCGATATTACGGAAGTACCAGACCCCTATTATGGCGGTAGAGATGGTTTTGCCAATGTTTATGACATGTTGGATGAAGCGATAGATGGTTTTTGGCAAACGGTGATTTTGGCGATGGAGTAGCCCGATTGCTAGACAGTCGAATGACCGTTCGGCTCGACTTTCTGTACTAGTCACCAGTAACGTGATTGCTAGGTAGCCGAACGGCCGTTCGGCTCAACTTCCCACGATCTAGTAACCAGCAACTAGCATCTAGAAACTAGCGTTCAGCGACTACAACTTCTCCAACTCCGCTTGTAAGCTGTCAAAAAAATCAATTTGAATAGTGCTGTCCTTTTCAAGGCCGTAAAGTTGTGCGGCATTGCCCATGTTTATAGCTACTTCGAGCAATCCCGACGAATTGAACAGGCAGAGATTTTCGCCAAGTGGGACGTCGCTGTAAGTGGTGCTGACTTGTTTGATGGGTTCTAATTTACGGAAGTAAACTTTGCAAGGGCGTCCATGACCGACTGAATCAAATAACTCTTGGGTGATATTGGTGATGACGTTGCCGTAATGATCGACATGAATCACTTCGCCACGCAGATAGCCAGGCCCAACTACAGGCTGCAAGCTCAATCTCTCCACTAATTTATTTGTCGGAAGACCGATTTCCATAAAAGCACGTCCATCTTGGATAAATTGGACGGCATCTCGAAGGACAGAAAAGGGAGAATCGTCCGAAGAACTCAGCTCAAATCCATTGACTCCCTTCTTCTCTGGAAAGGCCAGAGAAAAAATCCCGTTATCAGGCAACAAAAAGTAGTGTTCTTCGTGTTGTATAGCTACCCAATTAAATTGACCTTCATCACTCGCTACGACGGTAACGATATGGATAGTCCCTTTCGGAAAATGAAACCAAGCATTGCGCAGGTTAAATGCCGCTTCGGTGATATTGAAAGGCTCGACTTGGTGGGTGACATCGACAAAAGCGATTTGGTCACTAGCACCATATAGGCGTCCTTTGAGTGTGGAAGCATAATAATCCTTTAGGCCAAAGTCAGTAATCAGTGTAATTAATCGCATTTTGACTAGGTTGTGTTCACGGTGTGCTGCAAAGCTATAAAAATATTCCTTTTACAACGGAAAAATAGGGAAAAACAACAAAAAC